>DASPGI010000196.1:0-35204 GCA_035620695.1 Alphaproteobacteria bacterium
CGCCCGTGCCTCGCTGCCCGCCGTGTCGCTGACCGAGGTGATGGCGCGGCTGGATCGGCGCGAGGAAATTCATGGCCCCGTGTCTGCGTGTCCCAGCGTCTCACCACAGGACGCGATCCTGCCGCGACCGCTTCACTGCTATGCCGGCAGCGAACCCGGCCGCCTTCAGTGGCGGTGGATGGGACCCCACGCCCGTCACGTCGTGATCGCGAGATCGAACAAGGGCGCCACGGCCCGACTGCTGCGCATTCCTGCCGGACGGCACGTGCCCAAACATGGCCATGGCGGATTAGAGTTGACGCTCGTGCTGGCTGGCGCCTTTTGCGATGAAACCGGGGAGTATCGTCGCGGCGATCTACAGGAGGCCAACGAGGCCCTGAAGCACGAGCCTCGCGCATCGACCGGTGAGGACTGCATCTGCCTTGCCGTCACCGACGCGCCACTGCGCTATTCGAGCCTGCCGGTGCGGCTCCTACAGCCATGAAAGGGCTGCTTCTCCTGGATGCCGGCTCCAGCCGATGCCCCTGTCGCGCGCAGTACAGCAGCGAGGGTGGGGGCGCGCGCTCGGAGCTGCATTTCTCGGCGCATGGTCCCATAGCTACACGTGGCCGAGTAAAACCGCCACGATCCTCGGCAAATCGCCGGAGACCAACGCCACTCGCGTCAACCCCGGTGTTTCGATCGAGGTTGGCGCCTCGGCGAGCGTTGCGGGTCGAGAGCCAGCTTCTCCAATGCCGAGCGCAGCCGCGGCGCCGCAAAGTCGACGAAAGCGCGAATTTTCGGCGCGACCACGCGACTGGAGGGATAGACCAGATGCACAGGCATCGCAGGGGTTGCGAACTCCTCAAGCACGAGTTGAAGTCGACGCTCCTCGATCCGATCGGCGACCATGTAGGAGAGAGCCACGGTGATGCCGTCACCCGCCTCGGCCGCTGAAATGGCGGCGAGCGCGTCATTAATTTCCAGACGCGGCACAAGCGAAACGCCGCCCGGCACGCCATCGCGCAGGAATCGCCATTCCCGGTTTGCCATCAGCCCGGTGAAAGCGATGATCGAGTGAAGCTTCAGGTCGGCGGGTGCCTCCGGACGGCCGCGTCGGGCAAGGTAATCGGGGCTTGCCACAAGGACGCGGCGGACAGTGCCGATGCGACGGGCCATCAGGCTAGAATCGGGCAGATCGCCAATGCGAACGGCGACGTCGATGCCCTCTTCCACCAGGTTGGCGATTCGGTCCAGAAGCAACGCCGATGCCGTCACCCTCGGATAGGCCTTCTGGAAGGCGCACACCACCGGGGTCAGGGCCAAGCGCCCGAACGTAGCGGAAGCTGTGACGACCAAGTGCCCCTGAGGTGCCGTCGTCTCTCCTACGACATCTTTTTCCGCAGCGTCGATTTCCGACAGCAAGCTGCGCGACGTTTCGAGGAAGCGGGCGCCGATCTCGGTAAGGCTGAGGCTACGGGTAGTGCGATTGAACAGGCGCACGCCCAGACGGGCCTCGAGGGCCATTATGGTGCGGGTGACGGAAGGAGGCGAGATGCGCAGGCGGTTCCCCGCCTTTGCAAAGCCGCCCGCATCGGCAACCGCGACGAACACCTCAAGTTGATGTAGCCGATCCATAGATTAATTCCCATCTCTGAAATAATCAATTTCAGAATATCGATATTATTCCATGGAGCCATTAAATGCCACCTTACCCTCAAGAGCTGGCCGCCTGACACGCGGCCGGGCACCCGATGAGAGTTGGAGACGATGACCGACCGCCCGCCTCTTCCCCCTTTCACTGAGGAAACGGCCATCACGAAGGTGCGCATGGCGGAGGACGCGTGGAACGGGCGTGATCCCGAGCGCGTCGCCCTTGCCTATACGGTGGACAGCCGGTGGCGCAATCGCGCGGAGTTTCCGGTCGGCCGCGCCGAAATCCTCGCTTTCCTGACCCGAAAATGGACGCGCGAGCTTGACTATCGGTTGATCAAGGAGCTTTGGGCCTTCTCCGGCAATCGGATCGCCGTACGTTTTGCCTATGAGTGGCGGGACGATGCCGGCAACTGGTTTCGCTCTTACGGAAACGAGAACTGGGAATTCGATCCGCATGGGCTCATGCGGCGTCGCTTCGCCAGCATCAACGACCAACCGATCAAGATCTCGGAACGGAAGTTCCTGTGGCCGCAGGGTCCGCGCCCGGCCAACCATCCGGGCTTGTCCGATCTGGGCCTCTAGCGGCTATGGATAGAAACGGAGACTAGGATGGGACATCGCTTTGCCGAAATCGCCTTCACTGGCAGCGTCAAGGAAATGCAAGAGCAGATGGGCAGCCGCGCCAGCTACGCGCGAATGGAGGCGCAGCCCCAAGCTGTGAACGGCGAGTTCGGTCCGGCGGAAGCCTCTTTCATCGCCGCTCGGGACAGTTTCTACATGGCCACGGTGAGCGAGACGGGATGGCCCTATCTGCAGCATCGCGGCGGGCCGATCGGCTTCATCCGCATTCTGGGCGCCAAAACGCTCGGCTTTGCCGACTTCCGGGGCAACCGCCAGTATGTAAGCGTCGGTAATCTGTTGAAGGATAATCGCGTATGTCTGTTCTTCATGGACTATCCGAACAAGAGGCGCCTGAAGATGTTCGGGCGGGTTGAGTTGATCGACGCAGCGAACAGGGAGGCGCTGTCCAAACTTGGACACCCGAACTATCGGGCGAAGGTCGAGCGCGGATTCATCATCCACCTCGAGGCCTTCGACTGGAACTGCCCTCAGCACATCACGGAGCGGTTTACGCTGGCCGAGCTGCAGGACGCAGTGGCGCCCTTGAGACACCGGATCGTGGAACTCGAGGCCGAGCTGAAAAAACGGGCCAATCCGGCATCAATTGCCTGACCGTGGATATCGACCCCGGTCAGAAATAGACCGCCACAAAGAGAGCGACAGGCCTATCCGCCTCGTCGATCAGCTCGAGCGTATTGCCGATGATCCGCCACTGCTTCGCTTTGGCGAGCGTATTCCCGAGCTGTCTTTCCAGATCATCCAGCGGCGGCGGGCATGCCATCATGGTGGATGCCACCGCCGTGAAGCTGATGCCGCTTTCTTCGAGCCTATACCCTCCCACCATCTGATTACAGCCCAGGGTGGCCGAGAAGCGCTTCTCATCGCTTCCGCCACGGAGCAACAAGTGCGGCTCGCGGCGCCCCTCCGCCACGCCTACTTCCTGCTCCCCCAGGCGCACGATCCGCCAATAGGTATTCTCAAGCGAGGCGGAGGCTCGAGCACGCTCGCAACGTTCGTTCGGCCAGGCATTGATGAAGCGGGTCACGACAACCGTTGGCTCCTGGCCGTCGCCATCCATCTTCGGTCGATCGACGATCGATCCCTCGAAGGTCACGTAGAGCGGTGCGCCCGGAGCGCTTGTGTTCTCGAGATAAGACCGCTCCATCGCGATGAAGTCGCCCTCCATCGCCACCGGATAGGAGCGTCCGGTCGGGCATTCGGTGAAGCGCGCCGCATCGGCCATGTAGATCATCTCACCCGCCAGCGGCAGTGAGAGATCGGTCGGCATGAGCGACCCATCGCTGATAGGCTCGTATGGCAGGTCGGAGACGATCGGCTCGCCCTCGATGTCGAGCAGGCGGAGAGGATCCTCTCCCATGATCTCGAACTGAAGGGGCCTTTCTCCACCCCCATGGAGGGCCAGCGCGCCCCGCGCGGGATCGACCCGCCAACGACCGACTTCGTCTCGTACAAAGTTCCGCCCGACCCACTCGCGGCGAAGCTGGAACACGTGATCCGGCCGGAGGTCGAGGTGATGGCGAATAGCCTCGCAATCGGCACAGGGAAGGTCGCCCCTGATGGTGGCCGGCAGCTTAAGACCGTGCGCGCCGGAAACTGTGTTGCCCGGATCGATCGATGTACGGTCCTGCGGCACCATGCGCAGGAGAAGCTCGACGCTTTGCCCGCTCCCTCTTGTGAGGACGCGGCTGGAGGTGTCGGATGCGAAAAGTATCTTCCCGTCAAGGTAAATGTACGCCCGGACGACATAGGTTCGGTCGGCATCGATCTGCGAAGGATCGTAGTCAATCGAGAAGCGGATGGGCGGCGGCGAGGTACTTTGAACGGTGGCTCGGGCGATTTCGATGGGCCTTGCGTAGATCTTCGTTACGTCCTCCAGAACCGCCTCGAAGATTGCACTCGGCGGCAACGCGATCCGCTCGCGATAGATCGCTGTTCCTTCGATCCTATTCATCTCCGCGGAACGCGAATAAGCGCTCGCCGCGCCAAGCACGGCGCACGCAATGATCAATTGGAAAAACCGGGAAGCTGTCGTTCGGATCAGTCGCCGCACCCCGTCTTCTTGTATTCGGAAGGGACCAGTTTAGGTAAAAATCCGGGTCGAAGCGGGAATTTTCTCAGGCGAGAACTCCAGCCCTCTGAAACACGACCATATGGACCCGGGTCGCGATCATCGCCTCTCCCCCGCATACGCTCTCTCAAGCGTCGCAATGTCGAACTTCTTCATCTGCAGGAAGGCCTTCGTCACGCGCTCGACCGCGCGTCTGTCGGGATCGCGCAGCATCTCGAGCAGGATTTTCGGGACGATCTGCCAGGAAACACCAAATCTATCCTTGAGCCATCCGCATTGCTGCGCAGCGGGATCGCCTCCCTTACCCATACCTTCCCAATAGTGGTCGACTTCATCTTGCGTCTCGCACTGCACTTGGAAGGAGATCGCCTCGTTGAACTTGAACAGCGGTCCGCCATTCAGCGCAACGAACTCCTGGCCCTCGATCCTGAACATCACGACCATAACCGATCCTTCCGGGCGCCGATGAATTTCGACGCCCTCCTTGGTGTAGCGGACAAGGTCAACGATCTTGGATGTGGGGAAGAGCGAGACGTAGAATTTCGCCGCTTCTTCGGCTTCGCTGTCGAACCACAGGCAGGGCACGATCTTCCGACTCACCAGCATGAGACCATCTCCTACTTGGGCACCGCCTTCGAATCCATCCAAAACAGCTCCCAGATATGGCCATCGGGGTCCTCGAAGGCACGCCCATACATGAACCCGTGATTCTCCGGCTCGCGGGATTCACGTCCGCCGGCGGCAAGCACCTTCTTCATCAGTCCGTCGACCTCATCCTTGCTGTCCACCTGAATCGCGAGCAGCGCCTCGGTGGTCTCATGGGCATCGGCGATGGGCTTGCGGGTGAAACGGCGGAAGCTCGTCGGCGTATGCAGCATGGCGTAGATCGCATCGGAGATGACAAGGCAGGCCGCCTCGCCATTGGTGAATTTCGGATTGAAGGAGAAGCCGAGCGCCTCGAAGAAGGTCTTCGAGCGCGTGAGGTCCTTGCATGACAGATTGACGAAAATGGCTTTCGGCACATCATGACCTTTCATCGTTGAAGGTGTTGGATACGCGTGTTTCCGACGCCGCGTACGCTCTTCGCTACCCCTCTTCGTATTCGTCGTGGCGGCGCACCCAGTCCATAATTTCGGTTTCATTGCGGCCCTTGGGCGTAGTGTCGAGATAGATGAATGCGCCGATGAGCTCCTCGTTGCCGCGAGCGTAACTGGAATAGGTGTGAAAGACCTCGCCGCTCCGGTCCTTGTAGAAAACGCTCAGGCCCGGCAGCTCCTCGAACCGGTATTTCTCCTCTTTGATCGTGTTGTAATTGTAGTAGACCCGGCCCTTGGCGACATCTTCATCCGTGAACGACACATGGTAGTCGTAGTTGAAGTCGCTGCCGTAGGAGGATGCCCACGGCGCCTTCCAGCCCATGCGCTTCCTGTAGGCCTCGAGCTTCTCAAGCGGTGCGCGTGAAACGCGTACATAGGCGACGTCGTGATTTCGAAGATGAACGATCGCGCCCTCCGCATGGTCGGCCTCGAGGGAGCAGCTTGGACAGCCCGCATCCCAGTCGGGACCAAACATGAAGTGATGAATAATGAGCTGGCTTCGACCATCAAACAGATCGGCAAGTGTCTTCCTGCCATGGAGCGTGTCAAAAACATACTCCTTCTCGACTTTCACCCAGGGTAAAGCGCGCCGCTCGGCGGCGACGAGATCCCGCAATCGTGTAAGCGCCTTTTCGTTCTTGAGATGCGACTTGCGCGCGGTAAGCCACTCCTCCCGACTCACGACCGGGCGTTGCATGGTTCTCCCTCCGTTGGTTTGGTTCCAAGGCCGACGTTTCTCGTATCGGCGGCGTCACGAGACTTCTTTGCGACCAGCATCCCCAGCCCGCCCACTGAAGTAACGCCGGCGGCGATCAGGGCCACGCTTGCAAAACACGCAGGACACATGGGCTCCTCCCCGTTCATACGCATAGTCGAGCGGCGAGGATGTATATCGACATTGCCGATCCTAAAATCGTCGCCGCCCTTCGGCGGGCGTTCTTCTGATGTAAAGCTCGGAACGGAACGGACGCTCAGGGACTCATGTCGGATGGTTCAGACAACCAGAGCATGGGCTCAGCTGCACAGTTCGCCGCTCAGCGCCGCGCATCACCGCCAAAGCGTCAGACGCCCTCGGGCTGCATAGGTATCCGTGCATCGCGCGTTGAGCGGCGGTGCTCGCGGCAGCAAGCCCGGGCGTCACGGCCAGCCGCGGCTGCCATCGAGATGGGTGCACTAGTACTCATCGTGGCGGCGCCACCAGACGCCTGTCTCGTTGCGTCCTTTGGGGGCGCGGTCGAGCCACTGGTACATGCCCCAGAGGCCGTCCAGTCCGCGCGCATAGGTGGAATAGGTATGGTAGACGACGCCGTCCAAGCGGGCGAACGCGCTCATGCCAGGCCTCTCGCGCGTATAAATGAGCGCGTCGGTGCCGGTCATGGCCGCGAGTTCGACGACGGGCCCCTCCTGCCACCACCCGGTGCTACGCCCGGCCAGCGGAGCGCCCGCCTCGCGCTGGTAGTTGTATTCGATGCCCCCCTCGCGCTGTTGCTCCTCGGTGAACCAGACGTTGAAGTCGGGGTTGAAATCGCTGCCGAGCGAAGACGCCCACGGAAATGTCCACCCCATCCGCCGCTTGTACGCCTGCAGTTTCGTGAGCGGCGCCCGCGACACCGCTGAAAGCGTGACGTCGTGGTTCGCCAGATGAACGACGGAGCCGTTGAACCCATCCGCCAAGGCCGAACAGGATGGACACCCCGCCCTGTAGTCGGGCCCGAACATGAAGTGGTAGACAAGGAGCTGAGAGCGTCCTCTAAAGAGGTCTGTCAGCGAGGCGCTTCCTTCATCGGTCTCAAATCGATACTCCTTGTCGATCTGGACCCACGGCAGTTCTTGCCGTAGCTGCGCCACCTCGTCGCTACGCCGCGTGAGGTCCTTCTCGGCTTTGAGCAGCTTCAGCCGGGCCGCAAGCCACTCCTTTCGCGTTCCTGTCTTGTGGTCGGTCATCATCTCTCCTTCCTTGCTGGTGTCCGGCAGCCGCCGTAAAACCATGCCTGCACCGCCTGTCACGTCCTCAGTCGCGTCAGGCCGGCACCCGCTGGCCGTATTCGTTCTTGAGGCGGCTCCAGCCGTCCCAGAATGGCTCTGGTTCCTTTCCTGTTGCCCGGGCAACCAGAATGTCGAGGTGCATGTGCCAGCCGGCTCCGACGTTCAGCATGGTTGCGCGGTCAGGCAGGCGGCGGTGGATCACGGTAAGCAGCACCTTGTTGCCCCTTGGGTCCAGCTCGAAAGAGACTTCGCCCTTGGCTCCCCAGGTAATCGCGAGTTTGCGAGGCGGATCCAGGTCGATGATCCGGCTCTGCATCCGGTGCTCCTCGGGGAAGCCCGGCGGGCGCTGGCCAGGCGAATCGGTAAGTTCGTCGTTTCTCCAGATGAACTCGAAGGGCGCGCCGACCCTCATCTCCATCTCGCCCGCCGCCAGCCATTGGCGGCGCAATTCGCTCTTCGTGAGATACGCCCAGACGCGCTCGATCGGGCCGGGCAGAAGGCGCTGGATCTTCAACGTCGCGGGCTCGGTCAGCACGCCATAAGCGCTCGGGGTTACGAGTTCGTTCATCGGCCATCTCCTTTTCTGGGGTTGGGGGATTTTTGTTCCTCCTCCTTGCGAAGGAGCCCTTCGAGCATATCGAGACGGTTGGTCCAGAAACGCTCGTAGAACCTCAGCCACTCATGGGCGCTGGCGAGCGGTCCGGGTTCGAGGCGGCACAGATGGGTGCGGCCGCGCACCTCGCGACGAATGAGCCCAGCGTTTTCCAATACCTTGATGTGCTTCGAGGCCGCCGCAAGCGAGATAGCAAAGGGTTTCGCAAGCTGGCCCACGGTTCGCTCGCCGCCGGCAAGTTCGCGAAGCATCCGTCGGCGCGTGGCGTCGCCAAGGGCGTGAAAGACGGAACCCAGCTCAAACCTTTTTAATTCAACCATACGGTTGAATATAGGCAGGCATTTTTAGAAAGTCAACCGATTGGTTGAATAATCGAGCGAATACTCGGAGAGTGGGGCGGATTGGAGTTTGGGGCGGCTGATCCAGACGCAACAATTCCGCAAGAGTCCCCCGAAAAACGTCACGGGGCGTATCCGGCGGCGCCCATGCTTCCTAGAGGTATCGACGCAAAGAACCCTCTCCCTCATTACCGAGATTGCCCCAATATCCGACGATGTCCGGACCTGCCGCGATACTGGACATCCATTCGCCAAGCCACTGAGCGTACGCCTCCCTGCGGTGCATTTGGGCGGAGGAAGGTATGAAGTATCTGTGTTTGGTTTACAGCGAGGAGTCGGTGCTGGAAGCCATGAGCAAGGGTGCGTTCGAGAGCTTCTCCGAAGAACATGTCGCCGTGGACGCAGAGCTTCACAAGACCGGCCATTCGATCATCGCGGAAGCCCTTCAACCAGCCCACACAGCCACAACGGTGAGGGTGCGGAACGGCAGACTGTCCACGACCGATGGCCCATTCGCGGAGACCAAGGAACAGCTGACCGGCTTCTATCTCATCCAGGCGCGGGATCTGAACGAGGCCATACAAATCGCGGGAAGAATCCCGGCGGCGCGCATTGGCTCGATCGAGGTACGGCCCTTGTGGGACCTGCGCCGGCATGAGCCCAGAGCGTGGCGTTGACGAGCGAGACTGCGGCCGAGGATGTGCGTGCGAGGGTGGATGCGATTTACCGCGCGCAGTCGCGCCATGTGCTGGCCACCTTGATTCGCCTTCTGAAGGATTTCGACCTCGCCGAGGAGGCGCTGCACGCGGCTTTCGCCGCGGCGGTGGAGCAATGGCCCCGGGACGGCATTCCCGGCAATCCGCGAGCGTGGCTGGTGTCGGCCGGCCGGTTCAAGGCGATCGATGCGATCCGACGGCGCGCCCGGTTCGATGCCTCGTTGACGGAACTGGCCATACAGCTTGACGCCGAGACCAGCAACCCCGCCGACTGGGACGACGAAGGCCTTGAGGATGATCGGCTCCGGCTCATCTTCACGTGCTGCCATCCTGCCCTGCCCCCCGACGCGCAGGCGGCGCTGACCTTGCGCGAGGTCTGTGGCCTCACGACCGAGGAAATCGCCCGCGCATTTCTCGCCGCCGCACCGACAGTCGCCCAGCGGATCGTCCGCGCCAAGGCGAAGATTCGCGACGCCCGCATCCCCTACCAGGTGCCCTCGCGCATCGAGCTTCCGGAGCGGCTCGAAACCGTGCTGCACGTCATCTACCTGGTTTTCAACGAAGGCTACTCTGCATCGTCCGGTGACTCCCTGACGCGGCACGATCTTTCGAGCGAGGCGATCCGTCTGGGGCGGCTGTTGATCGAACTCTTGCCGGAGTCCGAAGCAGTCGGGCTGCTGGCCCTGATGCTTCTGCAAGAGTCGCGGCGGACGGCGCGCACTTCGTCGACCGGGGAACCGGTTCTGTTGGAAGATCAGGACAGGTCGCTCTGGAACCAAGATCACATAGCCGAAGGACTGGCGCTGGTCGAGCGAGCGCTTTCCCTACGGCGCATCGGCCCTTACACGCTGCAAGCGATGATCGCCGCCGTGCATGCCGAAACGACGGATGGCACCCAGACTGCCTGGACTGAGATCGTCGGGCTCTATGACATGCTGCTGCGCTTGGACCCTTCACCGGTTGTCGAGTTGAACCGTGCAGTCGCGGTGGCGATGCGCGACGGGCCGTCCGCGGGCCTCTCCCTCATCGAAGCGATCCTGGCCCGTGGCGATCTAGGCGGCTACTACCTGGCGCACGCGGCGCGGGCCGATATGTGCCGAAGGTTGGGACGAACGGAGGAGGCCCGCATCTCTTACCAACGGGCTCTTGACCTGACCCTCCAAGAACCGGCGCGCCGATTTCTTGAGCGACGGCTGAGGGAATTGCTGCCCTGATCTATCGCGCTATCATTCCGATTCGGCCGCACTCACCGCTCGATGGATACATCCTCCCAAAAGCCGATCCAATGATCGACCTGGCTCATCGATGTCCTTGGAGCTTCGTAGGACCACGCCGCGCGCTCGCTGCCGGCCGAGTTCTGCACAAGGTCGTAGAATTGAACGCCGTGTGGACAGGCAAGGTCGCTTTCCGTCCTCGGCGACAGCCGTAGCAAATCCATCCGAACGGTCTCTCGCGGGAAGTAGCGATATCCGCCTACCTCGAGCGTGCGGTCGCTTTCAGCAATCACCTGACCGCGCCATATCGCCTTCATATTCCAACCTCCGTCCAACATCCGACCACGACGATCGCAATACGGCATGTTGCAGGAATATAGGCGGTTTGGGGAGGGGCGTTTGTCGATTTCGGACGAAGTCAAGCGACTAGGCCATGTCCACGGGATCGGCGAAAGGCGCAAGGGAAGGACCAAATCATGAAATATCTCTGCCTGGTCTTCACGGAAGAGCGAAAACTCGATGAGCTGTCCAAGAGCGCTTGGGAGGCTCTGGTCCGCGAGCATCTGGACTATGACGAGGAGCTTCGCCGGAACGGCCACTTCGTCGTCGCAGAGGCGCTCGAGCCGGTTCATGCCGCAACAACCGTGCGAGTGAGAAACGGCAAAATATCGACGACAGATGGCCCCTTCGCGGAGACGAAGGAGCAGCTGACCGGCTTTTTTCTGATCGAATCTGAAGATCTGAACGAGGCCATCCGACTGGCAGCAGGGATCCCCTCGGCGCGGCTGGGCAGCATCGAAGTACGACCGATCAGGGACCTTTCGAAACTCTAGCCACGGCACTCGCCGGTGACCCTATCAGCTGCTCGGATCCGTGGCGGCGACCGGTCCGCGTACCCAGCTTTGATCGCGCTTGAGAAAATCGATGAGGGTCTTGCCGGGTTCCGCGCGGAACCGATCGGCCTCGACACGAAACGCATGGATACGATCCAGACGAAAGCTTCGAAAGTCCTCGCGCAGCTCGCACCAGGCCGCCAAGAGCCAGACCGGCCCGAAATAGGCGAGCGACAGCGGTCGGACCGTCCGCTCCGAATCCTCCCCGTTGGCTTTGCGATACCGGAAGTGAACCTTGTGCTGGCTGCGCAAGGCCTGGCGAAGCTGCGGGAGGTCGAAGCTGATCGGCTCCATGTAATGGTGCGGAGGCGCCAGAAGCGCGGTGTTCGCCATGTAGCCCCGCAGCCGTTCCGGGATCACCGCCTGAACCTTGGCGATGGCCTCGGAGGCAGCCGCGGCAAGCTGCGCATCCGCCCAGGACTCCACGATGCGCGCGCCCAGGACCAAGGCCTCGATTTCCTGCTCCTTGAACATCAGCGGAGGCAGGTCGAATCCTGCCTTCAGGACGTAGCCGACCCCGGCCTCGCCCTCGATCGGAACGCCGCTCGCAATCAGGTCTTGGATATCCCGATAGATCGTGCGTTCGGAAACCTCCAGCGCCTGGCCCAGATCGCGGGCACGGACAAGGTCCTGGCGACGCATGAACTGGATGATCGCAAAAAGCCGATCAGCTCGGCGCATGGATGTTTCCTGCCAAGGGCTCTCCGGCCCAACGGCTATCCTATCTTAGCCCTCCTGCCACCACGTTGTCAGGAGACTGTCAGGGCTGCTGACAGCAGGATGTCAGGAGCCTTCCGGCATACTGCCGCTCCAGATCAGACGGCTGCGGCTTTCCCGAATCGCCTAATCCGCTAAGCGGCGCCTCAAGAAGCGGCTGAGGCGGCATCGCCGTAAGCCCAACCCACAAAAGGAGATCGGACATGAGAGACCATGAGTCTGCGCTCCACATCGTCCCAACCGGCCGAGCGGCTATGGATGAAAGCAGGAGCGGCGATCGACGCGACATAGCCTTGGAGTTGGTTCGGCACGCCATGCGCACCTTCCGTTCTTGGAGGGAGCGGAGCCGTCAGCGCCGCGATCTGGCTCGCCTGAACGATAGGCTGCTGCGTGATATCGGCCTCACGCGAGCGGATGTGGAGAGCGAGGTGGTGAAGCGATTCTGGCAGGACTAGCGGCTTGCACCTCACGGCACGCGTTACGTGGCCGGAGGGTGGTGTCGATTTATGGGCCCCCATTCGACGATATCCTGAATCAACCCGGCGGGCTGGCTTCCTCGCGCAGCTGGTATGCGCCAATCGGAACCATCGGTGTGAACTGGTTCACATCAATTTAGTGGCCGATGTCCCAGGTGTCGGGCAGGCGAAAGGACGACGACGATGAGGTACGAAACCGCCCCGCCGGGAAAGCGCCTCCAGCCAGCTACCGATGGCTCAGCTGGTCTGAGCGAAGGGTCGATGGCTAGACGTGCCGTGGCCTGGTTCATGGTGTTTCTGGCGATGGCCGGCATTGGGGGCGGGCTCGCCTACTACAAATACGCCGAAATCGCCGACGCGACGGCTGCGACGCAAGCCTTCCCGGAGCCTCAGGAAGCGGTAGAGGCCGTGCGCGTGCGTCGGGCGGAGTGGATCGCCACTGCCAAGGCGGTGGGAACCGTCGTGGCTCTGCGCCAGGTTGAAATTCGCAACGAGCTTGCAGGGACCATAGCCGAGGTGGGCTTCTCCTCCGGCGAGGTGGTGGAGGCCGGTCAGATCTTGATCCGCTTCGATACGCGCCAGGAGGAGGCCGAGCTGCGGGCCGCGGAGGCGGAGGCTCGACTTGCGCGCCTGACCTTGGAACGCCGCGAGAAGCTGCGCTCAAGCCCTGCCGTCTCGGCCCAGGAGCTCGACAAGGCGCGGGAGGACTTTGCCGCGGCGAGCGCCCGTGTTTCGAGCCTGAAGATCGGCATCGAGAAGAAGACGATCAGAGCGCCCTTCCGGGCCCGCATCGGCCTGACCGATCTGCAGCCGGGCGGGTATCTGGATGTCGGCACCCCGATAGCCATGCTTCAGGGAGTCGATACCGACGCGTATGTCGATTTCTCCCTGCCTCAGGATGAGACCTCCGCGATCAGGCCAGGAGCGCTCGTCGAGCTTGCCGCGCCCCAGATTCCGGGCCGGTCGGCGAAAGCGCGGATCATTGCGGAAGATGCCAGTGTCGACAGCGCAAATCGGGCTGTCCGTTTTCGGGCATTGGCGAGCGGCTTGGGCGAAGCGTTGCGCCCCGGCGCCTTCGTGGATGTGCTCGCCATGACCGCGCCACCGAAACCGGCGCTGTATGTGCCGCTGACTGCCGTCCGCCGCGCTCCCTACGGGGAGCATGTCTTTGTCCTGGTAAAGGAGGATGGCAGGCTCCGAGCCCGCCAGAGAATCGTCGAGACCGGGCCGGCCCAGGGCGATGAGATCGTCATTCTCGAAGGGCTGGCCGAGGGCGAGCTCATAGCCGCGGCGGGATCGTTCAAGCTGCGCGATGGGCTGCTGGTGCAAACCGGCGACCCGGGGCCCGACCAGCAAACTTTGCTGAACTGATCCGCTGCGGCCAACCGACATGCGCATCATCGACATCTTCGTCAAGCGACCCGTGATCGCCATTGTCGTCAACCTGGCGCTGGTGCTTATCGGCGTGCGCGCCGCCCTGGAATTGCCGATCCAGCAGTTTCCGCGCATTGAAAGTTCCTCGATCGTCATCACGACAGCTTATGTCGGTGCATCTGCCGATGGAATTCGTGGCTTCGTGACTACGCCGATCGAGCGAGCGGTGTCGTCGATCTCGGGCGTCGATTACGTGGAATCGACCAGTGTCGCCGGCTTGAGCACGGTGACGGTTCGCTTGAAGCTGAATCACTCCAGTACCGTAGCGCTGGCGGAAGTCGGCAATCGGCTTGATCAAATTCGCAGCGAATTGCCACAGGAGGCGGAATCGCCCGTCGTCGAGGTGCAGCGCACCGACCGGCCATACGCGACCTTTTATGTAAGCGTGACCTCGGAGACGATGACGCCACCGCAGCTCACCGACTATTTGTCGCGGGAGATACAGCCCCGCCTCAGCACCTTGCCCGAAGTCCAGAGGGTAGGCCTCGAAGGCGCGAGGCCGCAGGCGATGCGGGTTTGGCTCGACGCCGATCGACTGGCCGCGCATGGCGTCAGCGCAGCCGATGTGGAATTGGCATTGGCCCGCAACAATTTCCTGGCTGCGATCGGCCAAGCCAAAGGCGGACAGGTCCAGGTCGACCTTCTGGCAAACACCGACCTGCGCAGCGCTGATGAATTCGAACGGCTGATCGTGCGCGAGGAATCCGACCGCATCGTTCGTATCTCGGACATCGGCAGTGTGGAACTCGGCTCGGAAGAAGCGAGCGCCAATGTTCGGCATAACGGCAAGGACGCCGTCTACCTCTCGATTTGGCCACTGCCGGGCGCCAACGAGATCAGCGTCGCCTATGCGCTCAGGGCAGAGCTGGAGGCGATCAAGAGCGTGCTGCCGCCGGGGACCGAGATCGCGCTGGCCTATGACGGCGCGATCTATATGGAAAACGCTCTCAAGGAGATCGCCACCACTTTCACCGAGACGGTGATGATCGTTGGGCTGGTGGTGTTCCTCTTCCTGGGTTCGGCGCGCACTGCGCTGGTGCCGCTCGTGGCGATCCCTATCTCGCTGGTCGGCGCTATGGCGGCAATGATGGCGCTCGGCTTCTCGCTCAACCTGCTGACGATCCTCGCCATTGTGCTTTCGGTGGGACTGGTCGTCGACGATGCCATCGTCGTGGTGGAGAACGTCGCCCGCCACATGCGAGAGGGCATGGGGCGAATCGAGGCGGCTCTGAAGAGCGCACGACAATTATTTGGCCCCATCGTGGCAATGACGATCACGCTGGCGGCGGTCTATGCCCCGATCGGCTTCCTGTCCGGCCTGACGGGGGTCTTGTTCAAGGAATTTGCCTTCACGTTGGCAGTCGCTGTCATCGTGTCCGGGGTTGTGGCGGTCACGCTTTCCCCGATCATGAGCGCCTACATGGCGCCCCAGGGCGGCCGAGAGGGCCGCTATACCCGTCTGGTCGGCCGCCTCTTCGATCGCTTGTCCGACGGCTATAGAAAGCTTCTTGACGGAATTCTCCGCACGCGGGCCCAGATCCTTGTCTTCGGCGCCTTCATCAGCCTCCTCGCTGTTCCGCTCTACACGTTCTCAGGCCGTGAACTCGCGCCGACCGAAGATGAAGGGTTCATCTTCCTTATCGTGAACTCGGCGCCGGACGCTTCGCTCGCCTATACCTCGGAGCATATGCACAAAGTTTACGAGAGTGGCGTGGAGCTACCGGAATTCCAGGCGATGTTCGAGATCGTATTTCCGTCCAACGGGTTTGGAGGGTACCTGTTCAAGGACTGGGATGAGCGGACACGCACTGCGCATGAGATCCAGCCCGAAGTGTTCGGCGTGCTGTCGCAAATCCCGGAGCTGCAGATATACGCCGTGCTACCGCCGGCGCTGCCCGGAGCGGGCAACTATGACGTCGAGTTGGTGATCAAGGGGCCAGGCACGCCCGAGCAGATGGCCGACTATGCGGCCCAATTGGTCGGCGCCGCCCTGGACAGCGGTCAATTCATGTTCGCGGATACCGATCTGAAGATCGACCTTCCGCAGGTGCGGGTCGTGGTCGATCGCGAACGCGTCGCCGATCTCGGCCTCGACCTTGCCGAGGTCGGCCGCCAGCTCGCCGTCCTGCTCGCCGGAGATTATGTCAATCGCTTCAGCGTGGATGGCCGCGCCTACAAGGTCATACCTCAGGTCGGCGCCGGCTCACGCGCTGCCGCCGCGCAACTGCTCGACTACAAGATCCGGACGCGCGAGGGCATGCAAATCCCCTTCTCTTCGGTCGCGCGGCTGGAAACCTCCACCGCCCCGCGTACCCTGGCACGGTTTCAGCAAACCGACAGTTTCCGCGTCTATGGCGGTGCTACGCCGGGTGTAACCAAGACCGATGCGCTGGCCATACTCGAGGCGGCGGCGCGCGACATCCTGCCCGCCGGCTATACCATCGATTTCGCCGGGGAATCGCGCCAGATCAAGCAGGAAGGTGCAACTCTGGCCGGTACGCTCGGTTTCGCCATTTTGCTGATCTATCTCGTTCTTTCGGCACAGTTCGGCAGCTTCCGCGATCCCTTGGTGGTGCTTCTGGGCTCTGTGCCGCTGGCGCTTACCGCCGCCCTCCTCTTCACCTTTCTCGGTTTCACCACCGTTAACATCTACAGCCAGATCGGTCTGATCACCTTGGTCGGTCTGATCGCCAAGAACGGCATCCTGATGGTTGCCTTCGCCAACGAATTGCAGAGGCAAGGCCGGGACAAGATCGACGCGATACGCGAGGCCTCGGTCACGCGTCTGCGCCCGATCCTGATGACGACGGCCGCCACCGTGTTCGGTCACCTGCCCCTGGTGTTCGTGACCGGCGCGGGAGCCGAGGCCAGGAACAGCATTGGCATCATGCTGGTGAGCGGAATGGCGATCGGAACGGTGTTCACCTTGTTCATTCTGCCGGCGGTTTATGTGCTGTTCGCCGCCGAACACCGGGCCGACGAATCCCGGACCGACGAATCCGGGGAGGAGTGGGTCTCGGAACCCCGATTGGAAGGATTGGGCATCCCCTTGCGCTCACCGACCTGATCAGCGCGATCCAAGGCGTTCGGGCCAGCCCCCTCAATCGGTATCGATCAAGCCCGCTCCTGCGCCTCGCTCGCGAGAATGCATCGTTGCTGGAACCAGGGTGCGCGCCGCCAGCGACCGAATGCGCTCCCACGAAGATGGTTCCATACGCACTCCATCCTTAAGCGCCAAATCACGGGCGGCTATCAGATCCGGGCGCGCGAATTTCCTGCTTTCGAGCCGATCCCGGTCCTGGGCAATCCTGATCCTTACGGGCAGACTGCGTAGCGCCGCCAGTTCCGTCATATCGCCAAAGAGAATCGCAGATTCTCCGACCAGCCGAGCCACAAGCGTTTCTCCTATCCAGACCGCGATCTCCACACCTGATTCCCTGGCAGCGACGGCGGCCTGAGCGACAGCCAGAGCCGGCACATCCATCGCCGCCTCGACCGCGATAGGCTTTCCTGACCGAGCCGCGGCAACGACGAGATCACAGGCACTGGGAGCGGCGCGTAGCGCTGCACATGCGCCACCATTTGTGGTCAGCCTGTAGATCGCTCCGGCTCGACTCAGCAGCAACGCCTCATCGTTGGAATGTTCCAACGCGCTCACCATTAGATCCTCAACGGGAAACCCCACGGCGGCAAGCCAGGCCGCGACGGCTCCCGCTTCCTCCGCAAGACCAAGTGGAAGCCCGGACCCGAGCGCGGCCTTTCGCACCGTGACCTCGATCTCATTCAAGGACAGCGTCACATCGACTCCAGGAATGGAAAGCACCAGTCGTCGGCACCCGGCCGGCCCAACTCGTCCGGCAACGGCGCTCCCTGATAGAGCGTGATCCGGGTCCATCGATCGGATTTTGGGTCAAACTTTGAAGCGCCGAAGAACGACAGCTTGCACCGCAGGAGATCGATCGGCAGACAAGCGCCAGAGACAAGATTGTCGTAGATCTCGCCATAGGGATATCTGGCGACGGTCTGGACGCGGCGCACGGTGCTGCGGAACTCAGGATGGTGAAGCAAAAACTCCGCCACTCTCTCTTCGCCCGCCGTGGCGATAAGAGCCCGATCCAGCGCCTGGATGCCGACGGCGATCGCAAGTGGCATCTCGCGCTCAGACCCGGGTTCGGTAAACCGATTTCCGAGCCGTGGCTCCAGCTTCTCCTCGGATACATACCAGAACAGTTGCCGCTGGTCGGGATCCTCCAGATCGAGCGCAAGGGCCCAGGCATACCGGGTTCGAAGATGGCGATGAAGCTCGTCTATCCGCATCCCCGGCTCGAAGCACGTCTCCGCCCCGCTCGACATGGTTTGGGTAAGCTCGTCGACCAGTTCCGGATACAGTTCGATCAGCAGGCTGACGATCAACTCCTGCCCCTCCACCGAGCAGCGGCTCTCGGCTGCGCGATAGAGCCGATCCCACGGCTGGCTTCCGGTCAGCGCGACCTCGCCATCCACCAGCAGACAGCCTAGCCACGCCAGATCTTCATGCAGGCGCGTAATCCTTTGAGATTGCCGGGCGTCGTCGACCCGCCATTCCCTGATATGACGGGTCGCGCGGTCCACAAGCCCGCGGAACCGCTCCATGCGATCGGGATCAGCCGTGGTGACGCTTCGCACCCGCGCCAGCGCGGTTTCGCGCGCGGAGATCCAATTGTGGATCAAGATTGGATGGCTTGCGAGGAACGGCGCCATGCCCAGTCCGGTCGCGTTCCCGATGCCGATATAACGCTTCAACCGCCGCTCCAGCGGCGCGAATCCAGCGCCACCTCGCCTTCGGGCGACATGCTCCACCAGATCGTGTGTGAAGCACCGGATCAGATAGATCGTCAGCATTTCGGCCTGGAATGGACCCGCGAGCTCGGGTCGATCCGCGATACGGGCACGATCGGCGATCCCGAACTTGCCATTCCCATAGATAGCCGTCGTGCGCATGAGATAGCCGACACGACGGAGCAACTCGGCATCCGGCTGCTGTCCGGACGAAAGTCGTTCGACCAGATGATCGAAGAAGCGGATGCTCTTGTTCGCCCGCGACAGAACCAGCTCGGTCGGACGGTATCGCGCCGCCTCCTGTCGTGGCGCCGCACGGGCCAGACGCGCGATATCGTCGTCGGTCGGCATGCCATCGAAGAGGACGAAGCTCGCGTCCCAGGCTTCGGCGATCACCCGGTCGGTCCGCCGCTCAGGATCCAGAGCCTGCGAGAACGCCAGGAGTGAATAGCAGCGCGCACCGATGGTGACGCGATAGACCGCATGGCCGAAGCCGTCGGCGTCAAGATCCATCCGCGGACGATCGATGCGCCAGCACTCCGAGCACATGCGGCGAATTAGTGTTGGCATGAAGCTGAGACGGGTCGGGAAGAAGCTTCCCATCCGAGCGAGACGCATCACCTGTTCGGGCGGACGCAGTGGCGCGCACGTGCGCGCATCCCGTTCAAGTTGCGCTCTTTCGCTCATCGACCGGAGCGCGGTCCGAAAGACCTTTCGAAGAAGCGTAGCCAGTTGCCACCCATGATCGCCGCGACTTCCGTTGGCGAAAAGCCGGTTCGACGGAGACCGTCGGCAATGTTCCGGAAGTCGCGATTGTCACGAAACCAGTTTGGCTGGGCAGGAAAGCCGGGCTCCTGCGCGGACCCTTCGCCGTAGTCGCTCCGCTTGGTCCACCGGCCATTGCGCATCCAGGCAACGACCTCGTCCGGCTGGTCCTGGCACAGATCGCTGCCGATGCCGAAATGGTCCACACCGAAGCGCTCCGCGGTCTTGGCCACCATCGTGCAGAATTCCTCCATCCGACAGGCGCTACCGCCGTGCAGATGGTGAGGATAAAGCGAAAAGCCCATCATGCCGCCCGACTGCGCCAGCGCCGACAGCACCGTGTCCGACTTGTTGCGCTTGACGGGATGCCAGGAGACCGGGTTGGCGTGGGTGATGGCGATCGGCCGCTCGGAAAGCTCGATGGCCTGCAAGGTCGATCGTTCCCCCGAATGGCTCATATCGATGACCAGTCCGACTCGATTCATCTCCCCGATCACCTCTCTGCCCATGCGGGTGACGCCGCAGTCCTCCGCTTCGTAGCAACCCGATGCAAGCAGACTCTGATTGTTGTAGGAGAGTTGCATGAAGCGCACGCCGAGCTGATGGCATATCCCCACCAGCCCGATATCGTCCTCGATCGGCGAGCAATTCTGGAGACCGAAGAATATGGCGGTCCGGCCCTCCGCCTTCGCCGCCAGCACATCCTGCGCCGTCCGGCCATGGAAAATGAGACCTGGATAACGCTCGAACCGACGATGCCAAGCCGAGATGTTCGCGACCATCTCACGGAAGTTCTCATGATAGCAGATAGTCACATGAACGGCCGACACCCCTCCTTGCCGCATCTGACGAAAGATGCGCTCGGACCAGTTCGCATATTGGAGACCGTCGATCAGAGGCACCCCATCATCCGTCCTCATGACTTCCACCCTCAGTCGGGTCATAGCTTCACCTGGGCGGATGCACAGAGTGATTGATCCATAGGATCAAGGAAACAAAATCTTCTGCTGTATACTTCAGAAAGGTCGCCGCGCTTGGCCATTCTGGTCGGAGAGGATCATGCTCGGCACGGACTCGCCGCCCGAACGGAATCCGGATTTGGAGGAGCAAAATGAAGAAACGGAAGCTGAGGCCGAACATCGTGCTCATCATGGCCGATCAGCTCGCCCCGCAGTTTCTCCCCTGCTATGGGCACCCCGTGGTCAAGGCTCCGACCATTCAAAAGCTGGCCGAGGAAGGCGTCGTTTTCGACGCAGCCTACACCAATTCCCCGCTCTGCGCGCCCGCGCGCTTCGTGATGATGAGCGGCCGCTTGCCGTCGAAAATCGCGGCTTGGGACAACGCGGCCGAATTTTCCTCGGAAGTGCCGACCCTCGCGCATTATCTGGCCGCAGAGGGTTATCACACCTGCCTCAGCGGAAAGATGCATTTCGTGGGCCCCGACCAGTTGCACGGATTTGAGATGCGGCTGACGACCGACGTCTATCCGGCCGACTTCACTTGGCACCCGGAATGGGATAGGCCGGACGAGCGGCTGGACTGGTACCACACTATGGAAGTGGTTTCGAAAGCGGGCCCCTGCCTGCGTTCAATGTATCTCGATTATGATGACGAGGCGCTATTTCACGCCAAACGCTACATTTTCGAGCGGGCGAGAGACCACGCCGACAAACCCTTCATGCTGACCCTTTCAATGATTCAACCGCATGACCCGTATCTGTGTCGCCCCGAGAAATGGGATCTGTACCGAGAGGATGAAATCGACCTGCCGAGAGTTCCGCTCGGCGCCGTCGCAGAAGATCCGCACTCCACGCGCTTACGGTACGCCTATGGAGCAAGCGATCTTGATCTCGATGACGAGACGATACGACGTGCGCGCCGTGCATACTATGGGTCAATTGCAGATATCGACGACAAGGTCGCGAAAATTCTTCACGCTCTCCACGAAGCCGGCCTTGCCGACAACACGATCATCATCCTGACATCCGACCATGGCGACATGCTGGGAGAACGCGGTCTGTGGTTCAAGATGAGCTTCTTCGAGCATTCCGCCCGCGTGCCCTTGATCATCCACGCCCCGAAGCTGTTCTCGCCGCGGCGTGTTCGCCAAGCCGTGTCTCTTGTAGATCTTCTCCCGACGGTCGTTGAAATGGTCCGCGACGGAGAGGCGCCGGACTTTGCAACACCCCTGGAAGGCCGCTCGCTTCTGCCCCACGTTACATCGGGGTCGGGGCATGACGAGGTCTTTGGCGAGTACTATGCCGAGGCCACGGCGTCACCGATTTTCATGATCCGTCGCGCCAACACGAAGTTCATCTATTCCGAGGCGGATCCCCCCCTCCTCTATGACCTCGCCGACGATCCCCATGAGGTGAGAAATCGAGCAGCCGATCCGGGCGGAGCGGCGGAAGTCGAGAGCCTGGTGCAGGAACTCAGGCAACGTCATGATTGTGCCGCGCTGAAAGCGGCAGTACTCGAAAGCCAGCGCCGCCGGAAGCTCCTGAAGAGGGTTATGCGCGATCAGGGCCTGTCCTGGGACTATCGGCCCGAACAGGACGCCGCTCATGCCTATGTACGCAATACTCTTCCAATCTACGAGCTGGAAAAAAGGGCACGATTTCCAAGCGTCTAGATGAAACTCCATAGGCTTTCGAGGCGCCAGTCGCCAACAAGGATGTACAGCGCGCGGACCGTGTGGCGAGGAGTCGTACCTGGCTAGGCGGGAGGGGCCTCTCTCTTAGGCGCGGTGGTTGTATCGGCGCGCTTGGCAAGCAAGGCATCGAGCCAGTCTGGATCCATCTCCGGCACCGAAGATAAGAGCAGCTCGGTGTACTCGTGGTGCGGTGGTCGCAGCACTTCCGACTTCGGCCCGCTCTGCACCACGGAGCCCAGATACATGACTACGATCTCGTCGGCGATGGCCTTCACGGTTGCAAGATCATGTGTGATGTAGAGATAGGAAACCCCGAGCTCCTTCTGCAGACGTAGCAAGAGCTTCAGAATTTCCTCTGCCACGATCTGATCGAGGGCCGAGGTCACCTCGTCGCAGATGATGAGGTCAGGCTCGGGGGCAAGGGCGCGGGCAATGCAGACGCGTTGCTTCTGCCCGCCGGAGAGCTCGCTCGGCAGCCGCTCGAGGAAGCGCTGGTCGAGCTCGGTCATCTCCAGAAGCTCGCGCACGCGTCGTTCCTGTGCCTTTCCGGTAAGGCCGAGAAACAGTCGCAGTGGACGTCCGATGATGTCGCGCACGCGGCGGCGCGGATTGAGAGCCGTGTCAGGCATCTGGTAGATCATCTGCAGGCGCCGGAGCAGGTCCTTGCTCCGCTGTTTCAACGCGGGCGGCAGCGGCTTGCCATCAAAGATGATCTGGCCTTTCATCGGCGGCAAAAGGCCTGTGATAGCCCGCGCGAGAGTCGATTTGCCCGAGCCCGACTCGCCGACGACTGCGACGGTTCGCCCACGCGGTACCCGTACACTTACATCGTGCAGAACCGTGACGACGCCACCGTAGGAAGCCTCCACTCCCTCGACGCGAAGTAGGATGTCCTCTCCCGGCTCCTCCTCCTTGCGCAGTGAGCGAACCGCCCAGAGTGACTTCGTGTAAGCCTGCTGGGGCTCGGTCAGCATTCGCCGTGTCGGCGCCTCTTCCACCGTTTCGCCATAACGCAGCACCATGATACGGTTGGCCATCTGCGCCACGACCGCGAGATCGTGAGTGATGTAGATGGCGGCCGTGTCGAATTGGTGGACGATGTCCTTTATCGCCGCCAGCACCTCGATCTGGGTGGTGACGTCAAGGGCGGTGGTCGGCTCGTCGAAAATGATCAGATCCGGCTGACAGGACATGGCCATCGCCGTCATCGCCCGCTGCAACTGACCGCCCGAAACCTGATGCGGGTAGCGGAAGCCGATTTGCTCGGGATTGGGAAGCTGCAGGCGGCGGAACAGATCGACGGCCTGCCTCTTCACTTCACCCTCGCCCATCAGCCCGTGGGTGAGCGGCGCTTCGGCATACTGGTCGATCAGCCGATGCGCGGGATTGAACGCGGCGGCGGCCGACTGTGCTACATAGGCGATCCGCGTCCCCCATATTTTGCGCTTCTCCGCCTCGCTTGCCCGGGTCAGGTCGATGCCGTCGAACAGGATCGTGCCCGCAGTGATGCGACAGCCAGGCCTGGCATATCCCATTGCGGCAAGACCAACGGTCGACTTGCCCGCACCCGACTCGCCGATCAACCCGAGCACTTCCCCGCGTTTGAGCGTGAGGTCGATGCCCTTGACGATCTCGAGCCAGACATCCTCGACCTGCCCCTCGATCCTGAGCCCGCGAATATCCAGCAGCACCTCACCGCGTCGACCCGCCATCCGCGCATTTTCAGGGTTACTAGCGCTCATCCTTAAGCCCGCTCGTCTTGTGCAGGAACCAGTCGACCACGAAGTTGACCGCTACCGTCAGCAAAGCGATGGCGCCTGCGGGCAACAGCGGCGTGATGTCGCCGTAGGTGATCAGTGTGGCGTTTTCGCGGACCATGGAGCCCCAATCGGCAGTCGGGGGCTGAATTCCAAGCCCGAGGAACGACAGCGCGCTGATCGTCAAGAACACGAAGCAGAACCGCAGCCCGAACTCGGCGACAATCGGCGGCAGGATGTTGGGCAGGACCTCTCGCCCCATGATCCAGCCTAGCCGCTCGCCCTGAAGTCGCGCCGCCTCGATGAAATCCATGACGACGACATTAATGGCCACCGCCCGAGTGAGCCGGAACACGCGCGTCGAATCAAGTACGGCGATGATCAAGATCAAATTGAGGATCGAGGGCCCAAAAATGGAGAGCAGAACCAAGGCAAAGATGAGCTGCGGGATCGAGATGAGAATATCGATCAAACGGCCGAGCAATTGGTCGATCCAGCCGCCCAACGTAGCGGCCACGAGCCCCAGCACGCCACCGATCAGGAATGACAAACCCGTGGTCAGCAGCGCAATGCCGATGGTGTTGCGTGCTCCATAGATGAGGCGCGACAGCATGTCCCGGCCGAGCTGGTCGGTACCAAAGACGAACTTGTCGCTCCACAGCTCGTACTGGTTGCCCACCACCTCCGACTCCCCGTAGGGCGCCACAAGAGGAGCGAACACGGCGAGTACGGCATAGATTGCGATGACCACCAAGCCGAACAACGCCGAAAGCGGGGCGCGGCGAAGCTCCCGCATCACGCGCTGCCACAAGCTGCGCCGGATCACCAGGGGTTGATGCTCGGCAAGAGCGCCTTGCCCTTCGCTCGAAGCCTGGTTGTCGAGGCTGCTGGTCATCGCGGATGCAATAGCCTCGGGTTGGTGACGATCGACACGATATCGGCCAGAAGATTAAGGAGGATGTACGCCATGGCGAAGATCAGCGCGCAGGCTTGCACGACCGGAATGTCGCGCGCTGACACCGAATCCACCATGAGTTGACCGATTCCCGGATAGACGAACACCGTCTCCACGATCACCACGCCAACGATCAGATAGGCGAGATTGAGCGCAATTACGGTCGCGATGGGCGCCCAGGCATTGGGCAGCGCATGGTGGAGGATGATGCGGGCGGGCGACACGCCCTTGAGGCGCGCCATCTCGATATAGGGGCTAGCCAGCAGGTTGATGATCGCGGCGCGGGTCATGCGCATCATATGCGCGACGATCACCAGGACCAGGGTCATTGCCGGCAAGGCCGAGCGCGCGATCCGTTCCAGGAAAGGTGTGTCTGGGGAGATGTTGGCCAGGGAATAGAAAATCGGGAACTTGACCGCCAGGAAAAGCATCAAGATGTAGGCAACGAAGAACTCGGGCACCGAGATCGAGGTCAGCGTCACGAGATTCACGGCCCGGTCGAAGATGCTGTTGCGATAGAGCGCGGCCAGCATTCCGAGCGCCAGTGACAGGGGCACGGCGATGATCGCCGTAAGGCCGGCGAGAAACAGGGTGTTCTCGAGCCTCGGTCCAATGAGCGAAACGACCGTTCTCTTTTGACCTCCCCCGAGCGCGCCCAAGCTGGAAAAGGACAGCCCGAAGTCGCCCTGCACCACCCCGGCGAGCCACACGAAGTAGCGCTGGACTGGCGGGCGATCGAGGCCGACCTCCCTTTGAAAAGCCGCCACTGTCTCGGGCGTCGCCGCCTGTCCCAGCATTGCCTTCGCGAAATCGCCCGGCAGCATCTCGATCGTCGCGAAGATAATGACCGAGACGACAAAGAGCGTCAGGAGGCCAAGGCCTAAACGCTGCAAAACCGTTCTGAGGAGCGGATTCACGCTCTCACTCCCACTCCCTTCGCACAGACCCCGCCCCCTGGGCCATCACATCCTCGTGAGAGGACCCTCGCAAAACCGCCTCTCCTTCGAGGCCCGCCCGCGGCGGGCACCTTGAGGCATGAGGCGGTTTTACTTGGGTGACCTCACGCCTCAAGGCGCGAGCGAAGCGAGCCTCGAAGGGCGAGGCCGCTACGCGAACCACCAGCGCTCTGCAAGTCTCAGACCGTCCACCTCCCAATTCGGCGCAATGTCGCCATGGGCAAGCTGTTTCGAATGCGCTGACACGAGATTGTTGAACACCAGCACGATGGTGCCGCCGTCGTCGTGAACCAGTTGCTGCATCTCGGCATACATCGCAGCGCGCTTGCTCTCGTCGGTCTCGGCCCGCGCCACAACCAGCAGCTCATTGAAGCGCGGATTGTTCCAATAGGACTCGTTCCACTCCGCGCCCGCGGCATAGGTGGTCGTGAACATCCAGTCCGCGGTCGGTCGGCCGCTCCAGTACGAGGCGACGAATCCCTTCTTTAGCCAAACTTTGTCCCAGTAACCGTCGTTGGGTTCTCGGATCACGTTAATGTCGACGCCGGCTTTCGCCGCATCTTCCTTGTACAGCACCGCGGCATCGACCGCGCCGGTGAAGGCGGCGTCGGCGACGGAAAGGTCGACCTTGAGCGAGGTGAGACCCGCCTGTTTCAAATAGTGCTTGGCTTTCTCCGGGTCATAGGCGTGTCGCGGCTCCGGGTCGATCGAGAACTTGACCGCCGGCGGCGGCGGAATGGGATTGTCGTTGCCGGGCGTGGCGTGGCCGAGGAAGATCTTCTTTGCGATCTCCTCGCGGTTGATCGCGTATTTGAGCGCCCGTCGAACATCGGGATTGTCGAAGGGCGGAACGGTGGTGTTCATCACGAACACGTAGTGCGCGTAGCCCGTAACCTCGTCGACTTCGATCTGCGGGTTCTGCTTCAGCCGATCGAGCGTCTTGAGATCAGGCCGCCCGATGTAATGCACCTCTCCCGTGGTCAGCGCATTGGCGCGCGCCGCGAGATCGGTGATGTTCAGGAACTCCACCTCGTCGAAATACGGCTTGCCCTCCTTGTGATAGTTCGGGTTCCGCTTCAATTTGGACCGGACGCCAGGCTCGAAGTTTTCCAGGACGAAGGCTCCGGTTCGGACTCCCGATTCCCAGTCGGCGGTGCCATCCTCCTTCGCCGGCATAATGACGATGTGGTATTCGCTGGCGACGTAGGCAAAGTCGGCGTTGCCGCCGGCGAGCGTGAACACCACGGTGTCCTTGCCGTCGGCCTTGATGTCCGTGACCTGATCGAGCAGCGATTTGGCCGCCGATTTCGACTCCGCCCCCATGTGATGCCGGAACGAGACAACCACATCGTTCGCGGTGAGGTCCTTGCCGTTGTGGAACGTCACGCCCTTCCTGAGCCGGAAGACCCAGGTTTTGGCGTCATCGGAGATCTCCATGCTCTCCGCCAGGTCGGGGATTACATTCCCCTTGGCGTCGACTTCCGTCAGGCTATTCGAAAGCGAGCCGGACAGCGGCACCTGGCTGCCCGTGTCTGGATAGGTCGCCGGATCCATCGAATCGGTCGTGGCTCCATGCGCCAAGCCGATTTTCGCGAAGCCACCTTGCTTGGGCTGCGCGCGGACGGTCTTGACGAACAAGGTCTCGGCCGCAGCGACCGTCATGCCGGCGGCGAGCGCATACTGAATGAACTCGCGCCGAGAGACCTTTCCCTTCGCGGCAAGCGATTTCATCTTCTCTAGGTCAGACATCTACTTGATCCTCCCACATGGTGGCCGCCAGCACATCCGTGCAACGCGCCTATCCGTTAGGGGCCGGCGTACGGCGCCGGTCCCCGTTCTTCTTGTCTCCCAGGCCCTTAAGGTTACATGGACCCCAGCCAGAATCAACTCGCTCTACCTGGGTCCCCTCCGGTGTCTTCAATCGGAGAGAATCGGCATAGAGCTTCTCAAAAGTCCGGTCCAAAGCCGCCAGCGCCTCGTTCACGATCTCCCTGATCTAGCGCAGCGAATGCTCACCCGGAATCCGAGCCTCGATATCGACATACGAAACCAAGGCTCCCCGCCCGTTGATCCGGCCCTCGGATGCCTCCCAGCAGCTTCACACCAGCACGGAGTCATGCTCACCTCGCCCTGTCGAGGGTTTTCAGCAGCCTGCTAGTAGTGAGGAACACGAAGCAGGATCTAAGCCTAGGGTGTTGCGTATTCTTGCACGAAGTTATGCGAACCACCAGCGGAACGCGTGTGTCCTTCGCCCCCACGAGACCGTGCGTCGCCTACCCCACTTGCAATTCCTCGGTTCGGCCACAGAATGTATGAATGCGTAAATCGCTCCTTGCTTCCGCAATATCCGGATGTTTCGTTGCAATTACCCTGCCCATGGCGCAGGTCCATGCGATCGAGGTGGCGATTTCTTGCGGTGCGGTCGGAATTGAATTGGAGCTCTGCCGTTCGGGGGCGGAAGCCTGGGCCCGCGACACGGGCAACCGCGTCAAGATCGTGTCAACGCCCAACGACAGTAATGAGCGTCTCGCGCTCTATCAGCAACTATTCGCGACCGGCTCAAAGGAAATCGACGTTTTTCAGATCGACGTGATTTGGCCCGGCACACTTGCCGATCATCTTATTGATCTTAGGAGCTACACCAAGGGCGCCGAGACAGAACATGTCGATTTTCTTGTCGAGAACAATACCATCAACGGTGAATTGAAGGCGCTACCCTGGTTTCTCGACCTCGGCCTGCTCTATTACCGGACCGACCTGCTCGAAGCCTACGGCCAACAGCCGCCCCGGACCTGGGAAGAGTTGACCCGGACGGCAACGCTTATCCAGGAAGCCGAGCGGAGCAAAGAATATCCGCGGATGTGGGGCTATGTCTGGCAAGGGCGCGCCTATGAAGGACTGACCTGCAACGCCCTTGAATGGCTTGCAAGCCAGAATGGCGGCCGCATCGTCGATGAGAATGGCTCGGTGACCGTAGCCAATCCGCGGGCGGCCGCAGCGATCGACCGCGCCGCGAGTTGGGTCGGCAGCATTACGCCGCCTGGCGTGCTGAACTATGCAGAGGAAGATGCGCGTGGCATTTTCCAATCCGGAAACGCGGTCTTCATGCGGAACTGGCCCTATGCCTGGTCGCTCGCGCAGGGGAGCGACAGTCCGGTACGCGGCAAGGTCGGCGTGGCACCCCTTCCAGCCTCCGGTGACGGCCAGTCCAGTGCTGCGCTTGGCGGATGGCAACTTGCCGTCTCGCGCTACTCTACAAACCCGGAGGCGGCCGCCTCGCTCGCGCTGTACTTGACCGGCGCCGCCGAACAGAAGCGGCGCGCGATCGAAGGTTCGTTCAATCCGACGCGGCAGTCGCTCTACAAGGATTCCGAGATCATCGCGGCGAACCCGCTTTTTGCGAAATTGGGACCGATCTTGAAGTCCGTGGTGGCCCGGCCCTCGACGACGCTGGGGTCGTTCTACAGCCGCGTCAGTGCCGAGTTCTGGCAAACGGTGCATACAGTACTTGCCGGCCAGGAGACAGCGGAGCCCGCGCTGGAGCGGCTGCAGGGGCGGCTCGAAGCGCTGCGGCGTCGCAGGTAAGCCTACACATGGGGAGCGACCGCGGCCAAACCCTCAGGGCTTCCTGCCAAGCCGCGACCGCTTGGCGATTTCTGGCCCCCGCCCTTGTCGCGCTGATACTTGCCGGTGGTTGGCCGCTGATCCGGACGGTGTGGCTGAGCCTCACCGACGCTCAGCTCGCCGGTGGAGTGATCGCCTTCGTCGGACTGGAGAATTATCGCTGGCTGCTCACGGACCCGGATTGGTGGCAGGCGGTACTCAATACGCTGGTGTTCGCTACCATCTCAGTCGCGCTCGAGACCGTGCTCGGAGTCATCCTTGCGCTGATACTCGATGCCAGTTTCCGAGGCCGCTCGCTGGTTCGCGCTGCGATCATCCTCCCATGGGCGATCCCGACCGTCGTGTCCGCCAAAATCTGGGCCTGGATGCTTCATGACCAGTTCGGAATCATGAACCGGGTGTTGCTGGGCATCGGTGCCATCGACCGCCCCTTGGCTTGGACGGCCGATCCAGATTTGGCCATGGCGGCGGTGATCGCGGTCGATGTGTGGAAGACGACGCCCTTCATGGCATTGCTTGCACTGGCTGCCCTACAGCTCGTGCCGAGGCATTGCTACGAGGCAGCGTGGCTGGACGGGGTGCCGCCCTTGCGTTTTTTCTTCAAAGTCACGTTGCCGCTGATCGCGCCAGCTCTCGCGGTCGCCGCCCTGTTTCGATTTCTGGATGCCCTCAGAGTCTTCGATCTGATCTATGTGCTGACCAGCAACAGCCGGAGCACCGCCACGATCGCAGTCTATGCACGGCAGCAAATGATGGAGTTTCGGGATCTCGGCTATGGATCGGCTGCTGCTTCTCTGCTCTTTGCGATTGTAACGGGAGCGACCGTGCTCTATTTGCTCGTGTCGTACGTCCGAGCGCGGGAGCCAAGGCAATGATCGTCCGGCGCATCATGGTTCGAGTCGGTTTTTTGCTCCTGCTTGCAGGGTTTCTCGTCTATGCGATCTTTCCCTTCTACTACGCCTTGGTCTCGTCCCTACAAGGCGGATCTGAACTCTTTTCTCCGACCTATCTGCCAAGCGCTCCTGATATCGACAACTATGTGGCTGTTTTCCGTGAACAGCCCTTCGGCAGAAGCATCCTCAATTCTTTCATTGTCGCAGTTGGTACGGTGGGCGTGACCCTCATGCTCGCAGCGCTCGCGGCCTACGCCCTGGGGCGGATCCGGTTCCGTGGACGTCAGGGTGTCTTGCTTGCCACCCTTGCAATCTCGATGTTTCCGCAGGTCGCGGTTCTGTCCGGCATGTTCGAACTCATTCGAACGCTCGGCCTCTACGACGCTTTGCCGGGCCTCATGCTTTCCTATCTCATTCTGACCCTGCCTTTCTCCATCTGGGTACTGACCGCCTTCATGCGTGAAGTTCCGGGCGAGATCGAGGAAGCGGCGCTTCTTGATGGCGCAAGTCGCTGGACCATTTTGACCCGGATCCTGCTGCCGTTGGTGGCGCCGGCTCTGGTCACCACAGGCCTTCTCGCGCTGATCATCGCCTGGAACGAGTTCCTGTTTGCGCTGACCTTCACGCTTAGCGCCGAGACACGCACCGTTCCTGTTGCAATCGCCCTGATCAGCGGCGCAACCCAGCACGAGCTTCCCTGGGGAATCATTATGGCCGCCTCGATCATCGTCACCATTCCACTGGCGGCGATCGTGCTGCTCTTTCAGGGCCGCATCGTCTCCGGTCTCACCAGCGGCGCGATCAAGGGCTGAAAGGTCGGTAAGCGATGGCCTCAGTCGCGCTGGTCGGAATCACGAAAAGTTTCGGCAGACGGCCCGCCCTCTCCGACATCAATCTGGAGATTCGCGACGGCGAGTTCCTGGTGATCGTGGGACCGTCCGGTTGTGGAAAATCGACATTGCTGCGCATCATCGCGGGCCTGGAGGAGAGCGATAATGGTGAGGTCATGATCGGGGGCGAGCGCGTCACCGACTGGCCCCCAGCTCGGCGCGGCGTAGCAATGGTGTTTCAATCCTATGCGCTATACCCGCATATGACCGCATTTGAGAATATGAGGTTCGGCTTGAAGCAGGCCCGAATCGGTCGTGCTGAGAGCGAACGCCGGGTGCGGCGCGCCGCGGAGATTTTACGAATTTCCCATCTTCTGGATCGCAAGCCCCGAGAACTTTCCGGGGGCGAGCGGCAGCGCGTCGCGATTGGCCGCGCCATCACTCGCGAGGCTGGCGTCTTCCTGCTGGACGAACCGCTCTCAAATCTCGATGCCGGGTTGCGCGGGCATATGCGCGCCGAACTCTTGGAGCTGCAGCGCAGCCTCAAGGTCACCACGATTCATGTGACACACGATCAGGTCGAGGCGATGACCCTTGCCGATCGCATCGCCGTCCTGCGCAATGGCAGGATCGAGCAGGTCGGCCCTCCCTTGAGTCTTTATCACCGCCCGGCGAACCAGTTCGTCGGCTCGTTCATCGGCGCGCCGCAGATGAATTTCATTCCCGTGGATTCCCGTCGGCGCGATGGGGACCGGTTGACAGTAGCGCTCCCCGGGGGCGCAGACATAAGCCTGACCCTAAATGGAAGACAACAACCCGAACAGAAAGGGCTAGTGCTTGGGATCCGACCCGAACATCTTCATGGCTTGGCGCACGGTCCGGCACAGCTCACCGGCCGCGTTCATCTTGTCGAACACCTAGGCAACGCCACCGTGCTGCATATTCGCTGCCCACAGATCGATGCAGATCTTCGACTCCAGGCGTCGGGTACTGCTCCATGGCAAGCGGGCGACGAGATTGCGATCGGCATCTCGGCTGCCGACTGCACGCTGTTCGACTCCTCAGGTATCGCCGTAGCGCATGGCAGCTGATTGGCTGGATCCGCCTTGCCGATGCTGATTTCGCGCCATGGACGGTTCTGCTTAGGCGGCCTACGTCTGACGTGCGGCGTGTCCAGTGATCCACCGAGGCAAGTCCGCGAGGGAGTTGACGCGGCCGTCGGCGGTCACTGATGGATGGTCCTCGTCCTGCCTGCGGTACTTGCCTGTCTTGACCTGAACGGCAACAAGGCCGGCGGCCTTGGCGCCCCCGATATCCGCCTCGATGTCGTCGCCGACCATGAGAACCTCATTCGCCGACAGGCCGACTTTTTCAAGAGCCAGCTTGAAGAAGGTCGCGGACGGCTTCCCCACCACGTGCGCTCGGACGGCCGAGGCGTATTCGAGGGCAGCAACGAATGGGCCCAAATCGAGCGATAGGCCTTCCGCGCGTCGGCACATCCTGTTTTTGTGCAAAGCCACGAGCGGTACTTCTCGCGCCATCACCTGAAACAGATCATTCAACCGCTGCCATGTGAAGTCCCGGTAGAGGTCGCCCAGGACGATTGCATCGATATTCTCGGCATTGACGCCGACGAGTTCGAAGCCATGGAAATCTTCGACCAAACTCTCGGCCGCGGCCAGATGAATTCGCGAAGCATGCATTCCGGCCAGGAACAGCCCCGCGGCCACTGGAGGCGTCATCAGATAATCAGGATCGACGGACAGCCCCATCCCGCTCATGCGTTCGGCAATGGCGCTGCGAGGCTGGGTCGTGGTGTTCGTAACGTAGCGACAGCGCAATCCGCCTCGATTCAATGTGTCGATCGCTTCAAGAGCGCCGGGAATCACGCTTTGATCCTGGTAGACGACACCTTCAAGATCCAGAAAGATGCCTTGGAGCATCAAAGTGTCCTTTCTTGCTATGGTACTCGCCACCCGGAGAACCTACGGAATCCGTCGCATCGTTTGTGGGATCGGGAAGGTCTTACGCCGCAGCTCCTTCTGAGAGATTCAACAGTGGTGATCGCCCATCGCGGGCTTAGAGGTGGCGGAGGCATGTAAGCATGCGACCCAAACGCCGGTCCCGCGCAGGCTGGCCGGACTATGGAAAAATGGTCCGCCCTTAGCCAAGTCCCAGCGCCGCCGCGGCCATCGCGGACATCATCAGCACTCCCCTTGACAAGACTTCCTCGTCGAAGTCGAAGTATGGCGTATGGTGGTCTGCTCTAAGGTCAGCGCCGAACAGGAAGTAGCCGGCCAAGCCGCCCCGATTCGCCACCGCTTGCGCAAGCAACGTTGCGTCCTCGCTGGCTCCGAACCAGTGGTCGGTCAGGGTCCGCTCGAAGGCTCCGCTCCGCGTCGCCACGGCTCCTGCCCATGACGCCAGGGAACCGGGGTTCGACCACTCGGCCGCTTCGCCGATCACCTCGATCGAATGGCCCAGCTCTCCGGCGTGGGCAATGCCTTCAATCAGGCGCCGCGCCCGATGCGAAAGATCGTGAAGATCGGCGGACCGCTCGGCTCGTAATTCCACCAGAAGCTCAGCCTGATCGGCGACCACGTTCAAGGCGCGGCCTGCCTCCAGCCGTCCCACATTGACCCGCAGCCCGGGCGCGCCCGACTGCGCCAACGCGTGCAATCCCAATGCGACTTGGCATGCCCCCAGTAGAGCATTGCGTCCCTGTTCCGGCGATTTGCCGGCGTGCGCGGCGCGGCCGGTCAGGCGAACGCGCAGCTTCTCGGTCGCGAGGAAGCCGCGCACTCCGACCGCCACGGTTCCCGCCGGCACTCCGAAGCCGATATGAAATCCAAGCAACAGATCGACGTCGCGCATCCAGCCCGCATCGACGATCGCCCGCCCGCCGCGGACACCCTCCTCGGCCGGTTGGAAGATCAAGCGCAGCCGTCCCTTTCCCCGCTCGGCCAGAAGCTGTGCAAGGACGCGCGCTATGCCAAGCCCGATCGCAACATGCCCGTCATGACCGCATGCGTGCATTACCTCCGGCGTGTCGGATGCCCAGCCCTCCGCCGTCGGACGATGGGGCGCTGCGCCTTCCGCGATCGGCAGGGCGTCGATGTCCACCCTTATGCAAACCACGGGCCCCAGGCGACCGGTATCGAGTTCCCCGACACAACCGGTCTGCGGACGCGACTGACCCGGCTCCACGCCAAGGAGCTGGGCATCCTTCAGGAACTCCCTGCCGGCCGTGACCGCGAAACCAAGCTTTGACAGCCGCCCCACGATCTCCTTGCTCGTCCTGCGCTCGCGCCAGCCCAGTTCGGCCAAGCGATGGAAGCGCCGGCGATCCTCGATCAGTTCGCCGGACTGCTCGCGCACCCGCTCGCCAAGTTCGCGGATCAGCTCCACGCCAGGCAGGGGCGTCCTTGCGCCAGCCAAATCGAGAGTTGGACCCTCGTTCACGAGTATCCTCTCCGCGTCCCTATCCAGATGAGCATTTTGCAACTCCCTCCGGATGTCATCAATTTTTGTTGCGGCCAAGGGTGGGAAGACTCACTCTGGCCGGAGAATCAACAGAAGGGCGGCGATAATGGCATTGAGGACGGGCGAGGAGTATCGGGAATCGATCCGAGACGGCCGGGCGGTCTGGGTCAACGGTGAGCGCGTGAAGGATGTCACAACCCACCCGATGTTCAAGCCGCTCGTCGATATCCGTGCGCGCATCTACGACATGGCGCACGAGCAAGGCACCGCCGATGTGATGTCCTATGTCGATGAAAGCGGCGATCGAAACAATATCGGCTACAAGCTGCCCGTCGAGCAGGAGGATTGGCATGCCAAATGGCGCTCGATCGAGGCAGTGCTGCACGAGGTGGGCGGCGTCGTCACCCGCGTCGGCGACGAAACCGTCGGCGAGATGTGGTCGCTTTACGACGGCAAGGACGTGCTGGATGAAGTCGACCCCCGTTTTGGCGAGAACATCCGTCGGCATATCGATCGCGTCCTGAAGCACGATATCTTCCATGTCTCCGCCAATACCGACCCGAAGGGCGACCGCTCGCTTCGACCGCAGGAGCAGGATCCGGACATGCTGCTCCATGTCGTCAAGGAGACCGATGCGGGCA
>DASPGI010000197.1:0-15797 GCA_035620695.1 Alphaproteobacteria bacterium
TGGGTGTGTTGCCGCCCGTGTAACCGACCCGGGTCGAGAGAACACCGTCCTGGCGGCGAAAGAGATCCTGCACACCCCAAAAACAACCGCCTGCAAGCACAGCACGTTCCTCAGTCATTGCCTCTCCTCCACCTGGTCCAAGTAGGCCCCATAACCTTCGGCCTCCATGTCGTCTCGATGAATGAAACGCAGGGAGGCTGAGTTGATACAGTATCGCAATCCTCCGCGATCCTCGGGACCATCGTCAAACACGTGCCCAAGATGGCTGTCGCCGTGGACGGAACGCACTTCCGTGCGGATCATCCCATGCGTATTGTCCGTTACTTCGTTCACGTTCGCGGGCTCGATCGGCTTCGTGAAGCTCGGCCAGCCGCATCCTGAATCATATTTGTCCGAGGAAGCGAACAGCGGCTCGCCCGACACGATGTCGACGTAGATGCCCGGCTCCTCATTGTGCAGATACTCTCCTGTTCCGGGGGTTTCAGTGGCGCCCTGCTGTGTCACGCGATACTGCTCGGGGGAAAGCTTCGAGATGACGACGGGGTCCCTGTCGAATTTGCGCATCTGCTTCTCCTTAGCGATCGTGGCGCTCACCTTTCCGCGTTCGCGCATACTGAAGAGTGCCGCCGGCGCCGGGCTCCTTCATCCCAGCCGGCGAGGTTACGTTGAGGCTAAGCCACTGCGAAATAAGACGTGTCCTTGTCCTGCTCTTTCACTGAGAGTCGGGGATCGTCACCTGCTGATCCGCCGCATCGACGATGAACACGGCCAGCAACTGCGCCGGCTCGGTGTCACTGGCATTGGCGCTCACCCGATGATGGGCGCCGGGGCTCTCGAACCACCACTCACCGGGTCGGTAGATGCGGGCAGGCTCGTCATCGACCTGGCTCCGGACCTCGCCCGTAAGCACGTAGGCGTAGATGAAAGCTGAAGGTGCGTGACGGTGCGGGGCCGAGCTCGCGCCAGGCGGGTACTCGACGAGAAAGCTGACCAGGCGCTTCCCCGGCAGGTTTGGGATGGGCTGGTCCCCGGCGGCGGTGCGGGTTTCGCGGAGAGGCGCGCCGAAGGTGCTCCCCACGACGGGAAGGATGAGGGCAGCGGCAGTAGCAGCCACGACGATCGTGTACCGTTTCATCTCGTTCACTCCTCGCTCAAGTTGCCCCGACGCTAAGCACGATTTTCCCTTTCGGCTGAGGGCGGAGGCCTTCGAGCATGAAATGCGCCTCGCGCGCATCCGCCAGGGGCAGCACTGCACCGACACGTGTCCTTAGCTTTCCATCATCGATGAGGACAGCAATTTCGGCCAGATGCCGACTTGTGACTTTGACAAGGAAGTAGGTGGCGTCGACCCCATGGCTTTTTGCAAGATTCTGATCGGGATGAGAGACTGCCGAGATCAGCTTGCCGCCTCGACGGAGGGCCTGGAACGAACGCCTTTGTGTGTCGCCGCCGACCAGGTCAATAACAGCGTCCGCATCTCGTACCTCTGCCTCAAAGCGCTGCGAGCGATAGTCAATCACTGTGTCTGCGCCGAGCTTGCGCACAAAGGGGACATCATCCGCGGCTGCGGTCGCGATGGTCCGCACACCCGCGCGTCGGGCCAGTTGCACCGCATAGGCTCCAACGTTCCCGGCTGCACCGTGAATGATCGCTTTTTGGCCTTCCTTCAGTTGCGCTTGATCGAGCAAGGCCTGCCATGCTGTGACTGCAATGACAGGAACGGAGGCGGCTTCAATATACGTTAGCGAACTTGGCTTCTTCGAAATCATCCCCGTGGAAGCCACGGCGTACTCGGCATAGGCGCCGACAAATCGGGGATTCGTGACACCATACACCTGATCTCCCGCTTTCAGGTCACCGACCCCGGGTCCCACGCTGACGATCTCACCTGAGAGATCCGAACCCAATGTCAGGGGAAGCGGTTGGGGTAAAACGCTCTTTCCGGCCCTGATCAAGCCGTCCCATGGACCGACGCCGACGGCTTCGACTTTGACAAGGACCTCCCCAGGACCAGGGTTGGGTCGAGGCACTTCCTCGAACTTCATGACGCTTGGCGGCCCAAACTCATGCACCCGCCACGCCATCATCGATGAATGAGTCTGGTCCTCGCCCGTTTTATAACCGGTGCTGCTGTGGGCCATTTAACGCTCCTCACAAACATCCTCAGGCGATTTATCGCGATCCCTTCTTGGTCTGGTGTAGTCAGCGGATTGCCGTCTTCAGCGGTGGCGGCACGCATTGCCTCGGCTTCTAGGTACGCGGCGCGCTTCTGGACGGGCGACGCGGGTGCCCTGTCGATGAGTAAGCTGAGTAGCTCTGGCCGGCTGTAATGATCGCGCGCGTCCATGAGCCGCTTGCGGTCGCATCGTCCTGCTCCTGGAGCAGATACTCATCGTGAAGGATGCCGTCTGAATCTCCACCGCCCCGCGTGTCGACTCGGATGGCAGCGTAGCCGTTCGCCGCAAACCAAGGGTGCATGCTCTCGTCGCGCTGGCGCGTGAAGTCACGCTTGCCGTATGGCAGATACTCCAAGATTGCCGGCACCGGAACCGCCCCGGCCACTTCAGGCATCCATATACGAGCTGCAAGTCGACAGCCATCGGATAGAGGGATCCAGACATTTTCTACATTTTTCAATTCAGATGATGACACCTCAAGTCTCCGGAAAACGCGTGAACACGCGGTACGGATCAGCTCTGCTATGCATCAACCTTTTGCAGCGCCCTGCAATGTTGGTTGGAATGTGATGTCTTGCAGAATGGGATGGCGCGCTTGCCCGGCGCTCTACCCCGAGGATGCCCCCGAACTGCTAGCTTTGGCTAGATCGGAACTGGACCTTACAACGATCGGCGTGTGTTGTAGCCTTTTCACCCGTTCGAGCCAGCCAAAGCCGGATGATCATGCCCATGCGACGTTGGTCCGCCGTTGGCACCCGAATCACCATCGCGCCATGACAGCTGATGAGGGATAAGCAGACTATGCAGCAGGTCTCGCTGTTGGACCGCCTCTGACCCAATCCGGAAGTCCGGCCCCGTAGACTCTTCACCGGAGTGCCCATAGAATCCCTTGCTCTGCGTTCTCCGAAGGCAATGGCATTACATGGCCGAAGAACGCGTCCAGCGCCGTCTCGCAGCCATCCTGGCTGCCGATGTGGTCGGTTACAGCCGGCTCATGGAGCTGGACGAGGCCGGTTCAATGGCGGCGCTCAAGGCCCGGCGTAAGGAGGTGTTGGAGCCCCTCGTTGCCCGACATCAGGGCCGCATCTTCAAGGTTATCGGCGATGGCGTGCTGTTGGAGTTCGCCAGCGCCGTCAACGCCGTGCAATGCGCCATCGATCTCCAGCATGACATGGCCGCCGCCAATGTCGGTGAATCCGAGGATCGCCACATTGTGCTCCGCATCGGCGTCAACCTGGGTGACGTGATGATCGAGGGCAGTGACCTCTATGGCGAGGGTGTCAACATCGCAGCGAGGCTGGAGGCACTTGCGGAGCCGGGCGGCATAATCATTTCCGGCACTACTTATGACTACATCCGAAACAAGGTGAAAGTCGGCTTCGACGATCTCGGCAATCAGACACTGAAAAATATCACCGAACCGATCCGCGCATATCGTGTTGCGAGCACGCCCACTGTTGCCTTCACTGTGTCCAAGCCCGTCTCCGACAAGCCCTTCATCGCTGTGCTGCCCTTTACCAACATGAGCGGCGATCCGGAGCAGGAGTACTTCTCCGATGGCATCACCGAGGACATCATTACCGAGCTGTCGCGGTTTCGTTCATTGTTCGTGATCGCCCGGCATTCCTCGTTCGCGTTCAAGGGTAAGGCCGTGACCGTGCAGCAGGTCGGGCGTGAGCTGGGCGTCGAGTATGTGCTGGAAGGCAGCGTTCGCCGGGCGGGTAACCGTGTCCGGATTACTGCGCAGCTCATCGACGCCAGGACCGGCGCGCATATTTGGGCCGAGCGGCTAGATCGCGACATGGGCGATCTTTTCGCCATGCAGGACGAGGTCACGGAACGCATCGTTGCCACGATTGCCAGCCGGCTGGAGAAGACCGAGCAGGAGCGCGCCGTGCGCAAGCGGCCCGAGGAAACGCGGGCCTATGACTATGTCCTGCGTGCCCAAGCGATCGTCAGTGAGACCGCCGAAACAAACCAACAGTCGCGAGCTCTTTACGAGAAGGCACTTACCCTCGAACCCACGAACATACGTGCGCTAACTGGCCTCGCCTGGACGCATGTGATTGACTGGTCGAGCCGCTGGAGTGGTCCTGTGAATGACGACTTGGAGCGCGCCGACAAGCTGGCGCGACAGGCGCAGGCCCTCGACAGCACCGATTATCGCGTGCACCAGTTGCTCGGCCAAATTCAGATGCATCGAAAAGCGTACGCTGAGGCGCTAATGCATTTCCAGCAGGCGATCGCGCTGAATGCGAACGATGCCAACGGCGCCGCGCATTTGGGTGGTGTGCTCATTGCCATGGGCCGTTTTTCGGAGGCCCTCGACTGGCTCCAAAGAGCAGTTCGGCTGAACCCGTTGCATCCCGCTTGGTACCTCTACGCAATCGGAGAGGCACACTATGGCGCGCGGCAGTACGAGAAAGCAGTTGCTCCCTTGCGGGTGGCGGTGCATCGGTTTCCGACCTTCATCACGCCGCGTCGGCACTTGGCCGCTGTCTATGCACAGATGGGTCGTCTGGACGAAGCGAGGGCTGAAGTGGCAGCGATTCGCAGGTTCGACCCGTCCGTCTGCCTAGCGATGTACCGAGAACGCATTCGCTACGAAAAGGTTGAGGACCGGGACCACTATCTCGACGGTCTGCGCAAGGCGGGCCTGCCTGAGTGATAGTCCATCACTTCCGCTGTTGGCACTTCTGCGATCTATGAATCACCGTCGCGCTAAGACTGCTGATGAGGACTAAGCGGACGAGGCTGCAGGCATATGCATGTGCGGTTAGGAGGGGCAATGAGCTTGTCCGGCAGTTTCGCTCGCATAGTTGCATTGGTCGGCGCCGCGGCGGTCCTATGGCGGCGGCTGCAGGGCGGCGGTGCACACGAGCCGGCTATAGGCAGTACTCCGAGGATCCCGCCGGCAAAGCCGCAGGGCCACATCCCGACACTGAAGATGCCGACGGCCAGGGGGTGGGCCCAAGGGCAGAGGCCGGTTGCGGCGCCCGGGCTCAAAGTCAATGCGTTTGCGACCGATTTAAAGCATCCTCGCTGGATCCATGTGCTGCCCAACGGCGACGTCACCGTCGCCGAAGCCCTTTTCCAACCCGAACCGATCAGGACGGTCTTCGACTACGCCATGGTCAGCACGATGGAGCGCGCCGCAGCCGTGGGGGTCAGCCCGAATCGTGTCACGCTGTTGCGAGACGTGGATCGCGATGGCGTGGCCGAAATCCGCGATCTCTTCCTAGAGGGGCTGAACCAGCCGTTTGGCATGGCGCTGCTGGGCAATACGTTTTATGTCGGCAACACGGATGGCGTGATTGCCTTCCCCTATGCGGCGGGCGCAACCCGCATCACCGTGCCAGGGCGGAAGCTGACCGAGTTCAAGCCCGGCGGACATTGGACGCGGAGCCTGTTGCCAAGCCCCGATGGGCAGAAGCTCTTCGTTGGGGTTGGCTCATTCAGCAATATCGGCGAGAGCGGCATGGACATCGAGGAGGGTCGTGCGGCCATCTATGAACTCGATCTGGCCAGCGGCAGGAGCCGCATTTTTGCCGCCGGTCTGCGCAACCCCGTGGGCCTGGCCTGGGAGCCTCACACCGGCGTGTTGTGGACGGTGGTCAACGAGCGTGACGGCCTGGGCGACGAGACGCCTCCCGACTATTTGACCTCGGTGCACGATGGGGGCTTCTACGGATGGCCGTATTGTTATTGGGGGAAGACAGTGGATGACCGGGTGCCGCAGAATCCGGTCGCGGTCGCAAGGGCTATCACACCGGACTATGCGCTGGGTGGGCACACCGCATCGCTAGGCCTTTGCTGGCTGCCCGCCGGCACGTTTCCCGGCTTTCCGGAGGGCATGGCCATCGGGCAGCACGGGTCGTGGAACCGGAGCACGCTGAGCGGCTATAAGGTCGTCTTCGTGCCGTTCGAGAACGGCCGGCCGGCCGGGCCACCGCGCGATATTCTGACGGGCTTTCTCGCACCGAACGAACAGGTTTCTTACGGACGGCCGGTGGGCGTGGCGATCGGCGCCAACAGCTCAGTGCTGGTGGCGGACGATGTGGGCAATGTGATCTGGCGCGTCACGGCCGAGCAGCAGGGCTGAGCGGAGCTGCGAAGACACCACAAACACGTACGGATGGCCATTTTTCGTTGCTATGCCCTCCAGCAATTGTCCTGGCACAGTCCGCCACATTTGTTACCGCTATCATCTTCCAGGCGTTGCTCGCGGAACGTCAAAGGGCGCCACCGCATTCTATGTTCGTAGCGGACCGTGAAACCGCGCCGAATGCGTGTGGAAACCGGGCCGGAATTGGCTCAAAAGCAAAGGACAAACAATGGCAATTGCCAAGAACACGATCTGCCTGTGGTACGACAAGGACGCCGAGGCTGCAGCCCGCTTCTACGCCAAGACTTTTCCTAACAGCTCGGTGAGTGCCGTCCACCGGGCTCCAAGCGACTACCCGTCCGGCAAGGCGGGCGACGTACTGACGGTCGACTTCACGGTCCTCGGCATCCCCTGTCTCGGCCTCAATGGCGGGCCCGCGTTCAAACATAACGAAGCCTTCTCGTTCCAGATCGCCACTAACGATCAGCAAGAGACCGACCGCTACTGGAACGCCATCGTCGGCAATGGCGGCCAGGAAAGTGCGTGCGGTTGGTGCAAGGACAAATGGGGCGTCTCCTGGCAAATCACACCGCGCGTGCTGACCGAGGCGCTGGCTGCCGGCGGCGATGAAGCAAAACGCGCGTTTGATGCAATGATGGATATGAAGAAAATCGACGTCGCCGCGATCGAGGCGGCTCGGCGCGGCTGACCGCCCTGGTTGACCCGTTCCCATTCGTCACAAGGAGCGCACCGATCGGCTCTCGATCGTATGGGCGTGAGCGATCGAGCGCCAGTTCGCCGCTATCCTCGCAGCCGACATCGTCGTTACAGCCGCCTCATGGAGAAGGGTGAGGCGGGACCTTCGAGCGCCTGCGCCAGAGGTGGACAGAGATGGTCGAGCCGGCGATCGCGCCATCGAGGCCGCACCTTCAAGCTGATAGGGGATCCTTCTCGCCGAATTCGCCAGCCCCGCGGACGCCGTGGAATGCGCCGCGGCGGTCCGGCAGAGCCATGTCCGAAGCCAACCGGGACCTGCCCGACGAGCGCCGCATTGACCTGGATCGGGGTGCATGTCGGGGACGTCATCGTCGATGGAGAGGACCTGCAGGGCGATGCGGTGAACCTGGCCGTGCTGTTGCAGGAAGCGAGCGCGGCGGTTCATTCTCGCATTAGGCAAATCGGATTTACGCGCGCTTACGTGTGAAACCCTGCAGACGCGACGTTCCAGCAACCTGCGGGACCGCTAATCAAGAACGAGAGAGCCACCGCGTGGGACGCCTAACTCAGAAGGAGGAGGTGCAGCGCCGATCGGGTCCCATTACAAGATGGGGACCTCTCATCGACCTCTGTCGCAAACGCCTCGCGCTCCTCGCGAAGAACACGTCCAGGGAGAAACCAATGAACAGTGCGCTCACGCGTCGCCAGATGATGAAGGCCGGGCTCGTGACCGGCCTGGCCGCTACCGCCGGACCCCTCATCGCCCGCCGCGCCGGCGCGGCCGGAGGCACCATCAATTTCGCCGATATCGGCGTCGGCGATCCCGACGGGGATTGGTCGCGCTTCACCGGGCCCACGGGCTACAACGTCAATCTCGTCGCGATCGGCAATGCCCCCTCGGCCATTCTCAACGTGCTGATCGCCGGCGGCGGCACCGCGAGCTACGACATCATCAATATCGTCGGCGGTATGCAGAAACCGCTGGTCGACAACAACCTCGTCGAGCCGATCGACATCGCCAAGCTGCCGAACTGGAGCAAGGATAAGAACATCGACGAGTTCCTGGGCAAGGGCATGCCGGGCTTCCAGTTCATCGGCTACAAGGACACCATCTATGGCGTGCCCACGGTGCTGCAGGGCGACTCCTTCGCCTATCTGCCCGAGAAGACCGGCAAGCTCGATTCCTACGCGGCGCTGTTCGACCCGAAATGGAAGGGCTATGTCGCGCTCGAGGATAATTACACGACGGCCGGGCAGAAAACCGCGCTCTATCTAAAGCACGCCAAGCTGGCCGAGATCTCCAACCCCGACGACATGACGCCGCCGGAGTTCAAGACGGTCGTCGACTTCCTCATCGACCAGAAGAAGAAGGGCCAGTTCCGGGTGATCTGGTCGAGCTTCCAGCAGGCGGTCGATCTCATCGTCAACAAGGAGGTCTATGTGATCGATTGCTGGGAGCCGATGGTGTTCGTCTCCAAATCGAAGGGGGTCGACGCCGTCTATGCCGATCCTGTCGAGGGATATTTGCTCTGGGCGATGGCGGCGTATGTCACCAAGAATCCGAACCGCAGCCCTGAGCAGACCGACGCCGCCTACAAGCTGCTCGATTTCATGCTGGGCGGCTGGTATGGGGCGAAGATCACGACCCTGCGCGGCTACATGACCAACACGCAGGCGCCGGAATACGCCCAGCAGCATAAGGACGAGTTCCCGGCCGAGGACGCCAAGAAGGTGACCGACATCACCGAGAACGTCCGCCGCAAATTCGCCAAGGGCGGCACCTGGCAGAATCGCTGGCCGACCCACGTCGATGTCTACGAGTCCGAATGGTCGCGCTTCAAGGCCTCGTAGAGAGGTGAGAGGCGCGGCGCTCCGCTGGGCGTTTCTTGCGCTGCCCATCGCCGTTGTGGCGGTGTTCCTGCTGGCGCCGCTTGGACTGATGGTGTGGATGAGCTTCTGGGAGCGGGCCGGACTCTTGGTCCGGCCCGCTTTCACGCTTGCCGCTTATTATGACTTCTTCCAGGGCGCTCGGCTGAGCGTGCTCGAGCGGAGCCTTTGGGTCTCCCTCGAGGCGACGGCCATCAGCCTCCTTATCGCCTACCCGATCGCTTATTTCCTCGCCTTCAAGGCGCGGCCCAGCGCCACCCGCGCTGTCCTGCTGCTGTTCACGGTTCCCTTCCTCATCAACTACATCATCCGAACCTTCGCCTGGACGTACCTGCTGGGGCGGACGGGGCCGGTGAACGGCGCGCTGACCGCGCTCGGCATCACCCAAGGACCGGTCGACTGGCTGCTTTACAGCGACGTTTCGGTCCTGGTTGGTCTCATCACCTCCTACATGCCCTTCATGATTTTCCCGTTGTGGATGTCGCTCGCGGGCATTGACCGCCGCCTGCTGCAGGCGAGCTGGATCCTCGGCGCCCCGCCGGCCGCGACCTTTTGGAAGATCACGCTGCCCCTGTCCCTGCCCGGCGTTTTCGCCGCCGTGGTGTTCGGCTTCGTCGGGTGCTTCGGGGAGAGCGCGGTTCCGATCATCATGGGTGGCGTCGGCTATCAGCTCATGGGCAACACCATCACCAGCACCCTCGACGTTCTGAACTTCCCGCTCGCCGCCGCCATGTCGAGCATCGTCGTCGCAGCCATGCTCGCGCTGCTCGGGCTTTGGTATCTCGCCTTCGACATACGCGCGTTCCTCGGCAAGATCGTACGCTGGCGGGCCTGAGGCGATGCGGATGGCCGGCGGCCGCCCAGCGCTCACGCCCCTGGTCTGGGGCTACATCGCCCTGGTCCTCGCTTTTCTCTATGTGCCGCTCATTCCCCCGATCCTGTTCTCGTTCGAGACCGGCGGCGGTGCCGGCGCGCTCCGCTGGTATGCCCAGATCTGGCGCAATCCGATTCTCACCTCCTCCATGCTGACCACGCTCAAGATCGGAATCGCAGTCGCGCTCGCCGCGACGGTGCTTGGCCTCGCCTCCGCGATGGCCATCCGCGAGCTGCGCGCTCCGCGGCTGGTGCTGCTCCTGATGCTGCTGCCGGTCTTCATCCCGGGCGTGAGCATGGGCCTGGCGACCGCCTTCTTCTTCCGGCAGCTCGGGCTCGCGCCCTCGCTCCTGACCATCGCCATCGTGCAGGTGCTATGGGCGCTGCCATTCGCGACCCTCATCGTGCTGACGGCGATGTCCAGCTTCGATCCGGTTTATCTGGAGGCGGCCTATTTGAGCGGGGCCAACCGCCGACGCGCTTTCCTCGATGTCGAGCTGCCGCTGATCTGGCCGGGCATCTCCGGGGCGGCGACCTTCTCGCTGATCCTCTCCTTCAATGAGACCGTGCGGACCGCCATCGTGCAGGGCCCCTACAACACGGTGCAAACCTATATCTGGTCGACCTACAAGCAGATCGGCCTATCGCCGACGCTCTATGCGCTCATGAGCCTTTTGATCCTACTCACTCTGACCTTGGTGGCGGCTTCGCTCCTGGCGGGCGCGCGGCGCGCGGCTAGTCTTCGAGCGGAATGACCGCCTCCGGCTCGAAGCCGACCGTCACGACGGTGCCCGGCGGAACGCCGATCTGCCGCGTCGTCGTGGCCACCAGCTGCTGGCCGTCTTCCAGGCGCAACAGGTAGTCCTGCACCGTGCCGCGATAGACGGTCTCGACGAGCCCGGCGCGAATCCGCGCCGGGCTGCTCTCGGCCGTCGGCCCGACCAGAACGTTCTCGGCCCGAACCGCGACATGCGCGCCCACTGGCCGGTCCGCGTCGAGCGGCACGCCCTCGATGACCGTTCCGGCGATCTCGAAGGAGGCACGGCCGTCCTTCTGCCCCATGCGGGTCGCCGTCAGCACGTTGCAGCCCCGGAAGAAACCCGCCACGAACCGCGTGCGCGGCCGTTTGTAGAGCCGCTCGGGTGCATCGCATTGCACGATCCGACCTTGGTTTACCACCGCAATGCGGTCGCTCATGGTCAGCGCCTCCTCCTGGTCGTGCGTGACATAGAGGAAGGTGGTCCCAGTTTTGCGGTGAACCTGTTTCAGCTCGACTTGCATGGCCCGCCGGATCCTCTCATCGAGCGCGGAGAGCGGCTCGTCCAGGAGGAGCATGCGCGGCTGCGGGGCGAGCGCTCGAGCCAGTGCGACGCGCTGCTGCTCGCCGCCGCTCAGGAGCGTCACGTTCTTAGCGCTCAGCGCCGAGAGGCCGACCAGCTCCAGCATCTCCGAAACCCGGCGCGACACCTCGCCTGCCGGCTGGCGCCGTACCTTGAGCCCGTAGGCGACGTTCTCCGCGACCGTCATGTGCGGGAAGACCGCGTAATGCTGGAACACCATGCCGAGATGGCGATGCCAAGGGGGCACCGCCGCGACATCGCGGCCGTCGATGAGGATGCGGCCGCGATCCGGCCGCTCCAGGCCCGCGACCATCCTGAGGATCGTCGATTTGCCCGAGCCGCTGGGACCGAGGAAGGTGAAGAACTCGCCGCGATGGACCCGGAGCGACAGGTCTGAAGCCACCACCGTGGCGCCGAACCGCTTCGAGACCCCATCGATTTCCAGGATTGGCTTGGCCATCGCACCCGATCGGTGTCAGCGGCCGAGTTCGTCGATTGAGGCTTCCAGCGACAGCTCGACCGCACGGGTGCTCACCTTCAGCTCCATGGAGGCCAGATCGCCGCGCTGATGCAGCTCCATGCGCGCCTCGGTCTTCATTTCCTGCAGTAGGAGCGCGACCTGCTCGGGCAGGTAGGGGACATGCATGAAGCCGCAGAGCGCCGGCCGCGGGCTGGCGGCGGCGGCGCTGATGAGACTGTAGAGGCAGGCATTGCACAGGAAGGTTCCCGCGGTGTTGGAGATGCGCGCCGGAATGCCGGCCTCCAGCAGCCGGCGCTCGATCTTGCGGATCGGCAGGGTGGCATAGATCGCGGTCGCGCCGTTGCCGAGGATCGGCTCGTCGCTCGCGAGCCGGCCGACATTGTCCGCGATCTCGAAATCCGCGAGATTGAGCGCCACCCGTTCAATGCGAATCAGCGGCGCCCCCGGCCACAGGCCCAGGCTAATCACCACGCGCGGATCGAGCTCCTCGATAAGCCCGGTCAAGACGGACCCGATCTCGGCAAGCGACACCGGGAGCTGCCGGCCCACCACCCTCATGCCCGCGACGGTGCGCCCGTCCAAACCCGCGGCGATCTCGGAGGAAGGGTTGCGGCCGCGCCCGCCATAAGGCGTGAATCCGGTGACGAGAGCGCGATCTTCTGGCATCTCCAGCCTCGCAGCGATGACCCGTGCAGCCTCCAAATCGCCATCCCGGAGCGCCACGTCTCAGACTAAGCTCAAGGGGGCGACGCCGCAGGAGTTTCCGCCATGGCCACGGTCGATCTCAATTGCGATTTGGGCGAGGGGTACGGCGACTGGCGGATGGGCGACGATGCGGCCATGCTGCGGATCGTCACCTCCGTCAACGTGGCCTGCGGGTTCCACGCTGGCGACCCGCAGATCATGGCCGGCACCTTCGCGGCGGCAAAGCAACGCGGCGTGGCGGTCGGCGCGCATCCCGGCTATCCCGACATCCAGGGATTTGGCCGCAGGCACATTCCGTATTCCCCCTCCGAGATCGAGCGGATCATCGCCTATCAGCTCGGGGCCGCGATCGCTGTCGCCAGGCTTGCCGGCCACCGGATCACGCATGTGAAGGCCCATGGCGCGCTCGGCAATCTGGCCGCGGACGACCGAAGCATCGCCGATGCGGTGGTGCGGGCCACGAAGGCGGTCGATCTTGGCCTCACGATCCTTGCCATCGCGGGAACGGAGATCGAGCGCGCCGCGGACCGCGCGGGCATGCGGGCCGCCCGCGAGATCTTCGCCGATCGCGCCTATACGCCCACGGGACGTCTAGTCCCGCGCAAGGAGCCGGGCGCGGTCATCCACGATCCCGAGGCGGCGGCCACGCGGGTGGTGCGGATGCTCGAAGCCGGGGCGGTGATCGCGGTGGACGGCACGCGGGTTCCGGTCGGCATCGACAGCATCTGCGTGCATGGCGACACGCCGGGCGCTGTCGCGCTCGCGAGCGCCGTCCGTGCGGCCGTCACAAAGGCCGGCTTCGACCTGCGTCCCTTCGCCTCGTGACGCAGGACGGTTCACCGGCCTTCGGTCCGGAAGTCCGGTTTCTCCATGCCGGCGAGACGGCGCTGGTGGTGGAGTTCGGCGTCGCGATCGATCCCGCCATCCATGAACGGGTCCTCGTGCTCGATCGCGCGCTTGCGGCCACCCCCATCGAGGGTATTGTCGAGACGGTCCCGACCTATCGCTCGCTGATGATTCACTACGATCCCACCCGGATCCAGCCGCAAGCCCTCATCGACAGCGTGCGGGCCCTGCCTCCTGCTGGCGTTGCAGCCACATCGCCGCTGCGCCGTTGGCTGGTCCCGGCCTGCTACGGGCCGGAGCATGCGCCCGATCTCGACGGTGTCGCCGCGGCCCTTGGCCTCTCGCCGGAGCGGGTGGTGGCGCTGCACAGCGGAGCCACCTACCGCATCTACATGTATGGGTTCGCGCCGGGCTTTGCCTATCTCGGCGGTCTGCCCCAGGAGCTTGCGATCTCGCGGCGGGCCACACCGCGCCCGCGCGCCGAGGCGAACAGCCTCATCATAGCGGGCGGGCAGGCCGTGATCACTACGGTGCCGATGCCGACCGGCTGGCACGTGCTCGGCCGGACGCCGGAGCGGTTCTTCGCGCTCGGGCGCGACCCGGTGTTTCTGGCCGCGGTAGGCGATGAGGTGCGGTTCGACCCCATCGACGAGCCCACATTCGCGGCACTGGAGCGGCGGGCCGAGGCGGGCGAGGTGGTGGTCCGCATCCTAGAGCCGGCCCGATGGTGAGCCTGCGCATCCTGCGGGCAGGTCCGGGCACGACGATTCAGGACCAGGGGCGCCGGGGATACCTGCGCTTCGGGGTGAGCGAGAGCGGGCCCATGGATTGGATCGGCCACGCTCGGGCCAACATTCTGGCCGGCAACGCCCCGGGCGTCGCGGCCCTGGAGATTGGGATCGGCGGGATCGAGCTGCAGGCCGAAGGCGGACCTGTCTGGATCGGCCATGCCGGCGCGCCGTTCGATCTGGCGCGCAACGGAACAGCCCTTCCCTCCTGCGGGCGCACGCGGCTTCAAGAGGGAGACCGACTGACGGTCAAGACGGCGGCCCAGGGCTCCTGGTTCTATCTCAGCCCAGCGGGTGGGATCGTGGCGAGCCCGGTCCTGGGCAGCCTCGCCACCAATCTGCGAACCGGCCTCGGGCCACCGCCGGTGACAGCCGGAACCGTGCTTTCACTTGGGTCACCGGCGCAGGAGCTGACCACCGAACTGATCTGCCCAATCGATGCTCCGGCGGATCTCCCTCGGACAGTGCGTGTAGTGCCGGGCCCGCAGGATGACTATTTCTCCACGCGAGAGCTGGCCCGGTTTTTCGCTGAGACCTATCGCGTGTCCGCACAAGGCGACCGCATGGGGTACCGGCTGGAGGGGCCTCCTCTCCGGCATGCCAGGGGCTTCAACATCGTCTCGGACGCGATCGCGCTGGGCGCCATCCAGGTTCCGGGGGATGGAACGCCGATCGTGCTCATGGCCGATCATCAGCCGACCGGCGGCTATCCGAAGCTGGGCCACGTCATCCGCGCGGATATCGGGCGGCTCGCCCAATGCCGCCCAGGAACTGACGTGCGGTTCGCCCCGACTTCGGTGCGCGCCGCGCGGGTGGAGCTGCTCGCCGCACTCGACTACCTTAAAGCCATGCTCGACCGCGCGGAGCGCAGAGAGGCGGACCTGTCGAGCGAGCGCCTGCTCTCGGTCAACCTTGTCAGCGGCGTCTACGAATAGGCTGAGGACATGGTCAGTTCCGGAGATGGCGTTGCGGAAATTCACGGCTTCTCGCTCGGAGCGAAGTTCGGCGGGCTGATTGCTGGCATCATTCTGCAGCGGCATCGCAGCACCCCCGTCGCGCTGGGCAGCCGTGTCGTTGATCTTGGGCATGGAGGTCCCGCCGGTCGGCCGGGCGGTGGGCGGCCCATTCAGGGATTGCAGCAAACGCTGCTTGGGGGTATTTGGGACACTACAATGGTACACCACAACCACCATCGGCGCGGTGTAACTACCTGGAAATGCTTGGTTTTCAGAGAGCCGGGTTCTTGTCCCGCCCCCTCCGCCACAATATATTGATTATAAATATGTTTTGAGGACTTTTTGTCTTGTTCCCCACGTTTTTCCCCACACCTTGATAGTGGAACACCGCCGTCACTCTCCGACTGACCGTTTTTCTCTGCCGATGGCAATATCGAAACAGATTCGCTCCCGAACCCCATAACGCGCGCGCGATAGGCTGTGGTCGGTCAGCGGGTATGGTTTGGCGCGAATGCGATTCCTCAATGCGGAGCGATCATGATCGAAACCGTAGCCGATCAGTTCGCAGCAACCCTGGCCGCCCGGCGTGAAAGAAGGCTGGTGGCGCTACCAGCGCTCGGATGGTCGGCATCGCCTACATGGGCGTCTGGATCGTCGCCGCGGCAGACATGCTAACCCAGCTGACTCTTCTGCAGTCGGTTTCAAAAGCCGGTGCAGTGGTTTCAAAAACATTTATCGATCACACGCTTTTTTGGCACCTGGCTGGAGCGTGCTTCTATCCTGCCTTTTTCGTGTATCCAGCGATTGGCGCTGCCCCGAGCAACATCTCATACTCGAGAATGACGGGCACCATCGCAAGACTGAGTGCTCGCCGAACGTCTTTTATTTAGAGCGGAGGCTCGAAGTTTCCTTGTATATGGTC
>DASPGI010000198.1:0-6810 GCA_035620695.1 Alphaproteobacteria bacterium
AGGCTTGCCTCGGCCGCGCAGGCAGGGCACCGGGAGGGCAGCGCCACCGCATAGCCGCAGTGATGGCATTGCAGCCGCCTGGCGAGACGGTGCTCGACGAGCCAGGCCGTGCAGTTGGGACAATTCAGGCGGTGGCCGCAGGTCTTGCACAATGTCAGCGGCGCATAGCCGCGACGATTCAAATAGAGCAGCGCCTGTTCGCCCGCGCCGAGGGTCTCGGCAAGCGCCTCGCGCAGGCGCGGCGCCAGCCAGGATCGCGGCGGCGGCCGTTCGCGCCTCAGATCGATCGCCTCGATCCGGGGCGGGGCCGCGCCGCCGTGCCGATCCGGCAGGTGCAGCCGCCGATAACGTCCGGATTCGACATTGACCAGGGTCTCGAGGCTGGGCGTGGCCGAAACAAGAATGACGGGCAGATCGCCAAGACGGGCCCGCACCACGGCCATGTCGCGTGCATGATAATGCACGCCGTCCTCCTGTTTGTAGGCGCCCTCATGCTCCTCGTCGACGACGATCAGGCCGAGCTTGGGAAGCGGCAAGAACAGCGCCGAACGCGCGCCCACGACCAGACGCGCCGTGCCCTCCGCCACGGCGCGCCAAGTCGTCCGTCGCTCGGCCTGCGTCAGATCCGAGTGCCAGGCGGCGGGTCGAGCGCCGAATCGCTGTTCGAATCGCTGCAGCCACTGCGCCGAAAGTGCGATCTCGGGAAGCAGCACAAGGGTCTGCTGCCCGGCCGCAAGAGCGGCGGAGATCGCTTCGAAGTAGACTTCGGTCTTGCCCGATCCGGCGACGCCGTCGAGAAGCGTGACCGAATAGCCACCACCGATGGTTGCGCGCAAGGCGCTCGCCGCGTCTTGCTGCGCCGGCGAGAGCGGAGGACCGGGACGGTCTGGCCGGGGTGTATCGAACGGTGGTGGCGGCGGAAGCTCCACCTGCTCCAACGCACCAGCCGCAAGCATCTGCCGCACGACGCCCAGGCCGACCTGAGCCTCGCGGGCGATCTCTGCTAGCGTACGCGCGCTCCCGTCCGCGAGCAGACGGATGGTGCGCGCGCGCGAAGGCGTCAGCTTGAGGCCGAACGCTTCGAGCGGCGTCTCGGCGGAACGGTAGGCATGCACCGGTTTAGGTGGCATCAGCGCCGCCGGCGCTGAGATCGCCATGCGAAGCACCGCCCCCCAAGGCGCTACGGTATAGCCCGCCACCCACTCGATGAAGCGTCGGAGAATCTCCGGCATCGGTGGCGCAGGCAGCAGCTCCTCGATCTCGCGCAGCCGCTCCCTGGGCACCGGCGCCGCGCCGGCCTCGCCAAGCGGTCCATCCCAGACCACGCCGACAAGCAAGCGCCGGCCCAGCGGCGCGATCACGAAGTCGCCGGGAGATAGATGCATGCCTTCGGGCAAGCAATAGTCGTAGGCGCCCGCCAGCGGAAGCGGCAGCAACACTGACACGCGATCCGCAAGGAGGGGCCGGATCGCCGCCGAACTAGCGCCGCTGGACCTCATCCGGTAGACTCTAGTAGAGGAGTGAGGATCGATGCCACCGGTGAAGAGATCGGTTGCTTGATTCGCGATCCTCAACAGTTGTTAACCATCTCGGCCCCAGGCTCCGCCACATGAAGTTCTTTATCGATACCGCCGACATCGCCGAGATCCGCTCGCTTGCCGCAACCGGGCTGGTGGACGGCGTGACCACAAATCCCTCGCTTGTCGCCAAGACTGGCCGCAGCTTCCTCGATTCCGTCGCCGAGATCTGTTCGATCGTCGGCGGTCCGGTAAGCGCCGAGGTGACCGCCACCGACGCCGAGTCGATGGTCAGGGAAGGCCGAAAGCTCGCCGCCATCGCCGGCAATGTCGCGGTCAAGGTGCCGCTCACTCCGGACGGGCTTAAGGCCTGCCGAACCTTGGCCGAAGACGGGACCATGGTGAACGTCACGCTCTGCTTCTCGCCGGCGCAGGCGATTCTCGCCGCCAAGGCCGGCGCAGCCTTTGTCTCACCCTTCGTCGGTCGACTCGATGATGTCGGAGCCGACGGTATGCAGCTCGTCGCCGACATCGTCACGATTTATGCGAACTATCCCGCCTTTCGCACCGAGGTGCTGGTCGCATCCGTGCGTCATCCGATCCACGTGGTCGAGGCCGCGAAGCTGGGCGCGGACGTCGCCACGGTGCCGCCGGCCGTGCTGCGGCAGATGTTCGCCCATCCTTTGACGGAAAAAGGTCTGGCCGCCTTCCTGTCGGACTGGCAGAAGACCGGACAGTCGATTTTGTAACGAAGGACCTGCTACAAGCACCCATGGCCCGTGGCCCGAGCAACAAACCTGAGTCGAAACGCACGGCTGAACCTACGGCCGCGCAGGTGGCCTCATATCTGAGACGGCATCCCGATTTCCTGATCCGCCACCCGGAGGTGCTCGACGGCCTCAAGCCTCCGATCAGGTCGCGCGGCAACGGCGTTGTCGATTTGCAGCATTTCATGGTCGAGAAGCTGCGCTCTGAGATCCAGCGCCTGCGCTCCGACCAGGACGATCTGGTCGCGGTGAGCCGCGACAATATCTCGACACAAGGACGCGTGCACAAGGCGGTGCTCGCGCTTCTCGCCGCTCCGAGCTTTGAGCATCTGATCGAAGTGGTCACCACCGATTTCGCAGTGCTGCTCGATGTCGATGTGGTGAGCTTGTGCATCGAAGGCTGCGACCAGCCGCTCCCAAGGGTCGGCATGGGTGGCGTCCATCTGCTCGAGCCCGGCACGGTCGACATGCTGATGGGCTCCAAGCGCAATGTGATCCTGCGTGCCGATGCCGATCCGGAGGAGGCCATCTTCGGCGGGGCCGCCACACTGGTTCGCTCCGATGCCCTGGTGCGACTTTCGGTCGGCTCGACCACGCCGGCGGGCCTGCTTGCCTTCGGCACGCGCCATCCCGGATTCTTCAATGGCAATCAAGGCACCGAGCTCTTGACCTTCCTCGCCCGCGTTCTGGAGCATTGCATCCGGGGCTGGCTCGACCTGCCGGAGTAGTGGCCGATATTGCCGACAGCGGCGGCTGGGCCGCTGCGCCAGATCTCGCAGGAGCGGCCACGTGTTGGTCCCTCTGGCTCGCTGAGGAACGGCGTCTGTCGACGCATACGCTTCAGGCTTATCGCTCCGATCTGAGCGGCTTCCTCGATTTTCTTACCCATCATCTCGGACAGCCGCCGGGATTGCCCGACGTCACCGGGCTGAGGCAAGCCGATCTGCGCGCCTGGCTGGCACGTCGTCACTCGGAAGGGCTGGCCAAGAGCTCGAGCGGCCGGAGCCTGAGCGCGATACGCAGCTTCTTGCGCTGGCTCTCGCGCAACGGCCATGCGGACGCAACGGCGCTGGTCGGTCTCAAAGCGCCGCGCATGCCGCGTTCCCTGCCCAAGGCGATCGCCGCCGAAGAGGCGCAGGAGCTCATCGGCGCCATCTCGATGCAATCGGCGCAGCCCTGGATCGTCGCGCGAGATCTGGCGCTTTTGCTGCTGCTCTATGGCTGCGGACTGCGCATCGGCGAAGCGCTTGCGCTCAGGCGGGCGGATGCACCCACGCCCGAAACCGCCTCGCTTCGCGTCCTCGGCAAGGGGCGCAAGGAGCGTCTGGTGCCGATCTTGCCGGCGGTGGGGCACGCTGTCGCCGAGTATCTCGCCCTCTGTCCCTACGAGCCCGGACTGAAGGGGCCGCTCTTTCTTGGAGCGCGAGGAAGGGCCTTGTCGCCACGCATCCTCCAGCGATCCCTTCAAGGGCTGCGCTTGCGCATCGGGCTCCCGAACTGGACCACTCCACATGCTCTGCGCCACAGCTTCGCCACACACCTGCTTGCGGGTGGAGGCGATCTGCGCACGATCCAGGAGCTCCTGGGCCATGCCTCGCTCTCGACGACGCAGCGCTACACGGGCGTTGACGGCGCAAGGCTGGCCTCGGTCTACCGCTCGGCCCATCCAAGGGCTCGCAAAACCGCCCGCTAAGGTGCTTTAACCTTTCTCGAATACAATGCTATTCTAATGCTCAGTCTCGAGGAAGCTGGGGGTACTGTCATGCGCATTCTGATGCTCGGCGCGGTTCTCGCCTTGATTCTTGCGGCCGGACCGGCCACGGCACTGAACAAAGGCGGCCTGGCTGCCCCTGCGGCAGCCGACCGGCATGCCGCCCATCTCACGTTCGCGGGCGGCAAGGGCAAGGGTGGCGCCGGCCAAGGCCACGGCTCCTTCCTGCCGCCGGGTCAGGTGAAGAAATGGGCCCGCGGCCAGTACCTGCCCAAAACCATCGTCTGGACTCCGGCGCCGGCGCTGGTCATCGCCAAGCTCAAGCCCGTCCCGCCTGGGCACCGCTACGTGGTCGTCGACGGCGAGATTCTGCTAATCGCGCTGGCGACCGGGCTGATCCTCGACGTGTTCGACGTAATCTGACGGCGCTCCGGCTCAGCGAAATAAACCGCGCAGCCGCTGCCATTGCCTTTTGATCCAGGCCTCGGCCTCATCCATGGACCGGCCCAGGCTTGGATAGCGCTTGCGCAACCGCTCGAGGTGCCGGCGCGCTATTTCCGATTCGCGCGACAGCAGCAGCGCTCCCACGAAAAGGAACAGGAACCCCTGCAGGAAGGGAAGGAACAGCCCGGCAACGCCGAGAAGAATGAACAGCCATGCGAGGATGAGGATGAGGATTCGGCGGAGTTGGGCGGCCATGCTTCTCCGATGCGGCAGGGTGTGGGGGAACAGCCGGGTTTACCAGATGTCTGCGCCGCGTGGCTCGAATTTCAATGATAGGGATCTGCCGCATCGCGCAGGCCGTCGCCGAGAAAATTGAAGGCGAGCACGGTCACGATCACCGGCAGTACCGGCAGCATCAGCCACGGATAGAGCTCGACCACCTGGATGTTCTGCGCCTCCGAAAGGAGCACCCCCCAACTGGTGATCGGAGGACGCAAGCCCAGCCCGAGGAAGCTCAAGGCCGTTTCGCCGAGAATCATCGAGGGGACCGACAGGGTGGCCGAAGCGATGAGATGGCTCATGAAGCTTGGCAGCAGATGGCGGCCGATAATTCGTGAAGGGCGCGCGCCCATCAGCTCGGCGGCGGTGCAGAAATCCTCCTCGCGCAAGGACAGGAGCTTTGAGCGCACCGCCCGTGCAAGCCCGGTCCAGTCGAGAAGCCCGAGGATCAGCGTGATTCCGAAATAGATCAGAATCGGCGACCAGGTAACCGGCAGGATCGCCGAGAGCGCCATCCAGAGCGGCAATTCCGGAAAGGAGCGCAGCACCTCGATGGCGCGCTGCGTGAGATTGTCGACCCAACCGCCGTAATAGCCGGCGAGCCCTCCGATCACGATTCCAAGCACGAAGCTGAAGGTGATGCCGACAAGGCCGACGGTGAGCGAGATGCGGGCGCCGACGATGATCCGGGAGAGCATGTCCCGGCCGAGCCTGTCGGTGCCGAAGAAGAAGGCGGTGCCGCCTTTGGCCGGACAGACCAGGTGCAGATCGCCGCGCACCAGCCCCCACCAGCGATAGGGATCGCCCGAGCAGAAAAAGCGCAACTTCTGCACCTTGCTCCGGTCGGGTTCGTATTCCCGCTTCAAGGTCTCCATATTGAGATTGTAGCGGAAGCCGTAGACGAACGGCCCGACGAAGCGCCCCTCATGGAAGAAGTGCAACGCCTGCGGGGGCGCATAGATAAAATCAACATGCCGGCTGTGCAAGTTATAGGGTGCGAGGAATTCGCTGACGAGTATGGAGGCATAAAGCACCGCCAGCACCGCGCCGGAGAACACGGCGAGCCTGTGGCGGCGGAACTTCCACCACATCATCCGCCATTGCGAGGCGAGATAGAATCGCTCCTGCTCCGAGCTCAGCCGCTCGACCGAAGAGGGGTCGAAGGGCTCGGGAGAGACATAGTGGTCGACCACGCGATTCATCGTTCGCCTGCCGCACCGAAGCGGATTCGCGGATCGAGAGCAGCTAGCGCCAGATCGGACAACAGCACGCCGAATACGGTAAGCAGCGCCATAAACATCAGAAACGAGCCGGCCAGATACATGTCCTGACTGCGCAAGGCGTCGAGCAGCATCGGCCCGGTGGTCGGCAGCGACAGCACTATCGAGACGATCGCCGCGCCCGAGACCACCTGGGGCAACAGGCTGCCGATGTCGGAGATGAACGGGTTCAAAGCCATGCGCATCGGATATTTCAGAAGAAGGCGGCTGGACGGAAGCCCCTTGGCGCGCGCGGTCACCACATAGGGCTTCTGCAGTTCGTCCAGAAGATTGGCGCGCAGGCGGCGCACCATTGCAGCGGTGCCTGATGCGCCGATCACGATCACCGGCACGATCAGATGCTCCAAGACCGAGACGAACTTGCCCCAGCTCCAAGGCTGCTCCAGATAGACGGGGTCCATCAGCCCGCCGATCGAGATGCCGAAATGGACATTGAAGAGGTAGAGCAGCACCAGGGCGAAGAGAAAGCTCGGCGTGGCGAGGCCGAGGAAGCCGATCAGGGTGAGCACGTAATCGCCGATGCTGTATTGGCGCGTGGCCGAATAGACGCCGATCGGGAAGGCGACCACATAGGTGAAGAGGATGGTCGCGACCGAGACGATCACCGTCAGCGACAGGCGATCGCCGACGACTTCCGAGACCGGCAGGCCGTACTCGAAGGAATAGCCGAGATCGCCGCGCATCAGCCCCCAAACCCAGGTGAGGTACTGAACCCAGATCGGCTGATCAAGGCCGTACTGGCTGCGCAGGAAGCGGATCTTCTCGTCGTCGACCGCCTCGCCCTGGCTTTGCAGCTCGGCGATGTAGGTGGA
>DASPGI010000199.1:0-70178 GCA_035620695.1 Alphaproteobacteria bacterium
TGGATGCCTGGAAACCTGGGTCAGCGGTCCCGCCCTTACGCGCGATCACGAGGCGGCGACGGGCCGCCGCTGGACCCCCGCCGAGATCGCGCGGGCAGCCGATGCCGGTGATGAGGGTGCAGAGGCCGCGCTCACGCGCTATGAGGGCCGGCTGGCGCGAGGCTTGGCGGTCGTGATCAACGTCATCGACCCTGCCGCCATCGTATTGGGCGGAGGACTTTCCAAGCTCGGGCGGCTGTACGAGCGGGTTCCTCCTCTGCTGGAGCCCTTGGTTTTCTCAGACCGTCTTGCCGCGCGCCTGCTTCCACCCCTGCATGGCGACTCGAGCGGCGTGCGCGGCGCCGCCTGGCTGTGGCCATGACGGCCCGCTGCCGCGGCTGCGGGAATCTGGCCACGCCTGAGCCGAACTGGCGCTGCCCGCGGTGCGGCGAGCGGCGCAGCATCGCTCATGGCGAGCTGGACCTGCTGTCCATCGCGCATATCGACTGCGATGCCTTCTATGCCGCGATCGAAAAGCGGGACGATCCGGGCCTCCGCCGCAAGCCGGTTATTGTCGGCGGAAGCCATCGGGGGGTCGTCGCGGCGTGCTGCTATGTGGCTCGGCTCTCTGGAGTGCGCTCGGCGATGCCGATGTTCAGGGCGCTCAAGCTTTGCCCCGATGCGGTCGTAATTCAGCCCAACATGGCCAAGTACCGGTCGGTCGGCGAGGAGGTACGCCGCTTGATGCTCATGGCGACGCCGCTGGTCGAGCCGCTGTCGATCGATGAAGCCTTCCTCGATCTTACTGCTCCCGCGGAGACGCACGGCGACCCGCCCGCCGCGATTTTGATACGGCTTGCGCACCGGATCGAGAAGGAGATCGGCATCACCGTTTCCATCGGCCTTGCCGGAAACAAGTTTCTGGCGAAGATCGCCTCAGATCTCGACAAGCCGCGCGGATTTGCAGTAATCGGCAGGTCCGAGGCGCGCCGTTTCCTGGCGCCGCGTCCGGTCGGCCTGATCTTCGGCGTGGGTGAGGCGATGCGCCGGCAGCTCGCCGCACGCGGAATCCTCACGATCGGACAGCTCCAGCAGATGAGTGAACAGGCGCTCGGCGCCGAGTTCGGCGAGTTGGGTCGGAGACTCTATCGGTTCGCGCGAGGTGAGGACGAGCGAAAGGTCGAGCCCAACGCCCCGACCAAGAGCATCTCCGCCGAAACGACGTTCGATGAGGACCTGTCCGCGAAGGAGTCGCTTCTTGCCGAGCTCTGGCCCTTGGCGCAGACCGTCTCGCGGCGCCTGAAACGCGCGGAACTCGCCGCCCAGAGCGTGGCGGTCAAGCTCAAGACGACCGAATTCAGATTGCTGACCCGCCACCGTCGCTTGGGCGATCCCACCCAGCTTGCCGAGATTCTGTACCAGGCCGCCAAGCCCCTGGTTGAGCGCGAGGCAGATGGGCGAGCATTCCGGCTGATTGGGATCGGTGCGGAGGCGTTGGTCGAGGGCATGCTGGCCGATCCGCCCGACCTGCTGGCCGCACAACCGATGCGGGAGATTGATTCGGTCGACACGAAACTCGGCACCGAATGTCCGGCGCGGGATCGGAACTCCAGGCCCAGGGGGGTTGGCTGAGGTTCAGCAGCCTGGCGGCAGTGTTTCCAGCTGCTTCAATACCGCGCGCACCGAGAAATCCCCATATTGCAGCACCAGGTCTTCGGCTACCCCGTTATGATAGAGGCGCAAATTCTGCTCGTGCTCGGGTTCGAGCTCCTTGCTCGCATGCGGGAAGAAGGCCAATCCCAAGCGCCAGGAGGCAACGCCGGCCAATTCCCTCAGCGCGTTCGGGTCGGCAGGGGCCTGCATGCGCTTGCCGATAATCACCCCTACGCCGAACAGTCCCTGCTCGTCCGATCCGTCGAAAACCTCGTTCCAGAAGAAGTTCCCTCCAGCCTCGGCCTCCTCCAGAACTTTGAGAGTGTGCGCGGTCGGAAACAATGTGCCGGCCGGCAGCGGCAGGTCGCGGCGCTCCGGCTCGGTGTAGTGGGCTACTCCCGACTTGCCCTCGCCCAGTAGCTCGGCACTGCCGCGCAGCACCTCTTGATCCTGGTTGTCCTGGAGCCGCCGGACGAAGAAGCCATATTTTAGGCCGTTCTTGGCTTCCCAACTGTTCAGGGTCCAACCAAAATCGGTGCTCTCGCCCGCCGAATAGTAGACCGTCATCGCCATCTTCTGCGTGATCGACCAGCCATCGCAGCTATCCCGCCATTCGAAGGCCATGAAGCCCTCTACATCGGCGATGTTGCTGCGGCTCTCCGCGCTATCGAGGTCCATCTCGTAGACCGCCCGGTGCGGAAGGATGTCGATGGCATGCGCTGAGGCGGCGACAAGGACCGCCGGTGCGGCCATGAAAGCGCAGGCGAAGGCACGCAGCCAGTTCATATAGCCATGGATCCGGATGGGCAGGACGGCGCGATGAGACACAACGGATTCGCAATTATGTCATGCCGTGCTGCGAGCCGATAGTATCGTCCCGCCCGTCCTTTTCGCAGCTTCCGCCTCGAACATCGACTGTAAAGAGCTGAACCCATGGCCAGCAAGCCCGTCGTTTTCGTCACCCGCAAGCTCCCCGAAGCCGTCCATGAGCGCCTCAAGCGCGACTATGAGCCGCGGCTGAACCTCGAGGACCAACTCTATAGCGGGGAGGATCTGGCGCGGCTCGCCCAGGGGGCGGACGCACTTTTGCCCTGCCCTACCGACAGGCTGACCGGGGCGGTCGTCGGGAAACTTCCGGCCTCGATCAAGATCATCGCCACTTTCTCGGTTGGCTACGAGCATATCGACATCGCCTCCGCCAAGGCACGCGGCATCATCGTCACCAACACTCCCGACGTGCTGACGGACGCGACGGCCGATATCACCATGCTGCTGATGCTGGGGGCTGCGAGGCGCGCTCATGAGGGCGAGAGGATGGTGCGCGAGGCGACCTGGTCGATTTGGGCGCCGACAGGCATGCTCGGAATTCACCTCACCGGCAAGCGGCTCGGCATTTTCGGCATGGGCCGCATCGGCCAAGCGGTAGCCAGACGCGCCCGCGGCTTCGAGATGGAGATCCACTATTCCAATCGCCGACGCCTTCCAGCGGATCGGGAACTGGGCGCTATCTTCCATCAAAGGGCAGAGGATATGCTCCCTCAATGCGATTTCCTTTCCATCAATTGTCCCGCCAGCTCCGAGACCCATCACTGGCTGAACGCTGAGCGAATCCGGCTGCTGCCGAGGGGCGCGATCGTGGTGAACACCGCGCGCGGCACCATCGTCGACGACGAGGCGCTCATCGCCGCACTGAAGTCAGGCCATCTCGCAGCCGCCGGGCTCGACGTCTTCGAAAACGAGCCGAACATCAACCCGAATTATCGGCCCCTGCCGAATACATTCCTGCTGCCGCATCTCGGCAGCGCGACGGTGGAGACACGAAACGGCATGGGCTTTCGCGCGCTCGACAATCTCGACGCCTTTTTCGCCGGCCGCATACCACCGGATCGTGTAGCTTGAGGCTGTTCACTGCAACCGGATTGTGATCTTCGATCTCCGGCTACGGCGGCGGGTTCTTCTCCAACTCCGGCCGGCGGCGGGCTACATAGTCGTCGATCGCCTCGGCGATGGCTGGGTCGATAGGCGGCGGGTGATACTCGGCAAGAAGCTGCTTCCAGATCCGGTTGGCGCGTTCGGTTGCCGTCCTGGCACCGGCTTCGCGCCAAGTCTCGAAGTTTCGCCAGTCGGAGAGCATCGGCTGATAGAACGCGGTCTCATAGCGCGCCAGCGTGTGAGCTGCGCCGAAGAAGTGCCCGCCCGGCCCAACCTCGCGGATCGCGTCCAGCGCAAGGGTATCCTCGCTGACCTCCAGTGGCTGCAGGAATTCGGCCATCTCCTGAAGGAGCTCGGCATCGAGCACCATCTTCTCGTAGGAGGCGACGAGACCGCCTTCGAGCCATCCGGCTCCGTGATAGACGAGGTTGGTGTGGGCGAGGACGGCGGCCCAAAGCGACATCACCGATTCATACGCCGCCTGGGCATCCACGACCGTCGCGGAGTTCACATTGGATGAGCGATAGGGGAGCCGATAGCGCCGCGCGAGCTGCCCTCCCGCCAGAACCGCCTTGACGTATTCGGGCGTGCCGAAGGCCGGCGCCCCGGTGCGCATATCCACATTCGAGGTGAAGCCGCCATAGACGGCTGGCGCCCCCGGGCGCACCATTTGCATGAAGGCGATGAGGCCGATCGCCTCGGCGTTCTGCAGCGCCAGCGCGCCGGCCAGGCTCACAGGGCTCATTGCGCCGGCAAGGGTGAAGGGCGTCACCACGACCGGCTGGCCGTGGCGGGCCATTTCCATCAACCCTTGCAGCATCGGCCCATCGACACGGCGCGGGGAGTTGGAGTTCACAACCGCGAGAAGCCCCGGTCGGCTGGACATGTCTTCGAGGGTGAGGCCACGCGAGAGCGCGTTGATAGCGATCGCATCGGCGATTCGCTCGCGACCGAGCGCCGAGCCCTGCCAGACCCGATCGGTCAGCAACGCATAGCTTCTGTAGACGTCGAGATGCCGAGTCGCCGCCGGCTGGTCGATTGCCGCCACCGGAGCGCCCGCCAGAAGGTGGATGGCGTTGAGGCTTTGCGCGAGCTTGAGCAGCTCCTGAAGATCTGCAAGCGTGCCCGGGCGTCGCCCACGATCCAGATCAGAGCAGTTCGGCGGACCGGCGACCGAACTGAAGCAGATCGCATTCCCGCCCATGGCAAGGTTACGCGTCGAGTTCCGGGCCTCCAGTGCGATCTCAGCTGGAGCCTTCGCAATTGCATCGAGCACGAGCGCGCGCTCCATTCGCACCATCCGTGTCTCGGGATCGATCATCGCGCCCTGTCGGCGGAGAAGATCGAGCGCCTCATCGTCGAGAAACTGCAGCCCCATCTCCTCGAGGATGCGCAAGGAGGCTTGATGGATCGCCTCGATCTGATCCTCGCTGAGCAGTTCGACGGGTGGATAGGGACTGCGCAGCAGGCGGAACGGCCGCTGAAGCGTCCCCCCGCCATCCCTGCGCTGCGCCCGCCGCTGTGAGAGACGAACCATGCGGTAGCTCCTCTGAGGGCCGACAGCATACCTGGAAATCGGGCGCGGCGATCGGGCGCCGCTGAAACGGTGTCGCCGGAAGCGACAGTGGCATAGCTTTCCTGCATGATCGCACGCTTGCTTCTATTCGCCGGTTTTCTGCTGGGCGCCGCACTGGGGGGCCTGGCCCAGGAGGGTGCCGGAGACATTGTCATTCTCGCCGCCTGGGCACGGGCCACACCCGGCTCTACAGCGGCAGTCTACCTTGAGGTGCAGAATAAGAGCGTCGAGGGCGATCGGCTGATCGACGCCTCTGCATCGATCGCCAGGCGGACCGAGATCCATGAGCATCGCACCGCAAACGGCGTCATAAGCATGACCGCCATTCCCGATATTCCACTGCCTGCCGGCGCAACTGTCAGACTTGCGCCCGGTGAGCGCTATTTGATGCTGTTCGGCCTCGACAAGCCACTGAAGCCGGGTGACCGCTTTCCCTGAGTCTCACCTTCGAACGGTCAGGAACGATAGTGGTGGAGGCCGTGACGGGAGGCGCGGGCGCTCTCTTGCCGCCCTCCTGATCTTCATTGAGCTGGGGCCCATTTAGGCACTAAATTGCGTACAACCGCTGCTTTATTGGCCAAAACACTGTGACTTCTGATCGATTTCAGCAACATCGGGACCCAGGCGAGCCTCTAGAGCCCCCCGCGGGCCAGGACCGCATGCTGCCCCAGCAGCTCATCCTGGTAAGGGGGGCGATGCCGGCAGCTCTGGTGGCGCAGATCGGGATGATTTTCGCCTGCGCGATCGTACTTTGGTCCGGCCCGGCGCGTGGACCTTGGCTGGCCGCTTGGGCGGGATTGTCGATATTGGTGACCTTTGCGCGCTCGCTTCTGCTGTGGGGATGGTCCAAGTCGCCTCTGGAGGTTGACGAGGCTCGTCGTAGGCGGCGGCTTCTTGTGATTGGAGCTGCTGTGTCCGGCGGGCTCTGGGGCATTTTGCCGGTGCTGATCCGGTCGCAAGCGCCGATCGAGCATGAGATGTTCTTGGGCGTGGTGTTGGCCGGGATGTGTGCAGGAGCCCTCGCGGCTCTGGGTTATGTGCGGGCCACCTTCTATGCTTTCGTACTGCCTGCCCTATTGCCGTTCGCAATCGTCATGCTGATTGGCGGCGGTCCCATGCGGACGGCGTTGGGTCTTCTGGCGCTGCTGTTTCTAGGCTCCCTTGCTTTCATCGCGCGCACGCTGGAGCAGGTCGTGATCGGCGCCTTCCGACTCCAACATGCGAACGCCGCTTTGGTTCGTCGCCTGACCGTCGCGCGAGATGAGGCCAATGCCGCGGCGGAAGCAAAAAGCGCGCTCATCTCCAGCCTGGAGGACAGCCGCCGCGAAGCGGAGTCGGCGAACCAAGCCAAGAGCACGTTTCTGGCGATCATGAGCCACGAGCTGCGTACGCCGCTCAACGCCATAATCGGTTTTGCCGATGTTATTCGCGCCGAGTCGCTTGGGCCGCTCGAGAATCCCCGCTATCGCGAATATGTCAGCGATATCCGCGACAGCGGCGCACATCTCTTGGAATTGATCAACAAGATACTGGACCTGTCGAAAATCGAGGCCGGCAAGTTCGAGCTTTCCCCGGAGCGCTTCTCGGTCGAGCCGGTGATCGCCTCGGTGCTGCGCCTGTTCCGCGAGCAGGCAAGCGCGGCGGGTGTCCGGCTGGAACTGCACCTCGATCCGACAGGTTTAACCGTCCGCGCCGACGAGCGTGCGTTGAAGCAGATGCTGATCAATCTGATCTCCAACGCCCTGAAATTCGCGCCCCGTGGCACGACCATCACCGTCTCGGCAGCCGGCGGAACGCATGGCACAGAGATTTCAATTTCCGACCGGGGTGCCGGGATCGCGCCCGGAGACATCGAGAAGGCGATTGCTCCCTTCAGTCAGCTCGGCGATCCGATGACCCGTCGCCACGAGGGCACCGGCCTCGGCCTCTCGCTGGTGAAGGCGCTCGTCAGTCTGCATGGCGGCAACCTCATCATCGAGTCCAGGCCGGGCAGCGGCACGACGGTGCGGCTAATGTTTCCCGACACGGGTGAAAGGCGGATTGAGGCGCCCGGCACCGCCATGCGCGAGGTTGCGTCGCACTAAAGCGGCTCTCGATTCTGTTAGCTCCATCCCGGCCGAAATCTCGCCATGATCTGTCGCCGCCGCTTCAATCCGGAATCCGCTCCTCGCGGATGATCTCGGCCGACTGACGCAACTCCTTCTGGCCAAGGCGGGTGCGCAAACGGTCACGCTCGCGCGCAGCCTCCGCGTTACCGCGCTCGGCCGCAAGGCTGTACCAGGCATGGGCGGCCACTGGATTGGCTCTGACGCCAAGGCCTTCTTCGTAGAGATGAGCCAGCCGCATCTGCCCCAAAGCCTCACCGCGGCCGGCCGCCCGCTTGTACCATGCGCGAGCCTCACGCAAGTCACGATCGACGCCAATGCCGTTCAGATACATGTCGCCGATGTTGATCATTGCGAAGGCGTCGCCCTCGTCGGCGGCGCGGCGATACCAGCGTCTGGCCTGGCGGTGGTCGACCTCGACACCCGAGCCGCTGGCGTAGAAATCGCCGAGATTGTTCATCGCGTAGGCATTTCCCCCTTCGGCAGCGCGTTCGTACCAGAGCCGTGCCGCCCGCATATCGCGCGGAAGCCCACGCCCATGGGCATACATGTAACCCAGGGCGAACTGCGCCTCCGGCAACCCCTGCTCCGCCGCCAGCCGATACCATTTGGCCGCGGCTTCGTCATTCTGCGGCACCCCGTTGCCGCTGCCCCAGATATTGCCAAGATTGTATTGAGCAAGCTGATTCTTGCGCTCGGCCGCTTTATAGAACCAGTTGACCGCCTCGACGTAATCGAGCGCGACGCCTCGCCCTTCGCGATACAGCAGGCCGAGATAGGTCTGCGCCACCGGATCGCCGTTTTCGGCCAGCGGGTGCAGCAGCCGCGCGGCTTCATCGTCCCGCCCCGCCCGGTAGGCTGCAATCGCCCGCTCCAGCTCAGGCGAAGGTTTATCCCCCTCCCCCCATCCGATCAGGCCGCAGGCGGTCAGCGTAGCGACAAGAACGGCTACCTGACCGAGGACTTGCAGCTTTTCGCCCGCTTGACGCATTGCGCGGACCGGCGATCCCGGTCCACAACTCTGCTCAGCGGCATTTGTAATGGGCGATACTGTCGGTCGCACGTTTGTCGATACTGAGTAGTTCAGCGTCGAGGTCGTAGGCTGCGCAATAGTTCTGCGCTTTGTTATTGGCCTCCTCGATCTGCTCTCCCGTGAAACTGTAGGACACCGTCGGCGGCGTTTCACTCACGCGTCGGGGCTCCGACGTTGCGCAGGCCGGCAGGATGAGGAAAACTGCGACGAATCCAAGACGCATGCTCCCTCCCACCTTGAACATGCCGGTTGATTGAAACACACTTCCGGCCATGACCGTTGCCCGGATGCAAGCCGGCGCCGCTCCTCGCCTCACCCGCCAGCGGTAACCATTCATGGGCAGGCTTCGCCACAACGTGGACCGATTATCGAGATGCTTCAGGAGACTCTGAAGAACGCCGACGTGCCCTGCCGGCTCGCGTTGCAGACCGCTGAACCCGGTCGCCCCAAACGCGGAGTGTGAATCGGCATTTTCGGGATGTCGGCTTTCGCGGCATTGCCAGCCATGCGCTCGCACAAAACGAAAACGCCCCCGGCAGAGCCGGGGGCGAAATTGGAACCCGCTGGCACGGGAACGTTAGACCAGCTTCAGATTGCCAGCCGAGGCTCGGCCGTCGCGACCCTGCTGCAGCTCGTACTCTACGCGCTGACCTTCGGCGAGGCCGGAGAGCCCCGCCCGCTCGACCGCCGAAATATGAACGAACACGTCCTTGGACGAGCCGCCATCCGGCTGGATAAATCCATAACCCTTGGTAGGGTTGAACCACTTGACGGTTCCGACAGGCATTCAAGTCTCCATGTAGCAGCGGAAATCGCCGCAGTTAGTCATCACGTCCCGGCATCCGCGGCCATCTTGCAAGCAAAGCGTTTAACACCGCGGGAGGAGGTTCTCCGCGCTACGCCACGTCCGGAGTGGTAACACTACACTGGCCGCCCACGCTAACACAGCCCAATGTTTACGGCTTAGCGAAAGGGGTATCTGCAGCAATGTCGCCGCGCATTCGCAGAGCGGGCATTACCGATGCGCCCAAGGTCGCAGAAATTTATGTAGAAACTTGGCGCGATGCCTACCCAGGCATGTTGCCCGACCGAGTGCTGCTCGGCATGTCGCGCGAGCGTCAGTTGCGAGCATGGAGGCATTCGATCTGCGATCCCGCACAAAGCGTGCTGATTGCCGAAGAGTCGAACAGCCTAGCAATCGGCTTCGGAAGTTGCGGAGTGACGCGCCATCCTTCCTTGGGCTTTTCCGGCGAGATATACACGCTTTACGTTTCGCCGGATCACCAGCGCCGCGGTGTTGGCAGCACACTCTTGGCGGCCCTGCTGCGAGAGCTCCGCCGCCGGGGTCACCGATCGGCCGTGGTTTGGGCGCTCGCCGACAACCCTTCGCGGTTTTTCTACGAGGCGATGGGGGCGCTCCCCGTTGCCGAGAGCGCCGAGACTTTGTGGGGTAAACGCCTGCGCCAGCGAGGGTATGGCTGGCGAGACCTCGATTCATGGCTCGCCCCGCGCGGCCAGGCTTGAATGTTGAAGGCGATCGCCGGTACCGCTCAACGATGAAACGGCGTGTCTCAGCGATCCGAGGCTGACTGGCTTGTGCATCAGGATGCAGCCGCTCTGGCGCGCCTCCCGCAACCGTGCCGGATCCGTGTCGCCGGTCAGGATGATACCGGGAACCTGTCGTCCGACATGCCGCCCTATCTCACGAATTGCCTCGACCCCGTTGCAGCCCCCCGGTAACCGAAAATCGCTGACGACGAAGCTCGGCTGCTCGCCCCATTGCTCGAGCTCGCGCAGCGCCGAAGCAAGGTCCGCCGCCGAGCGGACCAGATAGCCCCAATCCTCCAGCAAGAGTGACAAGCTCATGCGCTGCGCCGGTTCATCCTCGATCACGAGCACCGAGCGTTGGCTGCCTGCCCGAGGGCCTTCAAGCGCATCTGCCCGAGCAGCGGCGCCACGGGCTGACCCCGCATGATTTTCCGCCGCCGGAATGGTCACTGCAAAAACGGTCCCGCGCCCCAGCACCGAACGCACCGAAACCTTGTGGCCAAGAACGCGTGTCAGCCCTTTGACGATCGCCAAGCCAAGCCCGTGGCCGCGACTGCTGTCCCGCTCCTCGTTTGCAAGTTGGGAGAACTCCTCGAAGATCTCCTCGAGCTTGTCCTTCGGAATACCGGGTCCGTTGTCCCATACCTCCAAGCGCACCCAATCGCCCGTCCTTCGGCAGCCGACGAGTATTCGCCCGCCCGGACTGTGCCTGATGGCGTTCAGGACCAGATTGCGAATGATTCGCTCGAGCAACACGGGGTCGCTGCGCACCTGGACCCTGGATCGAATGAACTGCAGCAACTGCCCACGGGCCGCTGCCTGAGGAGCAAATTCGCCGTGGAGCCGGTCGAGCAGGGTGTCGACCGCAAAGTTCGTGATATGAGGCCGTACCATCCCGCCTTCGAGCTTCGAGATGTCCAGGAGAGCGTTCAGCAGGTTCTCCCCAGCGGTCATGGCTTCGTCAAGGCGTCGTGCGAGTGCCTTGGATTGCGCATCGATCTGTCTTGAGGCAACCGCGTGCAGAAGCAGGCGCATGGCCTGGTAGGGCTGGCGCAGATCGTGACTGGCGGCGGCCAGGAACCGGGTTTTCGCATCGTTGGCGCGTTCCGCCGCCTCCTGAGCATGGCGCAGCGTGGCCTCGACGCGCTTGCGGTCGGAGATGTCCTGGACGGTCCCCTCATACCAGCGCACTTTGCCCGACCGGTCGCGCACGACACGCGCATTCTCGGAAACCCAAATCCGTTCGCCAGAGCGCCGAACCAGCTCTGATTCGAAGTTGGTCAGCCTGCCGCTCTCCATGATCCGCCGCCGAAACTCGAGAGAACGCCGCGGATCGACATAGTGGACGAAGCCACGTTCGTTGATGCTGAGCATCATCTGGCGCTCATTGTCGTAACCCAGAAGGCGCACGAAGGCCGGGTTGGCGCTGAGGATCCGGCCGTCTGGGTCGGATCGAAAGATACCTTCGGTCGCATTCTCGAAAAGGTCGCGATAGCTGCGCTCGATCGTTTGGAGCGCATCCTGGGCGGCCATGAGCTCGGTCACCTCAGTCATCGAGCCGATATAGAAGGAGGCGCCCCCCTGAGGCCCAGGCACCGCGCAAGCGCTTTCGCTGATCAGGATCCTTCGGCCGTCCCGCCGTCGTACCTCGGTCACGAACTGGGTATGACCCGAACACCCAAGCGCCGCCAACTTCGCCGCCCGGAAATCCGGTTCGACATAGAGCTGTGCCCCGATATCCACCACCTCATCGATAAGCGTCTCGGTCGACGGCCACCCAAGTATCTCGGCGAGCTTAGGATTCGCACGCAGAAACCGACCAGCCGTCGTTGCCTGATACAACCCCACCCCAACGGTGCCGAATATCAGCCGATCCACTTCCCCAGAATCGCCATGCGCCGGTCCGGCGGAGGTTGGACGGGGTTCAGAGGCCAAGGACGGCTCCGGTTGAGGGTAAGTCGGTTTGGCTGCGGGAACTTGACAGTCTAGTCCTTGGCGGCCGGATGGATAAGGTGCCCAATCGAGTGTGGATAACAATGAACTGAGTGCGGACGCCACGGATTCCCGCTTGTGCAAGCTACTTCCAACGGATTAGAAACGTCATTCTCCCATGAGCGCATCCCTGGGCATGTCAGCAAAACCCACATCATGGGCCGATCGTAACTGGGCGCAGCGCTCCCTGATCTGGCCCCTCGAAGCGGCAGCATTAGCACTGGTGCTGGCGTTGCTCGCCGTGCTGCCTAGGCGCGCCGCCGTCAAAGCAAGCGGCGCTCTCGCGGCATTCATTGGTCCACGGCTCTCGCGACAGCATTCGCGCGCAATGCGTCGCAACCTCACCATCGCCTTCCCGGATCTTGCGCAATTAGACCGCATCGCTCTAACAAAAGAGATCTGGAGGCATTTCGGCCGCGTGCTTTCCACTGCCTTGCACATTCCGTCGATCTTTCGACAGCCAGACCTTCGGGGTGTCGTCGATGTCGAGGGCGCCGAGCATCTTGCCCGGGCGGCCCATGGAGGGCGCTTTCTCTTGGTCGGAGCGCATCTGGGTCACTGGGAACTTTCTGCGGCATATGTAGCAGCCGCGGGCCATCGCCTCAGCTGCCTATACACGCCCGAATCCAACCCATGGATCGATCGGCTGGTCCGCTATCTTCGGCAGAGGGGCGCTCCGAATTTGAATCTGATTGCGCGGGGTCCACATGCCGTTCGCACAATGATCGAGAGTCTGCGGGAAGGTGGCGCCTTGTTCATCATAGTCGACCAGCGGGTGGACGATGGGGAATGGCTGCCCTATTTCGGGCGGCTCGCTCAGACCACCACCGCTCCAGCTCGGCTGGCTCGCCGCTTCAATTGCCCGATTCTGCTCAGTCGCGCCATCCTGCTCCCGAAGGACCGCTATCGCGTCACCTTCTATGAGCCCCTGCATCCCGATCTTTCGCGCAACGCAGACACCGATGTGACAGCGATAACACGGACGCTGAACGAGACCTTTGAAACCTGGATCCGGGAGTATCCCGCGCAGTGGCTATGCATGAAGCGCCGGTGGCCGAAGCACACATCGCGCCAGCCGGAGCCGATTTCGGTCGATACCGTAACTCAGAGCGTCCGGACCGAAATTCCGGCGATTACAGACTGAGGCTTCGCTCGCAGCCCGGCGAGTATTGCGCTGTCTAGCTGGAGCCCTGGTCGGAGCGGTCAGCCGTGGTCTTGCTTCTAGCGCGCGCGGTGCGAGGCTTGACCTTCTTCTCGAATTCCGCTGCCAAATCGCGCTCCAGGGCCACCAGATCCTCCGGTAGCGGCATGCCGGTCGCGCGCATGGAATCCAGAATTTGCACCAGACGCAGATACACCTCGTGACTCGGCCCTTGTTCGCCCTCCATCTCGTCCAACAGCAGCGACAGGGCCGCTTCTATCTCCTGCCGATCGAGCCGCATCTTGCTCCTCCGCTGTTCTTGCCGGGGACGGGCCTTTCCCGAGAGTGAATTATCTCTATTTTCTTGGACGGGCATCGCTGCCAACTAGGAGAACCTACCATGTTCCAGCGAGACGTTCGCCTCCCCTTATTGGCCGCGGCCGCGATCCTGTCCGTGCACCCCGCTTCGGCCATAGAGGCGGACTACGAAAGCGAGCAGGCATCGTTCTCCGTCGAGACCGTCGCGAAGCGGTTGGAGCATCCCTGGGGTCTGGCCTTCTTGCCGGACGGACGAATGATGGTCACCGAACGGCCGGGAAGGCTGCGGATCGTGTCTCCCGACGGGACGATCTCGGAACCGATCTCCGAAGTGCCGGAAGTCGACGCGCGCGGACAAGGAGGTCTTCTCGACATAGCATTGGACCCCGGTTTCGAACGCAGCCGGCTGGTCTATTTGAGCTATGCCGAGCCCGGTAGGGACGGCAACTCCACGGCCGTGGCGCGTGCGGTCTTGAGCGAGGATGGCCGGGCTCTGTCGGACCTTAAGGTAATCTTCTCGCAGAAGCCCAGGGTTTCCAGCCGGTCGCATTTCGGCTCTCGCCTGGTTTTCGATGGCAATGGGCATCTTTTCATAACTCTGGGCGAACGCTCCGCAGAGAAGTTTCGCAGACAAGCACAGGATCTCGATTCCCACCTCGGAAAGATCGTGAGGGTCAATCCTGACGGCGGCGTGCCGGAAGACAATCCATTCAATCGCCAACCGGAAGCCCTGCCCGAGATCTGGTCTTATGGACACCGCAACGTTCAGGCCGCTGCGATCCATCCAGAGACGGGCGCGCTTTGGGCGATCGAGCACGGACCCAAGGGCGGCGACGAGATCAACATAGCCGAGCCAGGATTGAACTTCGGCTGGCCCGTCGTCTCCTACGGGGTGAATTACAACGGCAGCCCGGTCGGCACCGGCAAGCAGCGGCAGACAGGCATGGCCGATCCGATTTATCAGTGGACGCCGGTAATCGCCCCCTCCGGCATGCTCTTCTACTCCGGCTCGGCCTTTGCCGATTGGCGCGGCGATTTATTCGTGGGAGGGCTGAGAGCCAAAGCGCTCGTGCGCCTGGAACTCGAGGGGAACAAAATCGTCCATGAAGAGCGTCTGCTGCGCGATCTCGGACGGCGAATCCGGGACGTCGAGCAGGGACCGGATGGGGCGCTGTATGTTTTGACCGACGAGAGCAATGGCGAGATTCTTCGACTGTCTCCGAAGGAGCGAGCCGCTGAAGGCAACTGACGACCTGAACAGCGAGGGCAAACAATCATGCGTCAGGAACTGATCGATCTCTATGACGACTTCACTCATGACCGCATCAGCCGCCGGGTCTTTCTGGACCGGCTCACGGCTGCGATGGGCAGCGCGGCGGCGGCAAGCACGGTGCTGGCGCAGCTCGCGCCGAACTATGCGCTCGCGGCTATCGTCTCAGAGGACGATCCGCGCGTGATTGCGGAGCGCATTCAGATTCCCAATGGGCCGCGCGCCTACGAAGCCCGCCCGGCCAATGCCGCCGGACATCTGCCCGGCCTGGTTATCGTGCACGAGAACCGCGGCCTCAACGCGCATATCGAGGATGTCGCCCGCAGGGCGGCCATAGACGGCTTCCTTGCGCTTGCGCCGGATTTCTTGAGCTCTGTCGGCGGTACCCCAAGCGATCCCGATCAAGCGCGAGAGATGATCGGCGCACTGCCCGTCGATACCGCGATCTCCGAAGCGCGCAGGGCCATTGCCTGGCTCGCCGAACAATCGGGCGCCAACGGCAAGGTCGGAATCATCGGCTTCTGCTGGGGCGGCGGTTTGGTCGGTCAGGTGGCGACCGCCGAGCCGGCGCTGAACGCAGCGGTGGTCTTCTACGGCCGCACGCCTCCGATCGAGAACATTCCGAATATCAGTGCCCCGCTCCTGCTCCACTACGCCGGACTGGACGAACGCATCAACGCCGACGTCCCCGCCTTCCGCGACGCGCTCGATCAGGCGGGAGTGCGCTATGAGCTTCACCTCTATGAAGGGGCGAATCACGCCTTCCACAACGATACCTCGGAGGCTCGCTATGCGCCGGATGCCGCGAAGCTGGCTTGGCAAAGGACGGTCGAGTTTCTCAAACGGGAATTGAGTTGACCCGCCGGGCACGTTCATGCGCGCGATCTCCGGGGCAGCAATTCTGATTGGGGCGCTCCTCGCGGGCGCCCCGCCCAAGGCCGATGCTCAGATCGTGCAGGTTGACGTAGAGCTGTGCCTGGCGGCTGATGGTTCAGGTTCGATCACCGATGACGAGTTCCAGTTCCAGCGCAGCGGCTATGCCGCGGCTCTCATCGATCAGCGCGTGCTCGACGCAATCCGCCTGGGAGCGCGCGGGGGTATCGCTTTGGCGCTCATGGAATGGGGCGGCGCGCAAAGCATGAATGAAATAGTCGGCTGGAGCCTTGTTTCCGACCGCGCGTCGGCCGAACAATTCGCGGCGCGGCTGATCGCGGCCCCGCGCCTGGCCTTTGGCTGGAACTCCATCAGCAACGCCATCGCCTTTTGCCAGGAATGGCTCGAAGCCAACGCATTCGATGGGACGCTCCGGGTGATTGACGTCTCCGGTGATGCGGGACAGCGCGGCGGCATCCCCTTGCCGATCGCGCGACAGAGGGCCCTCGACGCCGGGATCACCATCAACGCCCTTGCGCTCAACTTCCGCGGCGGCGGGCTTACCGGTCCGGGTGGATTGCCCTTGATCGACCATTTCGAAACTGAGGTGATCGGCGGTCCCGGCGCCTTTGCGATCGTGGTGGCCGAAGAGCATCGCTTCGTCGAATCTCTGGTGCAGAAGCTGGTGCAGGAGATTGCCGGAAAACAACTGGATCCCGAAGAGGATGTTCATGCCGGAGAGGCTGATTCGCATCTATCCAGAGCCGCACGAGGAAGTGGAGCTGCGCGGGCTCTACCTGGGGCACGAGCTGCAGCGCCGGGGTAGGCCGAGTGCACCCTTCGTCTACGCCGATTTCGTGAGCAGCCTCGACGGCCGGATCGCGGTAGCGGATCTGGTGCCCCCCGAGCTGACTGGCGGCAACGATCTTCGTCTCCTGCTGGAGCTGCAGGCTCAGGCCGATTGCGTAATCACGCATGGAGGATATTTGCGTGCCCTCTCCCAAGGGCGTCTGGGCGACATTCTGGAGGTGGGCGCACACGAAGAGACGCGCGACCTCGCTATTTGGCGGCGGACGAAAGGGCTTGCACTACAGCCCGCGGTGGTTGTCGTCAGCGCCAGCCTGGACTTCCCGATTCCGCCATCGATAGCCGGCGGCGAGCGCCGCGTCATCATCGCCACAACTCAGTCGACACCGGCCCGCAGAGTGGAGGCATGGCGTAATCGAGGCTACGAGATGTTGATCGCCGGCCAGGGTGATCGGGTGGAGGCCGGAGAGCTGACAGTCGCGCTCGGCCGGCTCGGCTTTCAAAGCCTTTTTCTGTTGACTGGACCGCGCATGCTGGAATCGGCGCTTCGCGCGGGCGTGCTTTCGCGCCTGTATCTCACGCTGGTTCATCGCATGCTGGGGGGCGAGAGGGTTCAGACCATGATCTCCGGCCCGCAATTGGGCGCGGCCGGCCGTCTGCGCCTGGGCGCTCTCTATCACGATCGCGAAGGGCCGGACGGATCCAGCCAGTGGTTCGCCGAATTCGAACCGGTTCCTTGACGCCGCGAACTTGCACCCATCGAAGCGAAAGACCTGCCAAGCGTCCGCTTTGATCACCGGCGGCGTTTATTGAATGCCGAGGCTGAACAGCTCCTCGCAGGTTGACGGCCGCTGAATGCGTTGACGGACCTCGCTGATCCGGTCCGCTTCCGCAAAGAACGGGTCGGCTTGACGTTCTGCCGTCATTGCGTCGACCTCGATGCCGTGGAACCGACCCTCGCGTACCAAGGCGATCCGCGGGTCGGCCGGGCCATGAGCCCACAACGCCTTCACCCACGCCGAAAAGCGCTTGTTGTCCCAGAACCGTGCCGCCAATCCCTCGCCATCCTTGGCCCAGGAATAGTTGCCGAGATCGTCTGGATCTTTGCGTTTGCTGTTGATCACCAGATCACGAAGCGGGGTCAATGCGCCGAATTGGAACAAAGTCGCGGCCATCAGACCATAATCTTCCTTCACTTTCTGAGCGAGACCCTCCGACGCCTTAACGATGAGCGCCTTGCTTTCGCGATAAAAGAGCAAGTCATAAACCGTGAAATCTGCTGGTATCGTACGGGTCACGCCCAATCGGTCGTCACAGCCGACATGTTGCCAGGGGATATGCAGATCCCGCTGCAGGTATTTCCAGAAATCGTTCGCCCCGAAGGATTCGGGGGCTTCGTCTGAAGTTTCAATCTCCGGGGGTTCATTGATGAATGGAAGCACGCCCGAAGCTTGAAGCCATGACATCGCAAATGGCGTACAACCGGCGCCGGTACCCTTGTACGGCCTGTTTATGAGGGAACCAAAGATGCTGTGCTGGCCTCTCGCAAGAAACTCCACAAAAAAAGCCAAGGCGTCCCTGGCGTTTCTGAGCGGAACCTTGAACCGGGCAAAAACGACATTTCCATCGGTCACGACATATTCCGGGCCGATATTTCTGCCACCGACATTGCTGTAATGCAAACCGTCGATCACCCGGAGTTCCCGTTGACGCCAGGTTAGCTCGTTGAGCGCCTCTCTTGCCGAATTCAATCGCCCCGGTTCTGGAGTCAACAGAACGCCACCGATCCCGAGTTCCCGCCCGAGCGTCAGCTCTTCGAGCTCGGCATCCGCACGCCTGGTCGTGGTCATTCCGGTTAGAATGGTAGGAAATCCGGGGACTTCCGCCTTTACGTAAAAATGGCCGATGGGATGACTTGGAACCCGTTGTTCCTCAACGTCATTGGTGATCACCGGACTCACGTAATTTGAATAGGCCCCCTTCACCAAATTGGCCGGATCTCGGAAATCCATGCCTCTATCGACGCCGGGCTCTCTCGAGGGTAAGTCCGATAGAGGCGGATCGATGTGATAGAGGGTGATCAACCCATATTCCGCCCCTGCCGCATCGATCAAGGGTCCCGCCTCTCCACTCAGCGTGACATTGGTCTCGTAGGGAACATCCTTGTCGACCGCAGGATCATATGCGTGCCTGATGCGCTTCAAATTCACCGACGTGGCGACGGGCTCTCCGTCCCCCGCCTTGGACCAAATCCGGAATACGCCTTCCCCAAGACTTTCGATTCGTGCCCCACCAGCGGTGATATCTTGCGCGTAAGCCGGCTGCGCGTCCGATGATTGCGCAAACCCGGCAAATGGAGCCAGGGCTACCGAAAATGCCAACAGTGCCGTCCGATACGCGGACATTGCGAACGACCGTCAGACCGTGGGCGAGTCTATCGAACTCCATGCGATGCTAGCATCGTTGACGGTGACGAGCGCTTGCTCATTCGATAACGGTTCATGGCGCCGAGGATCCTATGTTCCCCGGCACTGGGATTTGCCAAGTTGAGCGACTGCTGTGGCCTGCTCTAGGCGCGGTACGAAGCGCAGCCAAGCATTAGTTGCCGACCCCGAGTGGCAGGAAAAATCTGATTCCGAGGTTCAATTCGGGATTGAGGCCGCTCAGGAGCACCGCACTGCCCGCGGTGAGATTGCCATCGCCGACAGGCCGGCTGATTGCGGCCTGAAAAATCCTGAACTGCCGCTGACCGCGGCGCTTGTCCTTGGAAAGCACGTCGATGATGACGGCCGTCCTGAATCCGATGGGCTGGTCCATGGTAAAAATCGCCCTGTATCGCTTGCGAAGAACGCCAAAGAGCTTGTCTTCGGGAAGATGGTCTTCCTGATAGATTTGGTCGAGCGCAAAGCCCAGGGTGAGTGAACCATCTTCGCTGGACCACAAAGTGGCCCCGGCCGCTGCAATGGCCGGCTCCTTCTCTCCGCCCGTGAGGTAGGGATCGAAATCCAAGACCAAAGAAATAGGTGGCAACGCTAGCCGAGCAGGTGTTGCGCTCGTCTGCGCCGGCGGCAACGCTGCCCAGGGAAGGCTCGACAACGCCTCATCTGCAAGGTCGGCCGCTCGCACCGGCGCCGCGATCATCGGCAACAGCGCTAGAACGACCAAGGCCGCCCATGGTCTCGATATGACTAGCCGCGGGCCACCGAGCGTTTTCGCAAGGCGGCGCGCGACGCAGGAATAACCCCGTCCGCCCGACCGCATCGCCACAAGTTCCCAAGCCAGGGATGCAGCTCGATATTGCAAACGCTGGGCGGGCGGTCTCTGTCCTTGTTTCTTTCGGTCTCGGCACAATCTCTTCCGGCCCGGCAGGCGGCTCGGACGGGCTATACCAAGTAAAAGTAACGCACGAGCTTGCGATTTTAACTCTGGAGCTTAACCATAATCTGCGTCTGTTCTGAGCGGGATTTGTCACACCGGCATACGCTCCTTGGCGAAATATTCAACGCTCGCTTTGCGGCCTTAACCACAAGGCGATGGGAATGGTGCCGGGTCGCGAAAGCGTTGCAGCAGGTTCGCCGTAATGCGGGCGACGTTATTGTCGAAATTGTTGTGGGACAAGCTTCCCGACCAGGCAATTGAACCGGTCGAGAAAACAGCGCCTCCGCTGCCGGTCTCGAAGAAAATCATGTCGGCGCGCACCAACGGATTCTGAGCCGCGTCCAAATTGGACATGACGTTATCTACCTCCTCTGGGCCCGGGAAATACATTTGCGTATGTGCCTCTGATCGCGCCAGCACTAACGCATGCGAAGGGGTTCCCAATCCGAGATCGTAGCGATCCAGTTCGATACCTGCCGCGCCGCCGCCGATCAGTCCGAAATCGCCAATGATCTCGTCTTCGATGCCCTTGAAGATGAAGGCTGCCCGTGGATCGTCCGCTCCGGCTTGTCGGCGGAAGTAGGAGCACACGTCGAAGCCTTGCCCGGCCATGCCGACCCCAACCAGCAGCTGAGGCGGCCGGCCCAGTCGCCGCCAGAGGCCTCCATACTCGCCATTGAAGCTGTGATAGTATTCTCCAGGTTCCGCGGTCCAGTCACGGATGCCGTCTTCGGCACGTCGCAACTCGATCACGCCCGGAAGCTGCCGATGATAGGCGATTCTCCAATAGAAGCCGTTGCCGCCCAGATAGATCAACCGGCCGCCCTCTCCGAGATAAGCCCGAACCGCGTCCCACATAGCAGTCGAGTAGTATTCGGGGTGCGTGCCGGTAATAACCACCCGATAGGGAGCGAGTGCTGCAAGGCCATGTCGATGCAACTCCTCGTCCGTGGTGACGTCGTAGCGATGCCCTGCCGCCTCGAGCCAGCCGATGATGTGCATGTCGGCGCTGAACTGCCAGGGAAACTGGCTCCAGGATTGGATGTGATCGCAGCGCAGATTCATGATCGGGCGCAGCCGTGATGAGTAACAGACGCCGCTCGAATCGGCATGGCGGTCGTAGAGCGAATACCCCGCTTCACGGTGCGCGTTCAGCCACAAGTCACGCGGGCTCAAGGCGGTGAGGTGTCCGGTCAGGACTTCGGTTGACGCGGCGTCGATGCCGGCACGCTCGTTGGCATAAGCCATGTAACTCGCGGTCGGGGCAAGAAAGACCAGATCGGTGCTGGGCTCGCCTCGTGGTCGTGTCACGAAGAATGGGATATGCTCGGCTTCGTCGCCGGCTTGCAGGCGTGCGGCGTAGACGCCACTGCGCAACTCCCTGGGTAGGGTCAGCGTGAAATCCGGCTCCCATGCGGCGTCGTAGAGATCGTCCTCATGGAAATGAATGGCCCCATACTGGTCGCGAGCGTGGCTCCAGTTCATCTCGGTGCCGGTCCAATTGTGACCGGTCATGGCGCGTGCCGGCAGATTGACCAAGCGGCCGTCCAGCCGGTTCGGCGACCGGTCGCGGATGCGATCGGTTTCAATATCCTCGGAGAAATCCCAAGCCGCTATCAACTCTGGGGCAAGAGAGGACGGCACGTTCGGCGCGCGCAAGGCCTCCATTTCCGATCGGGTGAGCGCCCGCCCGGCTATGCGCGGCGCTTCGATCTTTCCATTGAAGTGCCAAAGGCCGACCAGCGGCCTGCTATTGTTTCGGCAGGCGGCGGCTATGAGCAACGGCACCGCGGCAGGCCGTGCCGGCAACAGGCCGGTAGCGCTCTTCGCCACCGAGGCGGGTGTGATATGCGCAGAGCCGGCGAGTGGCTCCTGATATAGGTTCACTTCGCCGGACGCGGTCTCGAAGCTTGCGCCCACGAAATGCCAGACGCGTTCGACGACTGGCACGCCTGTTGAGACGACTTCGACGGAGCCGTCGGCGCGTCCCAGCATCAGGGCGAGCGCGCCCTGGCCATCAAGCACCAAGGCAAACCCCGCCCGCTCCTCATCACACCATTGACTTAATAGTGCCTGACAGGCCCGGCTGCTCAGAGTCGGCCAGATCAGCGCCTGCACGCTAAAACCGCGATTCGAAGACGCGAACACGTCGCAATTCTCGACGACAGCAAACGAGCCGGAATGAATTGGTTGGAAACGCCCCGGATACAGGCCGTCAACCGTGGTTTCAACAGTACGGTACTGATCGGCGGGATCTTTGGTCTGGCCGACACCGGCCACGATGCGGACAATATCCGCGCGGTACCGATCAATCCCCTCGCAGCTCACCATGAACCGCAAACGATCGCCGGGAGCCGCGCCGATCTGGTCGGCGTACCCGATGATCCTAGGGGTTGTCATTTCAGAAATCCGGCTGGCGTCCGGTGAGCCGTCGCCATCTCAGCTTGAATACCGCCCATTCCGCTTGCTCCCGACTGTGAAAGACCTCGTGTTCCATCATGCTCACCGGCCCTCCACGAACCCCGCTGAGCTGAGCCAGCATCCAGGTGCCGGGCTTTGCGCAGACCAGAACGTATTTTCCCTTAAGCGGCTCACCGCGCATCAGGTTGAGCAAGCGCTGCAAGTCGCCGCTATGCGCGCCGATAGGGCGATGCCGGAACTCCTCAACGAGATCCATTCGGAACGGATCCACGCCGGCCTGACCGTGGTCGGTCACGCGCAACACCTCCTTTGCTCAAATGCGCCTCGACGCCGGAGAGGACCGGGGTCGATGGCCGATCGATCGAACTTCCGCGCAAGCGCTAATGCAGAAGCGGATGTCCGGTCCCAACTGCGACATGGATCGGCGTTTGCCGTCAAGCCCGTGAGCTTTCCATCGTGGAATGTACCGATAATCGTATTGCGCGGCATGCGCAGTCGTCCGTACACTTTTGCCGAACGGACGGCTCCAGCCTGCGACCGCCGCAAGGCGCATGACGCCGAATCAGGCTTGTCGCCCTGTCCGAGGACAAGCCCAACGATGCCCTGCCACGAAGACCGGGAGAAAGTGATGAATGCAGCCGCAGTCTCCAAGACGCAGTCCAAGCTGAGTTCCGATTCGCCATTCCGCCCGTTTCCTTTGGAGGAATACGAGGCACGTTGGGAACGTGTGCACAAGGCGATGCAGGGCAAGGGTTACGACGTCGCCGTCGTATGGGGCAAGACCTCGGGCGTTTACGAACGGGCGGGTGATACCATCTACCTGACGAACTTTTTCTCGACTCACTCGGGCCAGGAGCCCGACACTGTGCTATGGAACGGCCGGTCGCTGAATGCGGTGATCCTTCAGCCGGGTCAGGTGCCCGAACTGATCACCGATGAGGCCGAAGCGCGCTACGACGTCATCGCGACGGACCGCTTTCAAGGGCTTTATGACCCGATAAAAGGGCTCGCCGATGCATTGAAGAAGCGCAAAATCAGCGGGCGCGTGGCGTTCGTAGGCTCCGACACGGTGCCTGTTAAATACTGGCAGCAGCTTCAGAAAATGGTCCCCGAGATCGAGTGGGTGGCGGAAGATGATCTCGTCCGGGATGTTCGTCGCGTGAAGAGCGATCGCGAGTTGGCGCTGTTCCGCCAGGCCGGCGAGCTGGTGACACGGGCCCATAAGGCCATGATGGAGGCGCTGATTGCAGGCAAAACCGAGGGAGAGGCAGCCGGGATCGGGGGCAAGATCCTGCTCGAAGGCGGCGGCGCGTGGCACCGCATTGCCATTTCCCACGGCGACACCAGCCAGTATCTGGAGAGCGATCCGCTCACAGGCTTCAGCACGATCGCACCCAAGCGCGGAGACATCGTGCATGGATTCATCTACGGCCCGATCCTGAAGGGTTATTGGCTGGATCCGGGGCGCACCGCGGTTTGCGGCGGCAAGCCCAGTCCGGAGCAGAAGAAGCTGGTCGAGTCCCTCATCAACGTCATGCACAAGCTGATGGAGAGCATCAAGCCGGGGGTGAAGGTCAAGGACGTGGCGTTGCTGGGCGACAGGCTTACCGCAGAGTCCGGCTATTATGACGAGGTGCTCAAAACCAACTGGCCCTATTACGGCCACAGCAACGGCTGCATGTGGGAGCGACCCTATATCGAGCCGCGGCTATGCACCGACCAAGACCTGTTCGAGCAGAACATGGTAGCCAGCGTTGAGGGGTTCTTTACGAGCCCCGGCGTCGGCACTGCTGTGTTCGAGACCAACTACATCGTTACAAAGACGGGAATCGAAGAGATCACGCCCGTTCCTCATCTCTTCTGGTGAGACGGACGATCCACTGCGGTTTCCGGTTGGCCGCTCGGGAGAGAGAGATGCACGCAGAGAAGATGAGTCGGTTGATTCATGAGGCGAATCGACGCTCGGGCCCGCTCCTGAGGAAAGCGGGAGCGATGATTGTCGGACTGTTGGTTGCGTCTTCGTTCACGCCGGATGCGCGCGCCGAGGCGATCCGTATCGGTGCCCCGATTCCGGTTACCGGTCCCTATTCCAGCGACGGCCAGGTGATGGAGAAGGGACTGCGGCTTGCTCTCGATGAACTCAACAGCAGCGGAGGACTCTTGGGCAACCAGCTCGAGCTCTTTGTCTTCGATATTGGCGATCTGACGCCGGACAAGCTTCAGGCGGCGGCGACCAATCTCGTCGAGAAGGAGCAGGTCGATGTGCTCATCAACGGCTATGGCGGAATGGGCCCTGACATTCCCGCGTTCTGCCCCTACCCGCTTCCCTACATCCACAACGATGCTACTTCGAATGTGGTCGAGCTGCGCCGAAACATGAACTGCAGCAATATCTTCATGGGGTCGGACGTCGACGTGAATTACGGCAAGATCACCTTTCAGCAACTCATGGACCTTGGGCATGAGTTCCCGAACAAGAAGCTGGCCATTATACATGGACCCTATGATTGGGAATTGAACACCACCAAGGGCGTCCAGGAGGTGGCGGAGAGTCTCGGCTGGCAGGTAGTGGTCAACGAAGAGGTGCCATACGAAACGACGCAATGGAGCGGGATCTTGAGCAAGCTTCGCGAAGCAGATCCCTCCCTGATCTATCTGGAGCTTCTCGATCCTGCCGCAGTCAATACCTTTGCCAGCCAGTTCACCCAGAATCCGGCAAAGAATGCGCTGCTTTATCTGGGATACACCCTCAGCGTTCCGGCCTTTGGCGAGGTGATCAAATTGGGCAGCGCCGAAGGAATGCTGGGCATGACCCTGTCGGCGCAGCGGCCCGATGACACCGGACGAGCTTTCGTCGAGGCATGGCGTGCCAAGTACAATGAAGATCCCCCCTTCAGCATCGCCGCTCAGATCTACGATGAGCTGAAGATGTGGGCGCACGCCGTGGAGCAGGCGGGCTCGGTCGAGGATCACAAGGCGATTCGCGAAGCCATCCTGGGGACGCCGTATGAGGGTCTCACAGGCCGCTTCGAATTCAACGACGAGCAGTATGTTCCGAGCACGGACGATACCGTTCCAACCCACTTGCTGCAGGTCCAGGGTGGGCAGCCGGTACAGGTCCGAATCGGGACGAAGAAGATAGCCGATTTCGTCGCGCCTCCCTGGCTGCAATAGGCGCTGGACTCGCGCCGAAGACGGACCTGGGATGATGACAGAATCGGCCACACCATCCCTGAGGGCAACCGGGTTCTTTGCAGCGAGGGACTTGACGATGAAGTTCGGCCCGCTGCGCGCGCTGAACCGGCTCTCCTTCGAGGTGCTGGAAGGAGAAGTTTTCGGCATCGCCGGTCCGAACGGAGCAGGAAAAAGCACGCTCCTGAACGTCTGCAGCGGCTTCCTGAAGCCGACTGGCGGGCAAGTATTCTTCGGCGGCGAACGGATCGACGGCAAAGCGCCGCATCAATTGTGCCGTAGAGGATTGGTGCGGACATTTCAGGTCCCCCAGGTCTTCGGTTCGATGACGGTGGCCGGGAATCTTGAGATCGGCGCGACGTTTGCGGGGCGACGGGAGCTTGGCGATCGGTTCGAACAGGTGATGGATACTGTTGTCGAGCTGACCGGCATCGGGCCGCAGCTGAACCGTCGAGCAGGAGCGGTCGATCTTCTAACCCGTAAGACGACAATGCTGGCTGCCGTCCTCGCGACCAGCCCAAAGCTGATCTTCATGGACGAACCGCTCGCCGGGCTCAACCTGGACGAGACGCAGTTCTTCGTTGATCTGATACGCCGCCTGCACAACGAGATAGGGATCACCTTTGTCGTAGTGGAGCACAAGATCCGGGCGCTTTCAGCCCTCTCCGACCGGTTGATGGTCATGCATTTCGGGCAATGCATCTGCCTTGACAAGCCCGAGAACGTGGTTCGCAACGAGCTGGTCATTTCCGTCTATCTGGGGGAAGATTTCGTTGCTTGAGGTCAGGGATGCGCACGTCTTCTATGGCGACCTGCACGTGTTGCACGGAGTTTCCGTCCAGATCGCCAGCGGGGAGCTGGTTGGCCTAGTCGGCGCCAACGGCCATGGCAAGAGCACTCTGCTCAAAGCAATTTGCGGATTGATCCCGATCCGGTCGGGCGAGGTGATTTACGAAGGGCTCAGGATCAACGAACTGGATGCACCGGAGAGAGTCGCCAAGGGAATCGTCTACGTGGCCGAGGAACGCCATCTGTTCCCGGACATGTCCGTGCGGGAAAATCTAATGCTAGGCGCTTATTTGCCGTCCGCTCGAAAACGCCGGCATGAACATCTACAATTGGTGTTCGATCTCTATCCGCGCCTCGAGGAGCGTCAACACCAGTTGGCGCGCACGCTAAGCGGCGGCGAAGCTCAAATGCTGGCGCTCGGTCGGGGGATCATGTCAGCGGCCAGGTTCATGGCCATTGACGAACCATCGTTCGGCCTTGCGCCCAACCTGGTCAGGGCCATGTTCGATACCATCGAGCGCATCAATGAGGCTGGAATGGCCATCCTGATTGTTGAACAGAATCTGCTGCAGCTCGAGAACTACGCCACGCGCGTTTACAAGCTCGAGGAGGGTCGCATCGTTGATGGCAGCGCCTTTCAGGCTGCGATGCAGTGAGGAATGAGCCCCGGCGGAGGCTCTGCCTGCGGTTGCGGCAATCAAAGAGGCGCCAGCAGAGAATTGTGATCCGATGCGTTTCCTGCGCAAGCGAGTGATCCTTGGAGCAGTACCTCCAAATCATAATTAGCGGTATCGCGCAAGGCGCCGTCTACAGCGTCTTCGCGTTTGGACTGTCGCTAGTTTATGGAATCGCACGGGTCCTGAATTTCGCTCATGGCTCCTTCTATATGGCGGGAGCCTATATCGCCTGGATATTGTCGGTCGGATATCTCGACCTTGGTTATCCGGCGGTATTTGCCATTCTCGTGCCGGCCCTTTTCGCAATCGGCCTGGTTTTCGAGCGATTGGTTATCCGACCGTTGCGCTCAAGTCGCAACTGGCGGATGGCAACGATGATGGTTACGCTCGGATTCGCGTTCTTTCTGGACAATCTCAGCCTCATCCTTTTCGGACCACAGGACAAGCTGCTGCCTCCATTTGTGACAGGCAGGCTGGTTCTTGGCGGAATGGTTTTCTCGCATCACGAGGTCGCCATCTTCGCCGCAGCCGTGGCGATCGTCATCGCGCTCGAGTTGTTTCTTTATCGCACCATGATCGGCAGCGCCATGAGGGCGATTGCGCAAGACGTGCAAGGAGCCCGGATGGTCGGGATCGATACCAACCAGGTGTCGGGCTATACCTTCGGTCTGTCTGTCGTGCTGGCCGGCGTAGCAGGAGTGCTCTTGGCTCCGATCTATCTCATCTCACCCTTAGGCGGATGGCCGCCATTTCTTAAGGCGTTCGTCATAGTGGTTTTCGGCGGACTGGGTAGCACGCGCGGTGTGCTCTACGCCGCCTTGATCCTGGGCGTCGTCGAGGCCCTTGTAATCTTCGAGCTTGGCGCCACCTGGATCATGCCGGTCTGGTTGCTGACGCTGCTTGTCGTGCTGATGGTGCGTCCGCAGGGCCTGCTCGGGGTCTGGGGAAGATGAGCTTCGCGACGGATCGCGCCGGCAGGGCTGACACACCTCCGCCGAGGAGATCTGGCGGCGGCGTCCATCTCGGGATCGGGCTACTCATCTTTGCCGGCCTCGGGTTGATCCTTGAAAGCAGCTATATATTTCACGTCCTCATTCTTTGTTTCTTGTGGTCGATCGTCGTCGCCGGATGGGACCTCGTCCTGGGTTACGCCGGCATCTTCAATTTCGCGCAGCTCGTCTTCTTTGCCGTCGGCGCCTATGCCTCGGGGATGCTTTCGATCAGCATGGGTTTTCATCCGATCGTGGCGCTGCTGATCGCCGCCGTCGTGGCCGGTCTTTTCGGCCTGCTGATCGGGCTGCCCTGCCTCAGGCTGCGCGGCGAGTATGTGGCTCTATTCACCTTTGCCGTGCATCTGGCGTTGCCTCCGCTCATCATTCAGGGACGTGCCCTTGGCACCGGCGGCTCGACGGGCCTGATCGGCGTGCCGCCGCTTCAGGCCTTCGGTCTGACGATGCATACGGTCGATAAACAAGCCTGGTACTTCCTGACGCTCGCCGCCGCAGCGCTTGTTCTCTACGCTGTTTACTTCCGGGTACTCCGTGGCAAGCTGGGCAAAGCATTCGTGGCGATGCGGGATGCGGAGGATTTTGCCCGAGCGCTGGGGGTCAACGAGTACAAGCACAAGCTCATCGCCTTCATCTTATCTGCGACGATCACCGGGTTCGCGGGCGCTCTCTATGCGCACTATATCGGCGTCGTCACGCCGAAAATTCTCGGTAACGAGTTCTTCCTAATGGTCATGCTGATGCTCTCGGTGGGAGGGCTCGGCAGGTTTCCCGGCGCCATACTGGGCGCCTTCGCCATCACAATCGGGAACGAGCTCCTGCGCGACACGGGCCAGTATCGGCTTCTGCTTCTCGGAACTTGCGTGGTCCTGGTCATTTTGCTCGTTCCAGAAGGGCTTCCCCAACTCCGGGAGCGTGGAGCTCGACTGTTCGGACGCAAATAGCGTCGAATTCGACAGCCGACCCAATGATCACCGCGAAACCGTCATGCCGCAGGCGCAGGGCACCTCTGACGAGCCACAGAGAAACTCTCAACCGGCCCGCTTGGGCCGGCGGAGAGCCGGATCGACCACCTCCCCTCTCGCCTTGGCCATGGCAGCCAGCGTTCTCAGTATCACGCAGACGGCCAGCCGCCCGTCGTGCCGCTGACATCGAAGATCGGGCAGAGCTCCGTCACCTCGAACTCCCGACACTCTCACTCTGGGAAGGTTATGACTTGTTCTGGAATGGCAGCGTCCGCCGCGCGGGCAACGGCCTCCGTATTACCGCGCAGTTCAGCGACGCCCGGACCGGCGCGCACATCGGGGCGGAGCGGCTTGATCGCGAGATGGGCGATCCCTTCGCCATGCAGGACGAAGTCACGGAACGCATCGTGGCCACGATCGCCAGTCGGCTGGAGAAGACCGAGGAGGTGCGCGCCGTGCGCAAGCGGTCCTATGACTTTGTCCTGCGCGCTAAAGCGATCGTCAGCGAAACCGCCGAAGCAAAGAACCCGCTCCGCCTTGCCTCCTGCTGCGGCTGGCGGTCTTGAACAGCCAATTCTAAGGACGCTCGCTAGGTCTGCGTCGGCGTGAGCAGCACCTTGGCACAAGCCGAGGCCAAGTCACTGTTGGGCGCGTCTGATGCCGGCATGGTTGCCCAGCCGCTCTTCATCACAAAGTCGCGCTGCTGGTACGATGAGGTGAGTGCCTTCAACTCGTCCAGCTTAACCGCGACCTCGGGATCAGCGTTTGACTGCCCGATGCACACCGGCACGAGAGCCTCGATCACAGCCGCGGCAGACCGCTCCTTGGCCATCTTCTCGGCGGAACTGCCGAGCATCCATCCGGCCTGAGAAAATCCGACGATCATGGTTGCGATTGATCCCACCACGCCGCCCAGAATCGCTGGCTTCAGCCATGTTGGCGTTTGCATGCCCCGACCTCCCCATGTTGACGTATGAGATTAGCTTAAGCCCCGCAGGGTCCGAGAACGAAAGACTATTCCGGTTACTAGGAAGCCCCGGCCGAAGTGTGGCTCGATAAAATGCAACGAAGCTAATCTTTCCATGGCCCGTCCGCAACGAGACTTGCAGGTGGTAGGGTTCGCACTTTGAGGGCGCGTCCGAAGCCTGGAAGGGAGAGCCACCCGGTGTAGCCGCTCGGCAGCGGCGCCGCGAAGTTGGAAGCCTTCACCCCAACGCCAGCCGGAGGGGAGTCTGGTTCGCGGCAGATCGCCAGCAAAATGGCCGCCCCGGTTGGCATTCATTATCGAGCCTGTGAGGCCGCTTTATCGTTGCCTACCCGCATTCGGCCGCTCGTTGCCGCAGGACCAAAGGCCAAGAAAGCCAGAAATACTGGTGCCCGCTCCGGGACTCGAACCCGGACGGCCCTTTCGGGCCAAGGGATTTTAAGTCCCTTGCGTCTACCGGTTCCGCCAAGCGGGCAAATCGCGGCGAAGTCGAGGCGCCGGCGCGGGGCAGAGCCTAGCCCCAGCAGCCCGACCCGACAATCGGCACGAGGCACAACGGACCGCGCCTAGTGCGGGAACGGGATGTCGGCCGGGTCAGATCCGAACCTCGATCGCTCCGGCGCGCGCTTCAATCTGGGTCCGGCTATTCGGTGATCGGCTCCGCTCCAAGGCGCCGGATGATCACCTCCAATTCCTCGGCGCAGGCGGCGATGCGGCCGGCCTCGGTGCCGCGGATGACGAAGCTTGCGCCGAACCGGCCCTGGCGCACGAAGGGATAGCTGCCGATTTCCAAATCCTCATAGCGCGCCTGCAGGGCGCCGAGATCCGTGGCGATCACGCCCTCTCCCAGATAGGCCGCGATGGCGCGCGAGAGCATCGTCCGGCCGCCGGCGAGCCGATGGCGGATGCCCTCGAACATCGCCTGCATCACGGCCGGCACGCCGGCCAGGACCAAGACATTGCCGATCTGGAAGCCGGGTGCCGCGCTGATCGGGTTGTCGATGAGGCGGGCGCCCTCCGGCACATGCGCCATTCTGAGCCGCGCCTCGTTGAGGCCACCCGGCGGATAATGCCGCTGCAGCCTTGCGCGCGCCTCCTCGTCCAAGATCAAAGGCAGCCCGAAGGCGCGGGCGACACATTGCGAGGTGATGTCGTCATGAGTGGGGCCGATCCCGCCGGTGGTGAAGACATAGTCGAAGCGCGAACGGGTCTCGTTGACGGCGGCGACAATCGCTTCGGGAATATCGGGAATCACCCGCGCCTCCATGAGGCGAATGCCACTCGCATTCAGCCGCTCGGCGAGCCAGGGCAAGTTCGCATCCCTGGTCCGGCCCGAAAGGATCTCGTTGCCGATGATGAGGATGGCGGCGGTCACGGCCCCGGGCTGGTCGATCGCGGTCATGGGCTCGTCCGCCCTCAACTTACGGCTGCTAGTTGATGCCGGCGCGCCTAAGGCAGTCTTCGACAAGGCGACGCCGGCGTCTCTCCTCCTCAAACCTGGACAGCTCGCCCGGGAACGTCTCGGTTGAGCCGAGCGCCCCCGCTCCGCCGCCACCGCCGCCGATCGGGTCGGGTTCGCCTGCGCCGGATATCGAACGGCTGATGATCCGGTCGCGATCTATTGAAAGCCGCGCCGCTTCCTCGCATGCCAGGATCTGTTGCGTGCGCGCCGATTCCGCGTCCTCCTCCTGCGCGTGTCCAACAGACGTGGGAGAGAGCGCGGCGATTGCGATGGCCGCCATCAGACCGGTCCGAAACATCGATTGAGCTCCTTCAGGGCAAATCGAACAACAACAATTCGGAACTGTCGCGGCCGTACAGCTCGACCCGGCTTTCGTCGCTGATCGCGGCGCCGTCCCCGGCAAAATAGGCGGAACCCTCGAGCTCGACCGCGCCGCGCACTACTTGGAGCCAGGCGCGACGACCCTCGACAAGATCATGAGCAACGGCGACGCCGGGCGGAATCTCGGCGGCCAGAATCCGCGCATCCTGATGAATGCGCACGGACGCATCCTCGTCGGGGCCGGCGATGACCGCGAAACGGGCGGTACGGGGTGAGCGGGCGGGAATCGCCTTCTGCTCGTAACCGGGCTCGATCCCACGCTCGGTCGGCAGAATCCATATCTGCAGAAGATGCACCGGATCGCTCCGCGAGGGGTTGAACTCGCTGTGCAGGATTCCGGTGCCGGCGCTCATCCGCTGCACCTCGCCCGGGCGGATGATCGAGCCGGTGCCAAGGCTGTCCTTATGCTCCAGCGCGCCGGAGATCACATAGGTGACGATCTCCATGTCGCGATGGCCATGGGTTGCAAAACCGGCCGCGGGGGCGACCCAGTCCTCGTTAATGACGCGCAGCGCCCCGAACCCCATATGGCGCGGGTCATAATACTCGCCGAACGAGAAACTGTGGCGGCTATCCAGCCAGGAAAGGCGGGTCCGACCGCGCTCCTCTCCCGGACGTTTAACGATCATGGCTGGCCTCGATCCGTCATTCGGGGAATATCTGGCCAAGAAGATGGTTGATGGCCGGCCCGCGCGCAACCCCGCCGTCCCTAAAGCGCTTGCCGTTGCAAGGGAGGCAGGCGCGCATTACCTTCCCGGCATGCGAATTTCAACTTTCCTTTCCTCGGTTTCGGCTTGGATCGCCCTTCACGGGCGGCGTATCTCGGCATGACCACAACATCGCTCGCCAACACCCTGCCCGTGGTCGCCGAGGAGCGCCAGATCGTCCTGCACGGTCCTGAGGCTTTCGCGGGAATGCGCAAGGCCGGGAGGCTCGCGGCAGAGACGCTGGACTTCATCACCCCCAATGTGCGTCCGGGCGTCACGACCGGGGAGCTGGATCGCCTTTGCCACGAGTTCATAACCGGCCATGGCGCGGTCCCGGCGCCGCTCAACTATCGCGGCTTTCCGAAATCGATCTGCACCTCGGTCAATCATGTCGTCTGCCATGGTATTCCGGGCGAAAAGCGGCTGGTCGAGGGCGACATCGTCAATATCGACGTGACCGTGATCCTTGACGGATGGCACGGCGATACCAGCCGCATGTTCCCGATCGGCAAGGTCGGGGTGAAGGCGCAAAAGCTATTGGACGTGACCTACGAGGCGATGATGCGCGGAATTGCCGTTGTCGCCCCTGGCGCGACCTTGGGAGATATCGGCCACGCGATCCAGAGCCATGCCGAAGCCAACCGCTTTTCGGTCGTGCGCGATTTCTGCGGCCATGGCATAGGCCAGATCTTCCATGCAGCGCCGAGCGTGCTTCACTATGGCGCCGCGAGCACCGGCCCGGTCTTGCGCGAGGGCATGTTCTTTACCATCGAACCGATGATCAACGCCGGCAAGTACCAGGTGAAGGTGCTGGAGGACGGCTGGACTGCGGTCACTCGCGACCGCTCGCTTTCGGCGCAGTTCGAGCATACGGTGGCGGTGACCCCCGCGGGTCACGAGATCTTCACCCTCTCCCCCGCCGGCCTCCACCGGCCGCCCTACCCGCTCTGAGGTCCTTCTTCGCCCCCATCGCCGAATGCCCTTCTCCGACCCGCCCCACTATCACGGTCACCGGCAGAGGCTGCGGCATAAATTCCTGCAAGCCGGGGCCGACGCATTGGCCGATTACGAGATTCTCGAGCTGCTTCTGTTCCAGGCGCAGCCTCGCGGCGACATGAAGCCCTTGGCCAAGGAGCTGCTGCGGCGCTTCGGCTCGCTGGCAGGCGTGACGGCGGCGACGCCGGCAGAACTCGAAGCAGTGCCGGGCCTGGGACAGGCATCGATCGTGGCACTCAAGATCGTGCAAGCGGCCGCCCTCAGGATGGCCAAGCGCGAGCTGCTCGACCGGCCAATCTTCAGTTCCTGGGACAAGGTGCTGGACTACTGCCATGCCAGCATGGCGCGCGAGAAGGTGGAGCAGTTCCGGTTGCTTTTCCTGGATTCGCGCAATTCCCTGATCGCCGACGAGGTACAGCAGACCGGAACCGTGAACCATACCCCGGTCTATCCGCGCGAGGTGGTGCGCCGAGCGCTGGAGTTGCGCGCTTCGGCCCTTGTCATGGTGCACAACCATCCGTCTGGCGACCCTACGCCCTCGAAGGACGATATCGCCATGACCCGCGAGGTCAAGGAGGCGGCCGAGAAGCTCGGCATCGTGCTGCACGACCATATCGTGGTCGGCCGCAAGGGCCATGCCAGCTTCAAGGCACTGGGGTTGATTTAGGGGTTTTATCTCAAGCGAAGCAACTACAGGAAACTCATATATCATCTTGAAAACACGGAATAAATTATTGAGATGAACGCGATTACACTAACTAGAGTGAGAATAGCGTTTCTGTCACCACTTGTCTTTGTCGCTGGCATTATCTGTGCTGCCGCGCAAGTGCCGCCCAAGGCCGATAACTCGCGTCACAGCCTGCTGCGCGAAGCCATGCTTGGCCTCGTCTCGGCGGCAAGCATTCCCGACGGGAGCGCAGACGAGCACTGCATCGCGCTCCCGCTCCGCCCGGCAAGCGACCGTATCCATGGCCCGCATGGCGATGTCCTGCTCGAGACACGGTGCGAGGTCGTCGAGTACAAGGCTCTCGGCAGCGTACAGGGGGCTGCCTGGAGCACCGCTAGGTACGAATGGACCTTGGTTTTTACTGCCGAGGACACGGCCCGCGGCGCAGGCGCGCGAGATATCGTCACCGAAGAGGAGGTGGTCTTGTTCGAGGCGCCCACGCCGGGGCGAGTCCACCCTGTTTGGCACAAGCGTTTTGAAACGGGTGACCATGCGTTCTGGCGTTCCGTGATGCCCGAAATCGCGCCCGCCGATCAAGGCACGGTCCTGCTCAGTTTGATGACCTGCCTGAATGGCACCGGAGGCTGTGGGCAGGAGTTTCTTCAGCGCCGCCCCGAACAAGGCTGGCTCCCGGTTGCTCAGGATTGGCTCGACCAGCTTCCGCCCGGCTTCTCGACACGGATCCGGCATGGTGTCCGAATTGACCCGCGCACGTTACGAGGCGAGGCGGGCTTCTATGGCGACCATGACCCGAACTGCTGCCCCTCGCAACGTCTCCTCCTTCGCCTCGCCTTGCGTGGCAACGCCCTGAACTTAGTCGATCACGCGCTCGTCCCCTCGCAGCAATGACGATGGCAAGGGAGGCAGCCATGCGGCGTCACTTCATCCTCGGCTTTATCGCCATCGCGCTGCTGGCGGTCGCGAATACGGTCTGTGCGCTCGCCGCCATCGGTTCGAGCGCGGTGAATCTGTCGCGCCTCGACCTCGGCTATATGTGACAAGCGTCGATCTGATCCCGGCCGAGAAGGCGCGCGGCATTCCGGTGCGGCTGAAGCTCTACGGCAACCTCCGGCTGTCGGGGTTTGGCCGCCGGCACTGGTTCAGCGGGATGACCGAGACGGAGGAGCTGGCCATCCTCGGCTGATCGACCTTGGGACGGGAGTGATGCGAGGCTTTCGCTGCGCGCCGACGCGGACGATGCCGATCCGGTGGCGAACACTCGTCAAGCTGCCCTGGAGGAGAAGGCCGAACGGCTACCGGACTATGAGGGGCCGCGCGCTCGGCGGCTGAGATGGCGGTTTGCCGCGCTCGAGTGCAGCCGGTACGGGTGCTACAGCGTCGTCCGGATCGGGCCGAACCTCGTCGCCCATTTGCATCTTCCCGATCTCCGCCAACATGGCGGCCGCACCTGGGCAAACGAGCAGATAGCGGCGATGCATAGGAAAGTCTGCGACCTACTGGTCGACGCGATCTGCTGGCTGAACCGATAAACGGGCCCGCCTGGTTCGAAGATCTCCTGCGTCAGGAGGGACGTTCGGCTCGGAGAGAAAATGCAAGCGGCAGTCGGGGCTCCCTCAGCCAGCAATAGAGGCCTTCCTCCTACCGGCCTGTCCGGCAGTAGAGGCTCTCGCCGAAAACATGGCGCGAAGCGGCCGGGAACCCCATCAGCGCCCTTGGCAGCGGGGCCGAGCGATAAGCCGCGTAGAGCAGGTTTCAGATACCCTCTTGCGGAACGGTGGGCGCGGCTAGAAGATCGAGCCTCCTCAATGCTCTTTCGAAGCCATGTCCGACGCTTGGCGCAAGTTCCTCACAAACCGTTTCGCCTTCGCCGGCACCGTCGTCATCGCGCTTATCGTGATCGGCGGCCTGGGCGCCCCGTTGCTTGCGCCCTACGATCCGCATGAGCAGTTCTTCGATGGCCTCACGCTGGAAGGCGCGCCCTTGCCGCCGAACGAGAAATTCTGGTTCGGCACCGACCTTTTGGGCCGCGACCTACTGTCACGCTTGCTCTATGGCGCGCGGACCTCGCTTGTCATCGGCGTTGTGGCGAACGGGGCGGCGGTGACGATCGGCACCGTGCTGGGTCTTGTCGCCGGCTATGTCCGCGGCTGGCCGGGTGCGGCGATCATGCGCTTCACCGATTTGATGATGGCCTTTCCGGCCTTGCTCTTGGCGATCGCGCTGGCTGCAATCTTCAGCCCCAGCCTGTGGATCGTGGCGCTGGTGATCGCGCTTGTGAACTGGGTGCAGATCGCGCGCGTCATCTATACGCAGACCACCTCTCTGGCGACGCGAGAATATATCGAGGCGACGCGGGCGCTCGGCGCCAACTGGCCGCGTCTCTTGTTCGTCCATGTGCTGCCTCACCTCGTGCCGACCATTCTGGTCTGGAGCACCCTCGGCATCGCCACGACGGTGCTGTTGGAGGCGACGCTCTCCTTTCTCGGCATCGGCGTGCGGCCTCCAACCCCTTCCTGGGGCGGAATCATCTTCGAAAGCCAGTCCTATTTTCTCGATGCGCCCTGGCTGGTCTTCTTCCCCGGCATCGCCGTCCTCTTGATGGCGCTGTCCTTCAACCTGGTCGGCGATGCGCTTCGCGACTCACTCGATCCGACGCAACGAGGACGATGAGCACAAGATGCTGCGCTTTCTCTTGAACCGTTTCGTCCAGGCGTCATTCACCTTGCTTGGTGTCACGGCCATCACTTTCACACTCGCCTTCCTGGTGCCGGCCGATCCGGTTCGGATGATCGCCGGGCGCAACGCCACCCCCGCGACGGTCGAAAACATTCGCCACCAGCTTGGGCTCGACCGGCCGCTGCTGCAGCAATATGCCGGTTACCTGACGCGCTTGGCCCAAGGCGATCTCGGCAGGTCCTATATGCAACGGACAGAGGTTTCGACCCTGATCGCAAGCCGCCTGCCGTGGACGCTGCTGCTCATGGCGGGAGCCATCTTTTTCGAGCTTCTGATCGGTCTTACCGCCGGCATCTGGGCGGCGACCCGCAGGGGGCATATCAGTGACCGGGCGGTGATGGTGGCGAGCTTTGTCGGCGTTTCCGCGCCGCAATTCCTGGTCGGCCTTCTCCTGCTCTATGTGTTCGCCTACCTGCTCAATCTGTTTCCGCTCGGGGGAGGAACCAGTTTCAGCCACCTGATCCTGCCGGCGCTGACGCTGGGGATTACCGGCGGCGGCTGGTATTCGCGGGTCATGCGCTCGAGCATGATCGACGTTCTAAGGCAAGATTATATCCGAACCGCACGGGCCAAAGGCCTGAAGGAGCGCAAAGTCGTGCTGGTCCACGGGCTGCGCAATGCTATTCTTCCCATTGTCGCCATGATCGGGCTCGATATCGGTATTTTCATGAGCGGCGCGGTGGTGGTTGAATCGGTCTATGGCTGGCCCGGGATCGGTCAGCTCGCTTGGCAGGCCATCCAAGTGATCGACATTCCGATCATCATGGGCGTGACGCTGACGGCGGCGGTCGCCATCGTCCTCGGCAATCTGCTTGCCGATCTGGCGACGCCTTTCATCGATCCCCGGGTCCGGCTCTGAAGGCCGGCCTTCGGGAAAACAGGGAGGATAAGAAACGATGAGACTCACGAGGAGCATGTTGCTGGCCCCCGTGGCCGTCCTGATCACGGCGGCCGTGGCGGTCCCGGCGAGAGCGGAAGGCTCGATGGTCGTCACCTATAAGGACGACGTCTCGACGCTCGATCCCGCGATCGGCTATGACTGGCAAAACTGGTCGATGATCAAGAGCCTCTTCGATGGGCTCATGGACTACAAGCCCGGCACGACCGAGCTGGTCCCCGATCTTGCCGAGAGCTACGAGATATCGCCCGACGGCACGCAGTACACCTTCAAGATCCGCCCGGGCGTCAAGTTCCACAACGGTCGCGAAGTCACCGCCGAGGACGTCAAATATTCTGTCGAGCGCGTCGTCAATCCCAAGACGCAGAGCCCTGGCGCCGGCTTCTTCGGGTCGATCAAGGGTTTCGACGAAATGACCGCCGGCACGACCGAGACGCTGTCCGGCATCACCGTGGTTGATCCCCATACGGTGCAATTCGACCTGTCGCGGCCGGACGCGACGTTCCTTCACGTCATGGCAATCAACTTCGCCTTCCCCGTGCCGAAGGAGGAGGTGGACAGGCTCGGCGCCGATTTCGGCAAGAGCCCCGTCGGCAACGGCGCCTACGCGCTCAAGGAATGGACACTCGGCCAGCGCGTCGTATTCGAGCGCAACCCCAACTACTGGAAGGACGGCAACCCGAAGCTCGACCGAATCGAGTTCCAGGTCGGCCAGGAACCGAACGTCGCATTGCTGCGGCTTCAGAAAGGCGAGGTCGATATCCTCGGTGACGGCATCCCGCCGGCCCGCTTCCTGGAGGTGAAGAACGACGCCGCCAATAAAGACCTGATCGTCGAGGGCGGCCAGCTCCATACCGGTTATCTGACGATGAATGTCCGGACACCGCCGTTCGACAATGTCAAGGTGCGCCAAGCCGTGAACATGGCGATCAACAAGGACCGCATTGTCAAGATCATCAACAACCGCGCGGTCCCCGCCAACCAGCCGCTGCCGCCCTCGATGCCGGGCTACGACAAGAACTACAAGGGCTACGCCTACGACCCCGATGAGGCCAAGAAGCTCCTGGCCGAAGCCGGTTTCCCGAACGGTTTTGAAACCGAGCTCTACGCCAACAACACTGATCCCAATCCCCGCATCGCGCAGGCGATCCAGCAGGATTTGGCCGCCATCGGCATCAAGGCCGATCTCAAGACGCTCGCGCAATCGGCAGTCATTCAGGCGGGCGGCGAGGGTTCGGCGCCAATGATCTGGTCGGGCGGCATGGCCTGGATCGCCGACTTCCCCGATCCGTCAAACTTCTATGGGCCGATTCTGGGGTGCGGCGGCGCCGTGCAGGGCGGCTGGAACTGGGCATGGTACTGCAACGAGGAGCTGGACAAGCTGGCGGCCGAGGCCGATTCGATGACCGATCCGGCCAAGAAGGCCGAACGCGAGGAACTGTGGCGCCAGATCTTCATCCGCATCATGGAGGAAGCTCCCTGGGCGCCGGTCTTCAACGAACAGCGCTTCACCATGCACGGATCGCGCGTGAAGGGCGATGACGCTCTGTTCGTCGACCCCGTTCACATTCCGGTGCACTACGATGAGGTGTCCGTTGCCCAGTAAACAAAGCGGCCGGAATCGCAGCCACACGATCCACAAGGAGCACCATCACCACGGCTGGAACAATGCAAATCCGCCGAAGCTGAGGGTGGCTCCCGGCGATCGTGTGGAATTCGACACGGTCGATTCCTCGGGTGCTCAGCTTGGGCCGAAGGCGACCTTGGCGGATCTTGTCAAGCTCGACTTCGCCAAGGTCAACCCGGTCACCGGCCCCGTCCATGTGGACGGGGCCGAACCCGGTGATGCGCTCAAGGTGACGATTCATGAGCTCTCCCCCTCCGGCTGGGGCTGGACGGCGAACGTTCCCGGTTTCGGGCTGCTCGCCGAACAGTTCAAGGAACCGGCTTTGCACATCTGGAAATACGATGCCTCGAGCCTCGCTCCGGCCGCCTATGGACCCGGAGGGCGGGTGCCGCTGAAGCCCTTCGCCGGCACTATCGGCGTGGCTCCGGCCGAACCCGGGCAGCATAGCGTGATACCGCCGCGGCGCGTCGGCGGCAACATGGACACCCGCGACATCGGCGCAGGAACCGTGCTCTATCTGCCGGTCGAGGTGCCGGGCGCTCTCTTCTCGATCGGCGACACGCACGCCACCCAGGGCGAGGGCGAGGTCTGTGGCACGGCGATCGAAAGCCCGATGTCGGTGTCGCTTACCCTCGATCTCGTCAAGAGTGCGAACCTGAAATATCCACGGTTCACAACGCCTGGCCCGGTCGCCCGCCATTTCGATGCAAAGGGTTACGAGGTCACAACCGGCATCGGCCCGGATCTGATGGCGGGAGCCCGCGACGCCGTTTCCGGAATGGTCGACCTTCTTGTCGCCAACCACGGCCTGAGGCCGGTCGAGGCCTATATGCTCTGCAGCGTGTGCGCCGATCTCAGGATCAGCGAGGTGGTCGACATGCCCAACTGGGTGGTGTCGCTCTATTTTCCGCGCATCGTCTTCGAGTGAGCGGACCGGCATTTTCCTCCCTGCTTTCGGTCGAGAATCTAACGGTTGGATTCAAGACCGAAAGCAGCGGCGACGTTCTCGTGGTTGAAGGTGTGTCCTTCAGCGTTGCGGCGGGGGAGATGGTCGGGCTTGTCGGCGAGTCAGGCTGCGGCAAGAGTGTCACCGCGATGTCGATCCTCAAGCTCCTGCCGATGCCGCCGGCCTTCATCGCCGGCGGGCGGGTGCTGTTCGAGGGCAACGACATGGTCGGTTTTGAGGAAGAGGCGATGCGCCGGGTGCGCGGTGACCGCATCGCCATGATCTTTCAGGAGCCGATGACCAGCCTCAATCCCACCTTCACTATCGGCTATCAGTTGGACGAGGTCTTGACCGAACATCGCCCGGTCTCCTCCCGCGTGGCGCGTACCCATTCAATCGAGTTGTTGCGGAAGGTCGGCGTCGGCGCGGCGGAAACACGTTGCTCCCAATATCCGCACCAGCTTTCGGGAGGCTTGCGCCAGCGCGTCATGATTGCGATGGCGTTGGCCTGCGAGCCGAGGCTCCTGATCGCCGATGAGCCGACCACCGCGCTCGACGTGACAATCCAGGCCCAGATTCTCGATCTGCTGAAGCGGCTGCAGGCAGAGTTTGGCATGGCGGTGCTCCTGATCACCCACGATCTCGGGGTGGTCGCCGAGTGCTGCAGCCGCGTCATGGTCATGTATGCCGGCCGCGTTGTGGAGACCGGACCCGCGCGCCGCCTGTTCCGTACTCCCAGGCACCCCTACACGGCTGGGCTGCTGGCATCGATGCCGCGCCTGTCCAAAGGCAAGGACCGGCTGGCGACAATTTCCGGCATGGTGCCATCGCCGAGCGCGCGCGGACGGGGCTGCGCCTTCGCCGACCGCTGCCCACGCGTCTTACCGCGCTGCCGCGAAGAGATGCCTTCCTTGTCTCCGACGGAAAGCGCCGATCAGTGCGCAGCCTGCTGGAATCCGGTGCCGTCGTGAATGCGCTTCTCGAGCTCGAGGAAGTCGTGAAGCACTTCCCTGTCAAGGGCAAGGGGACGGTCGTGCATGCCGTCAATGGCGTCACGCTTACGCTCCATCACGGCGAGACGCTCGGCATCGTCGGCGAATCCGGCTGCGGCAAGTCGACGCTCGGGCGGCTGGCCTTGCGCTTGATCGAAGCGGATCGGGGGGCAATCCGCTTCGAGGGCGAAGATGTGCGCGCCCTTTCGGGCGCCGCGCTCCGTGCCAAGCGGCGCGAGATGCAGATGGTGTTTCAAGATCCCTACGCATCGCTCGATCCGCGTCAACAGATCGCCGACATTCTGGCCGAGCCGCTGAAGATCCACGCCATAGGCAGCAGCGCCGAGCGTCGGGCGCAGGTCCGCGACCTGCTCGACAAAGTCGGCCTCCCCTCCGACGCCGCGCATCGCTATCCGCATGAATTCTCAGGTGGTCAACGCCAGCGCATCGGCATTGCGCGTGCCATCGCGCTCGAACCCAAGCTGATCGTCGCCGACGAGCCGGTATCCGCGCTCGACGTATCGATCCGGTCGCAGATTCTCAATCTCCTGGTCGATCTGAAGCGTGCCTTGAATCTCTCCTATATCTTCATTTCGCACGATCTTGCGGTAGTCGAGTATATCTCCGACCGCGTCGTGGTGATGTATCTGGGGCACATCGTCGAGATGGGGACCGCGACCGATCTCTACGCCTCGCCCGCACATCCCTACACGCAAGCGCTGATCTCCGCGATTCCAGAGCCCGACCCGGATCGACCGCGCCGGCGCATCGTGCTCGGCGGCGACGTTCCCAATCCCGAATTCCCGCCTCCCGGCTGTCCATTCCATCCGCGCTGTCCGAAGGCGATGCCGGTCTGCTCAGCCGACATGCCGCCCGTCAAGGCTTTGGGCGGCGGGCAGCCTCCTCACCTTGTGCGCTGCCACCTATATTAGGGTGTACAAGGCTGAGGACGTATGGTTTGGCGATGGCGTGTTCTCAGGCGCGCTCGGCGTTGGCGGGGGCGCCAGGTAGCATCACGGCCCAGCCCGCTGATCGACAGCGAAACTCAAGGGATCGTGAACTCCCGTTGCTAGGAATGGGGGGTAGAATGCAAGATTCGGCATTCAATGACAGCGCATGCCGCAAGACAGGAGAAATCCCATGGTGACGCGTCGTAATGGTTTGATGCTGATCTCGGCTGCGTTGCTTCTAGGCGCGGCGGGCACCGCGCGGACAGTCTCGGCGCAAGCCTCCTCTCAAACGGATGAGTCGCGATTGGCGCTGAAAGGCTACGATCCCGTCGCTTATTTCACCGAGGGACGGCCGACACCGGGTAACCCGAAATTCGAATCCATCTGGGACGAGGCGCGTTATCGCTTCGCCTCCGACGAGCACATGGCGATGTTCCGCGCCGATCCGGAACATTATGTCCCGCAATACGAGGGTCACTGCGCCGGCGCACTCGCTTTGGGCCTGAAAATAGAAGCAAACCCGGAGAGCTGGCTCATAAAGGACGGTCGTCTTTTTGTTTTTGCATTTGATCAGCCGCCGGCTGTGTTCACAAGTGATGAGATAGCGGCCGCCGACAAGAACTGGAAGCTGCTCAAAGATGCGCCCATCGACACCGATCTCCGGTTTCAACAATGAAGCAGGCCGGCTCGGGCTGACAATAGACTCAAATCAGGCTGGCTTTCCGCAGGCCTTCTATCAAATAGTCTTGATCCGCTTGATTGTGAAAGCGAGATCCGAAGCTCACCGGATCGATCACAGGCAGCCGACGCTTGACCAACGCAGCCGCTCGTGCGGCATCTGCGTCGCGTCCAAGCTGGGCATAAGCTGCGGCCAACACCAATTGAACATAGACGTAGTCCGGGTGACGTAGCGCTTCACGCTGGAGAAACCGCACGGCATCTTCGTGGCGGCGTGCGGAGTAATAAGCCAGGCCGAGAATGAAGGAGTCGCCGGGATGGTTCGAGTTCGGATCGAGATCGAACGCCGATTCCAACGCTGCGACTGCTTCTTCGACCCGACCCTCCCACAGCAGGATGCCGCCCCGTTGAGCGTGAGCGGCAGCGTTGCTTGGATTGAGTTCAAGCGCGTGATCGATTTCCACCAACGCCTGATCGTTCCGCAGTTGGTTACTGTGCACCTCGCTCAAGATGACATGCGCATCAACATTGAGCGGATTGCGTGCGAGCGCGTCTCTCGCATATTGCTCGGCACGCAGTAACATGTCCTGTGGGAACTCCGTCCAACCATGACCTACCACATCCAAATAAGCGAGACCGAGTCCGGCAAATGCTGCCGCGTAGTCGGCGTCGAGGCGGAGTGCCTGTTCGAACAACTGACGTGCCTCGCGATTGGTAGACCGTGTGACTTGCAACAACATGGCGCGCCCGCGGAGCACCAGCTCATAAGCTTGGAGACTATCAGTTTGTTTGGCAACTGCGCGCTCCCGCTCGACGCGATGGAGGCTGGAGGCGAGCGTTCCAGCGACACGCTGCGTGATCGCGTCCTGCTGGGCGAAAACGTCCTGAAACTGCTCGTCGAATGCCTGTGACCAGAGGACTTTGTTGTCGATGGCATCAAAGAGACTGGCCGAGACACGTAAATCATCACCGGCGCGCCTGACGCTGCCCTCGACCAGATAGCGAACTCCAAGCTCGTGAGCCACATCGACTGGCCGCAACGCCTTGCCTTTGTACGGACGCGTAGCGTTGAAGGCCATCACCTTCAGCTCCGAGAAACGACCGAGCGCGCTGATGATGTCCTCGGTTATGCCGTCGCTGATATAGTCGTTCTGGGGATCGCCGCTTAGATTGCGCAGTGGCAAGACCGCCAAGGTCGGCGTGCCGTCCGAGAATGCAGCCGATGGGGCAGTCGGCGAGGTAAATCTTTCCCACAACCCATATGTTCCAGCCGCGGCAAGCACCGAGACAACGAGGAGGCCAATGATGAATGATGAGCGCAGGCGGCGGCGCAAATTTGTCCAGACGGTGGATGCCGCGTTTGCGCCCGCTGCTAGACGATAGACGCGTACCGGCCGACCGATATTCTTGAGCGTCTTCTCGCCCAGATCGGTCCAGCCTAATCCGATATGCCCCCGTAGCTGGTCAACGACCGCGGCCGAGGCATAGATGCTCCCGCGCTCGGCGAGAGCCTGAAGGCGCGCCGCGGTGTTCACGGCGTCGCCAAAGATGTCGCCCTCACGCACCATCACGTCGCCGAGAGTAATCCCGATCCGCAACCATTGCTGCTTCGATTCTGGAAGATCGCAATTTGTTGATTTCATGCCCTCCTGAATCTCGAAAGCTGATCGCACCGCAGCCACTGGACTGGCGAATTCTGCGAGGAATCCGTCCCCCGTCGTCTTCACGATTCGTCCGTGGTGACGGGCGATGGCGGGCTCGATCCGCTCCGTCATGTTCGCCTTGAGAGCGGCAACAGTGCCTTCCTCATCCTCGCCGATCATCCGGCTGTAGCCGGCAATATCGGCGCAGAGGATGGCGAGAAGCTTGCGATCGGTATCGACATCGGGCATCGAAGCCCGCCCTCCCGGTGCAAAAGCCGTTCAACACTGGCTGCTGGAGCGCAAAAATTCTACATCGGCAGCAGCATCGCTGACCATGGTCGTTGCGCAGTGCGCAATTCTCCCAAGAGTGTCGCTTCCGCGAATGGCGACGGCGAGTTAGGATCGATGCTCGCCACGTGCGAGTGAGCCTGTTGGGCGGCGGTGCACGAGTTCGATCGAAAGCGCCGACGGATCCTTCTTGGTATCGACGTGCCCAAACGCGCTTGCGGATGTAATGCCGGTTCGTGGATCTTCAGCAGGCGAGCTACTTGGAAAATATGTGTTTTATGGATTTTCAATGATCACTATCCGCCCCGCTCGCCCGGAAGACGCCGATACCGTGATCGCGCTCGCCAATGGTCTCAACCAGTATGAGGGCAAGCCTGACACGCCGTTAACGGCTGACCAATTCCGAGAAAGCGCATTCGGCGCCGCTCCCTGGTTCGAATGCCTTATCGCCGAGTGCCGAGACAGGGCGGTCGGGTATGCCGCCTATTCGCGCGACTTCGACCTCGAATCGGGCCAACGAGGGCTGCATCTCATCGATCTTTTCGTCGCCGCCGAGGTACGGCGCCGAGGTGTTGGCCGCGCGCTACTGGCCAGACTTACCACGACTGCGCTCAGCATGGGCTGTGCGTATATCGAGTGGCAGGCAATGAACTGGAATGCGGAGGCCCAAGCCTTCTACCGCGCTGTCGGGGGTGTAGAGGAAGGGGTACAGACCTATTCGATGGGGTTGGCGGAGCTTGAGGCGCTGTGCCGGCCACGTTCAGACGCCGCCGAAATCTTGTGACTGGGCTGATCAAGCCCCGGCGTCGAATGAGATCCTCTGCCATTTCGAACGCTGCAAATCACGGGCAGCTCAGAGGGAACAAATATTGCGTCGTGGTCCACCTCCCTTTCCCTCGCACCGCGACGCATGCGCTTCTTGCCAGCCATGGTGTAGTGATGCGCCCCATTGATCGGTGAAATTTCGCAGCAGGTTTTGCATTCCCTGGAGCACACCGGGCTCAAGCCCATCCACGTCAAGCTTCACGAGAGTCGGGGGCCGAATCGGACGCTGCTCCACGAGACAATCGACCGTTGTCACAGATTTTCATTCCCGTGCCACTGGCTCGAACGGACGTCCGTCCTCACCCGTTAACCCGCCGAGTTGGCTGAACCTAATTCCCAGTCACGGTAGTTGAACGCGTCGGAGCCGACCTTCGGGCGCATGGCCAGCGTCAAAACCGATACTCGGTCGCTGAAGCCATATGCACGCGTTTGCTAATATCTCAGAATCGCGGCCGCCTGGGCGCCGAGGGGCAGGTCCTCGCGCGAGAGTGTGAACACCGCGCCGCCATTGCGCATCGTGTCTACCGCCGCTTGGTCCAGCAGATCGATATCTCCCCCATCTGGTGCCGCGTGCACGGTGACCTGGCCGTCCACATCGTCAAAGCGACCCCAGACTTCGCCCGTCTCGGGCAAAAAGAGCGTATCAATTCTCGCATAGTGGGCCGCTCTGACGATCTCGGGCACCGCAGCGAGGGCGCGTGCATCTTCTTTGCCGTGAAGCGCGCGCAGATGATCCACCGCCGCCTGTTTGGCCCGGCCGAACAGTGGCTGGACCTGCGGCAATATGCGCTCATGCAATGCTGCCGCATCGAATGCCTCGGCGTTGACTGCGACCACTTCGTCATGAAGGTTCGACAGTTTGGACATGCGATGAAAGTGGCCGCTGACCTGCGGGTCCCCGGCGATCACGATAGGCTCGCTCCGCCCGGACAGGTGAAGTAGAAGCGCCGCATCGAGTCGGCGCAAATACTCGATCAGCTCGACCTTTCGCAATTCATCGGGCGATTGACCGAAGCCATGCTTGCCGTGTAGCGCGCCGTGCCCTGCGGCGGGCGTTGCGGGAGCAGCATTGCTCATCTGCTGGTAGTCGGTCTCGGCCACCACTTCCTTGACGCCCTGCGGCAGGTCAAGCTTGCGGCGCTCGACGAGGCCCTGGCGATCACCGGCAAAGACGCGCGCGCCCGCAAGACTGATGGCAACCACGGTAAATCGCTCGCCCCCATCGAGGAGCGACAGAAGCGGGCGGATGCGAAAGCTCGAGCCGACGGTCAGCCGCTCCTCCGGTTGATATGGCAGATCGATGGCGCGCATGAATCCCTTGGCCAGATAAAGTGCCAGCCCTGCGCCGCGCTGCTGCCAGAACTCCGCGCTATCGATCAGTTCGAGCGCCTGAGCAAGCAGCGAATCCGCCTCCGTCCGGCGCATGCCACGTCTCGTGAGTCGGTTCTCCGCCTCGTCCAACAGATTCTTCAGCCGGATCGGATCCTGGCGAATTTCCGCTCCAGGGCGATGGGTCGGCATAAGAATTGAGATACTGAAATCTCTTGCCGCTCCGGCGATTTCCAGAAGCTCCTTCTTGCGTAGCGTCGCCATGCTCGGCCCCCTTCCGGTGATCGGCTGCATGGGGTTAACCCAAGCCCTGCTGTCTAGGTTGCGTGGCTGCCGGCGGAGCGGCGATCTCGATGCGGTTGCCTCCGGGATCCTCGATAAAGAAACGCCGTACGCCTGGGATCGGCCGGAGGTCGGGCAGGATGGCTATGCCGGCGGTCCGCAGGCGCTCTTCCGCCACGGCAAGATCCATTACCTGATAACAGACATGGCGGCGGCTGCGATTGGCCTCTGGCAAGGCCCTATCCTCCACGGCCAAGTGCAACTGCGCCGGCCCGATCTGATACCAAGCTCCTTCGGTTGGATCGCCAGGCCGGTGCGCCGGCTCCAGACCAAGTATCTCGCCGTAAAACCGCTTGGCCGCAGGCAGCAGACTTCCGGAGACGGTCACCTGTACATGGTCGATGGAACATATACCGATCATATGCGCATCTCACCATCAATAGGCAGCAGCCGTGCAAAGTCGCGCCAATCCTCATTCGACGCCATGCAACGTCGGCCCGACGCTTCCTCGCGCAAGACAAGACCGCCGAATTCCCAGAGCTTGCCCCAGGCAGCCGGATCGTCCAGCCGCAAGTCCACCCGATTCATGAGGCGGCGCCGAATTGCTCGACGGCCGAAGGTGAAATAGATCGCGACGGAGAGCGGAGCCGCCGCCGCAGCCCAGCGCCAATCCGCCGCCCACCACAGCCCGCCGAGAAACACCGCCATGGCGAGCAGCCACTGATTGCCGTCCGCCTGGCTCAATACCGGGCTGTGAATGTGCTGCAGCCGTTTCATGTCGGCTTCAATCGAGACCACTCCGCTACGACAGGCCCGTGCCAGCCGCTTCAACAACGCGCGGTCGTCACCCAGGATCGCCTGCGTCTGCTCCGCCGGGCCGGGCGAGAGAAGCTCGGTATTCATGGAACGGTGAAGCCGTGGCGGAAAGGATCACGCTCGTCGATAAAGATGGTGTTGAAGCCGGTGATCCGCGCCCAGCCGCGGATGGAGGGAACGATGGCCTCCTTGTTTCCGACCCGTGCATCGGCCTCGATGCGGCCATGGAAGAGGCTGCCGATGATGCTCTCATGCACGAAGGAATCGCCGGACTTTAAACGCCCCTTGGCCGCGAGCTGGGCCATGCGCGCCGATGTCCCGGTGCCGCAGGGCGAACGGTCGATCGCCTTTTCACCGTAGAAGACAGCGTTGCGCGCATGCGCTTCGGGGTGGGTCGGACGTCCGGTCCAAAGGATGTGGGTAAGCCCTCGGATGCTCGGATCCTCAGGGTGGACGCACTCGATCGCCTCGTTGAGCTGCTGGCGCAGCACCGGCGACCAGCGGATCAGATCGAGCGAGGAATACTCGGCCATGTCGTGGTAGTTCGGCTGTGGCTCGACGATGGCGTAGAAATTTCCACCGTAGGCGATATCGACCTTCAGCCGGCCGAGATCGGGGCATTCGACTTCGATCCCGCTCGAATGGAGGAAGGCGGGAACGTTGGTGATCTTGACCCATTCGACATGGCCCCCCTCCGCCAGATACTCGGCAACGACCACACCGGCCGGTGTGTCCAGAACGAGTCTCCCGGGCGTCGCCGGCCGGACCAGTCCGCGCTCGATCGCCACGGTGACCGTGCCGATCGTGCCGTGACCGCACATCGGCAGGCATCCGCTTGTCTCGATGAACAGCACCGAAACGTCGCAGTCCGGTCGCGTCGGAGGATAGAGAATCGATCCGGACATCATATCGTGGCCTCGCGGCTCGAACATCAGTCCGCGGCGAATCCAGTCATGCTCGGCGAGAAAATTCTGTCGGCGCTCGCTCGCGCTCTTCCCCTTGAGCAGCGGCCCCCCGCCCGTGACCACTCGGACGGGATTACCGCAAGCATGGGCATCAATGCAGAAAAAGGTATGTGTAGTCATGGCGACTGCGATCCGTTGCCTGTCCGTGTGGTTGTAGTCGGCGGTGGCGCAGGCGGTCAAGAAAGCGGCGGCGGCGGCATTGACCCGCTGTCGCCCCCAATGCCACCGTTCCGGCCCCGGCCCGGTGTAGAGTAGCGTGGGCGGGTGGATTGGTGCAGGAGTTGAATATGGTCGATTGGAAGGGCGTATTCCCGGCGCTTACAACCCAGTTTCGGGCGGACCAAAGCCTGGATATCGAGGCGACCATGGCGCATGTCGAGCGCATGATTGCCGCCGGCTGCCACGGGCTGATCGTCCTGGGAACGGTCGGCGAGAATGTGCAACTCGAGCCGGAGGAAAAGCGCGCCGTCGTGTCGGCGACCGTAAAGGCGGCCGCGGGGCGCGTGCCGGTGCTGAGCGGCGTCGCTGAAACCTCCACCGCTCTGGCCTGTCGCTATGCCGCCGACTGCCGCAAGCTGGATCTGGACGGGCTGATGGTCCTGCCCGCGATGGTTTACAAGTCCGACCCGCGTGAGACCATCGCGCATTTCCGTGCGGTTGCGCGTGCCGGCGAACTGCCGGTGATGATTTACAACAATCCGGTGTCCTATGGAGTCGACATCACGCCGCCGATGTTGGCCGAGCTCTCCGACGAGCCGATGCTGGTCGCGCTCAAGGAATCCTCGGACGATGTCCGGCGCGTGACCGATGTGATCAATGCGGTTGGAGACCGCTTCACCCTGTTCTGTGGCGTCGACGATCTCTATCTCGAGAGCGCGCTGCTCGGCGTCTCCGGCTGGGTCGCCGGGCTGGTCAACGCGTTTCCCGAGGAAACTGTAAGGCTGTACGAGCTCGCGCAAGCCAAACGCTGGGAAGAGGCGCGCGCTCTCTATCGCTGGTTCATGCCTCTCCTCCACCTCGATACCTCGGTGAAGCTCGTGCAATACATCAAGCTTGCCCAGGCCATGGCCGGGCTCGGCACTGAGATGGTGCGTCAGCCGCGCCTGCCACTCTCGGGCGGCGAGCGCGAGGAGGTCTCACAGATCGTTCGACACGCGATCGAGAGCCGTCCAAAGCTGGGTCGCTGATCTGCGACGCTACGAGGCGGCGTGTCAACGATGCGACCGGACACCCAACGCGTGTGAGGCAACCCTGCCCAAACCTTGCCCTCGATGATCGCCGCCAATCTCGGCCTCCTCCTCACCATGCTGATATGGGGTGCCTTCATCCCGGCGCTGAACCTGGCCTTCGACCGATGGGATCCCTGGTCGCTGGCTGCAATCCGCTATTGGATCGCGTTGCCTCTGCTGGCGCTGCTCATGCGGCTTGGCAGATCGGGGCCTCTGTTCCCGGTCGGGATCAATTGGCGGCGAGTGGCGTTGGTGGGCGGCCTCGGCTTTGGCGGGTTCGGCGGTTTCTATACTCTCGGCGTCGCCCATACCAATCCGATCACCGCCGCAATCTTGAGTGCGGCAGGTCCGGTGATCGCGGCCGTGGTCGTTCATTTCGGCTATGGCGGGCGGCTCGCGCCCGGCACAAGGCCAGCCCTCGTGCTCGCCTTCGCGGGCGGCATGCTGGCAATGGTGAATTGGCGAGCCACAGGAAACCCGCTGGTGTTCCAGGGCGGCGAGATCCTGCTCCTGCTCGCCGCCCTCTGCTGGTGCTGGTATTCGGTCGAGGCGCAGCGCAGCCTCGCCGGCATGACGCAAATGCAGATTACCTTTCTCACCATGATCCCGGCATCGATAGTGCTCACGCTCGCCTACCTGGCCGCAGGGTTCCTGGGCGTGGCGCATCTGCCGATGCCCCGTCCGAGCGGGACCGATCTCCTCATCTTCCTTTATATGGGCGGGGCGGTCGCGGCGGTAGGCGTGATGATGTGGAACTTCGGCGTCCAGCGGCTCGGCGTCGTTGTCGCGTCGATCTATCTAAACCTCATTCCAGTGGTTGCGGTTGCAATCTCGGTCGCTCTTGGAACGCCGCTGCGGATCGAGCAGCTTGTCGGCGGGATCCTGGTCTTAAGCGCCGTCGCGCTGAGCCAGCTTGCAAGCCTGGCCGAGTTGCGTCAGCGCGAGCCCGGCTAGCGCGGCTCGCGTGCCGGGGCGCCGACAAAGGCCGCCAGGCATCATGGCCTGATGTCAAGTGCCTGCCTCGATGGCTCCGTAAAGAAACTCCTCCTGCGATGTCGCCAGCGGGGGTTCGAATACGATGCCGCCATCCTTTTGGACTTGGAGCCGCTGCATATAGTGCAGCGTCGCACCAGAGACGTCTGTGAGGGGGCTATAAAGATAGTAGGCCCCCGCAGGAAGGTCGACGAAGCGGAACCCGCCGCTTTCATCCGAGTGGGTCTTGCTTCTAAGCTCCTGCGCGCGCGCCTCGAGGATCGCCGATTCGATTGAGCTCTTCACGTTCCGTAGAGCCTCTTTCAAAGTTCCCTCCTCGGCGGAATTGGTTGGCGGAACGGCCTCGGTCTTGGCGCGAATCCGCTCGATCCGGGCAAGGATTTCGGCACGCTGCAGGGAGAGGCGGTCTTTCTCGGCTTCGGCTGTCTTTAGCCTGGAAGTCGCCTCCTTCGCCTTGGCTTGGCGCTCGACAGCATCGGCATCGAAATTCCCGCGTCGCACATCCTGCTGCGCCCGTGCTCGTTCCTCAGCGGCTGATTTGACCTGGGTGAGATTTGCCTCCGCAACCGCGCTCGCGCGTTCGGCCTGGGTAAGCGCCAGCGCCTCGAGAAAGCCAGGCGCTGCGGCGTGCAGTTCCGCCGCGAACAGATCGGCCGGCGAGGACTTTGGATAGGCCCACAAACGCATCCCGGAGCCGTAGGGACTGGCTCGTTCCAGCTGGTCGGCATCGGCGAACTCCGCATCGAGGATTCTCGCCGAAAGGCTGTCGATTCGCCCCGCCAGTGCCTGGTCCAGCGGAAGCACCACACGCCAAGTGATGCGAGGCGGCAGTCCCAGAATCTTCTCGTCATATTCGTTGACGATCTCCGGGGTGAAGCTCAACGGCGTTGGCTCGGAGGCGAGCACGGCACGCCCTGAGAGGTTGGCGATCGGCTGCCCGGCGCTTGAGAGTGATAGAACGATGCGCGTGACCGCCATCGGCCCCGCATTCTCCACCGCAAGCTCGATTCCTCCGCCTTCGGCTTCCGCGAGCATGCGTGGAACAACCTGTAGCTGGGCCTGGACCTGCTCGCGGCGACGCTCGAGGAAGAAGGATTGCATCCGGAGTTTCAGGGCCTCCCTGGCAGCCTCCTCCGTTGCCCGAGCCCCAGCCAAACGCTCGCCGGCCGCCAGGACCGCCGGATCAAGCTCCAGAGCAAGGACATCGGCAGGCTCCGCAGGAGGCGAGAGCGAGGCAGCCGGCACCAGCCTTTCCGATGCAGCCAACACCGCCTCGTCGGCTTTGGCCAGACGCTCTTCGATCGCGGCGAGCTCCATCTCGGCGGTCTTGAGCGCTGCCTGCCTGGCCTCGTCTGCCGCCGCCAGCGCCACGTCTTCGACCTGGCGCCGTGCCTCCACGGCGATCTGGGCCAGTCGAGCGCCGAAAGCGGGACCCAGCAATTCCACCGAGACGTTGGCAAACAAGGTCTGATCAATTCCTTGGACGGGCGCCAAGGAACCGGCGACCGCAATCGCACGGTTTCCCAACTCGAAGATCGTGCGACTGGCCAACTCGGGATAAAAGCGCAGGAATATGAAGGCGCCACCCAGCAGCAGGCCATACGCCACAAGCGCCGCCTTCAGCAGCGTAGCGATCGTCATGGGCCGCGCATCTCCCGTTGGCGCAGACGCCGGGCCAAGAAGCGTCTCGCGGCACACTGGAGCCGATTTCGGCCCGGCAAGATCCTTGCGCTCCCTCAGTATGCAAAAGGAGGCGAGATATTATCTTATCGGAGAGGCGCCTCGAAATACTTAAGTGTTTGCTAAAATCTCCCAGAAGCCGGCCCATTCTGGCGTTTGCTGAAAATTTAGCGCGATTCTTGGAACGACTTTTACTGGAGATGCCTAGAGTTGCGATCGAGGCCGATAGGGCGCGGCCGACAGAATCGTTGAGAAACGGACATCGGGTCGTCCAATCATAGCGCGGCGCTGCTTACGGCAGGCATCGCGCCACACGGCGGAGGATCATGCCCGATAGGCGCGAAATCGATGCGCTGATCGAGCGAGCCATTCGAAGCGGCGTCGAGGTCACGATCGTGACGATCGGCGGTCGCGCAACCATGGCTTCGGCCGAGCAGACGGGGGAAAAGGCAGCCCAGCCGGTCGGCCTGGTCGTCGATCCGATCATCCTGATCGATCCCGTCGAAGGCTTGGTGCTCGAGGCCAACGCCGCCTTCCACGCCTGGTCGGCACTGCCGAGCGATCATCTTGCGCAGTCGCTGACGCGCTTGGATCCGCAAGGCCGCCTGATCGCGCTGGCGCGCCGCGCTATCGAGATTGGCGAGCCCGCCAGCGTCCAGCTTACCCTCCAAGGTGCCCGGGGCCGGGCATCGATGAACGCAGTCGCCGTACCAATCAGCGGGGAAGGTCGATCCCTGGCCCAGCTCGTGCTGCGTGAGGCGCCCTTCCTCGGAGCCGCTGAAAACGAGCTGCGTCGGGCATTGCTGCGGTTGACTGAGATCCTCGACGCGCTGCCGACGCCGCTGCTGACGCTGGATCGCTCGGGGCGAATCCGCACCGCCAACCCGGCCGCCGAATCTCTGCTCCGCCGCCGTGCGGAGGGGCTCGAGATCGAGGCAATCGCCGCGCCTGTCTCCGCTCAGCGCTTGCGCGAGCTGGTCGCCGCTACGCCGTCGGTTGAGAGAGCGCAATCAGGCGAGATCGTATTGACCGTGGATCAAGAGCCCGTTCCGGCCGAGATCACTATGGTCGCGGCCGGAGAAGGCGATGATCTGATTCTTATCGCGGTGCTGCGTGATCTGAGACCGGAACGCGAGGCCGACTTGGCGCGCGCGCAGCTTCTCGGCCGACAGCACCAGATGCAAAAACTCGAGGCGATCGGACGCCTGGCCGGCGGGATCGCCGCCGACGTAAACAACATCCTTGCCTCGATCCTTGGCTATGCCGATCTGGCGCTCGACGATCTGCCGCCCGGCACGAAGGGGCGCGATAGCGTCGAGCAGGTGCTGAAGGCGGGGCGGCGCGGGAAGGAGCTGGTCCGTCAGATTGTCGCGCTCGGTCGCGGCGAGCCCCGGCCGGAGCGACGCATTCGACTGGACGAGTTGTTGCGCACCACGATGGATGTGCTCCGCCCCATCGTGCCCGAGAAAATCACGCTCGAGCCCCGCGTCGCGGCTCCGACCGCCGCCGTGATGGGAGACGCCGCGGAACTGCACCAAGTCCTGTTGAATCTCTGCCGCAACGCTGTCCAGGCCATCGGCGACCGGGAAGGCCGGATCGAAGTCATTTTGGAGGCGGTCGAAATCTCCCCAGGCTTCGCCGAGCAGCCGATCGAGCCCGACGAGGACGCCGCCATCTTGGCCGCACGCGCCGAGGAGGCAGCTTCCGAAACGTCGGCGAGGCCCGCGCGCATCTTCGCAGGCAGGCTGAGCGCGGGGCCCTATGTGCGGATCACGGTCGGCGATACCGGCGAAGGCATGCCGGCTTCGGTGCTGAGCCGAATTTTCGAACCCTTCTTCACCACCCGCAAGGTCGGCGAGGCTTCGGGATTGGGCCTGGCCGTGGTACACGGAATCGTCACCGCCCAAGGCGGCGGTATCCTCGCCTCGAGCACGCCCGGTCACGGCACCCGCGTCGAGGTCTATTTCCCGCGAAGCCACCGTGCGACGGAGCTCCTTGCCCAGGAGATCGATCCCGATCATGCCGGAGCGCGGGTGTTGCTCACCGGTCCGGCGGCCGAGAAGCTGGCGCCTCTTCGTCGGGTTCTCGAGGCCGCGGGCTTGGCGGTGGAGAGTGTGGCGGGCGGCCGTGCCGCCTTGGAAGCCTTTCGGGCTGATGCCGGCCGCTGGCGCTTGGCGGTCCTTCTCGATGGGGGCGAAGATGTGGCGGCCGAGTCACTCCGTCTCGAAATTTTCCGGATCAGACCGGATCTTCCAATCATTCTTTGCTCAGAACTTGGAAAAACATTAACCTTAGATCGTCTGCGTGCCGTTGGAATGACAGAAATTGTTTCGACGCCAGTGGACCCGGGGGAATTGGCTATCGCGGTCGAGCGTGCCCTGCGCAGTGGCGCCCGGCGGATCTGAGGGGGAAGTTGCCATGGCGGTGGTGCTGGTCATCGAAGATGACGATCATCTGCGTCGCCTTCTGCGCGCGGTTCTGGAACGGGCCGGCCATACGGTCGAGGATGCCCCGAACGGCGCTGTGGGCCTGAAGACATTCAGTTCCCGCCCGGCCGATATCGTCGTGACCGACATAATCATGCCTGAGAAGGAAGGGCTGGAGACCATCATCGAGCTGAAGCGCGACTATCCGAAGGTCAAGATCATCGCAATTTCCGGCGGTGGCGCCCGGCTCGACGCCCAATATCTTCCCTCGGCCAAGGCGCTTGGCGCCGATATGACGATCGAGAAGCCGTTCGAGCCGCGCGAGGTGATCGAGGCGGTCGGGGGCCTTCTGCAGGAACAAGCGGCGCACCCGTAGCGCCGAGCAGCCGAACCTTCGTAATGTTCCGGGCGGAGAATGTCCGGATTCCATGCGCCTCTGGTCACGCCTCGTGCTGCTCACTTCCCTTTGCGCCTGCGCGGCGGCGCCGGATCGGCGTTTCGAAGTCTGCGAAGCTCTTCTTCCGGCGTTTCTTGCCGAGGGAGAGCATGCCGAAATCCTCGACCGGAGGCCCGCACCCGAGGATCCCGGGCGCGTCATAATCGCGTTCATGCGCGAAACGCCCGCCCCAGACGGCCGCGGCATTCTCGCCTGCACCTTCGCAGACGATGGGCGTGGCGGACGGTTGGCTCTCATTGCCGTGGAGGAAAGCGCCACCGGCCCTCTGTCGGCGGTGAAGCTTCAGCTGCTCCGTCGAGAGCTTGGCCACGAGCTTGGACTGGATCTGAGCCGGCCCCCGGCCTTCGACATGCCGCCGCGGGTCGGGGCGCCGGGTGGACCGCGCGCCCTACCCTATCTGGTGCAGCAGCTCATCAACACCCTGATCCTTGGCGCGATCTATGGGCTGACGGCCGTCGGTTACACACTGGTCTACGGCGTCATCGGCGTGATCAATTTCGCCTACGGCGAAATCTACATGCTGGGCGCTTTCGCCGCCTTGAGCCTCTTCGCCGTGGTCGGAGCCGTGGGCGGAAGCTGGCTTCCGGCCGCCCTTCTGGCCGCGCTTGGCACCGCGGTATTGGTCTCGGCTGGTCATGCCTGGGTCGCCGAGCGGCTGGTCTTCCGGCCGCTTGCTCATCAACCGAGCCGAGCACTTATCGCCGCGATCGCATTGTCGATCTCGCTGCAGGAATATATGCGCCTCGCCCAAGGCTCGCGTAGCCATTGGCTCTCGGCGATGAGCTTCGGCAGCATGAAGTTGATGGAGCGTGACGGGTTTGCCGTGCATGTCACCGGTCTGCAGACGACCATCGTCGCCCTGGCTTTTGTCATTAGCCTGGGCCTCGCCCTGCTCCTTAGCCGCAGCCGTTTCGGCCGCGAGCTGCGCGCGGTCGCACAGGATTCACGCATGTCGGCCATGCTGGGTGTGGATGTGAACCGCACCGTTGCCACCACATTCGCGCTTGGCGGCGCCTTGGCGGGCGTGGCCGGGTTGATCGACGCCGTCTATTACGGCGGCGTCGGGTTCTTTATGGGCTACATCGTCGGCTTCAAGGCGCTGACGGCGGCGCTGCTTGGCGGGATCGGCTCGGTCGGCGGCGCGCTTCTAGGAGGTCTCCTGATCGGCGCGATCGAGACCTTCTGGGCCGCGTATCTGGATTCCAGCTACCGCGACGTGGCGGTTTTCGGAGTGCTCGTCCTGGTGCTGACCTTCCGTCCCTCCGGCCTTCTGGGAGTGGAGGAAAAGCCGATCGAACGCGCGCCGGCCGGCCGCTAGCGACGCTGCTTCTTCCAATCCTTTAGGATCTCGCGCGCGGCATTGTAGCCCGGGACGCCCATGACCCCGCCGCCGGGATGCGTGGACGAGCCGCATTGATAGAGGCCCCGGATCGGGCTGCGATAATCCGCATAGTGCGGCGCCGGCCGCATGAAGAAGAGCTGATCGGGCGCCAACTCGCCATGGAAGATGTGCCCGTTCGGCAGGCCGATCAATTCCTCCAGGTCGGGCGGCGTCAGTATCTGCGCATGGATGATCGAGTTCCGGAAATTCGGCGCGAATTCGGTCATGGTATCGACCACTGTCTTGAAAAAGTCGTCCTTCGACTCGGCCCAACTCCTTTCCTTCAAGTGATAAGGCGCGTGCCCGCCGAAGAGATTGACCACATGCTTGCCCTTGGGCGCCAGCGTATCGTCGACGATGGTCGGCACCACCGGCGTGATGAAGGGCCGCTCGGACCAGCGGCCATATTTGGCGTCGTCATAGGCCTTCTCGAGATAGTCGATGCTATGGCCCAGATGCACATAGCTCGGATAGGTATTGCCGAGCCGCTCGGGGTCGGCGCCCTTATAGGCGGGCGGCTCCTCGACCGCGAGATTGATCTTGAAGGCCGAGCTCAGCGTCCGGAAGGAGCGGATTTCCGCCAGGAACTCGGGCGGCAGCGCCGCCGCATCGACCAGATGCAGGAACGTGTGCTTGGCGTTCGCGTTCGAGACCACAAGTTTGGCCTCGACGATCTCGCCCGATTTCAAAGCGACGCCGGTGGCCGCTCCGTCCTTGACGAGGATGCGTTCGATCGGCGCGCTGGTGCGGATTTCAGCGCCCTTCTCACGCGCCGAGGCGGCAATCGCCTGGGTAATCATGCCCATGCCGCCGCGCACGAAGCCCCAGCCCCCGGCGCCCTCATGCTCGCCCATGATGTGGTGCAGCAGCACATAAGCCGTCCCGGGCGAGCGCGGTCCGGCGAATGTGCCGATCGAGGCGTAATAGGCGAGGACGCCCTTCAGCTCCGGCGATTCAAACCAACGGTCGAGATAGTCGGCGACGCTCTGGGTCAGAAGATCGACGATCCTATACATCTTCCCGGCGGCGCGCCGGTACCTCCAGATCAGCGCAACCGTATCCTTCATGTCCTTCAAACGCCGCGAGGCGGGATCGGGCGGCGTCTCCCAGAGAAGCTGGCGCACGACCGCCGCCGATTCCTGGAGATAGCGATTGAAGACCGGGTAGATTTGCGCGTCCTTCTCGGAGAACCGCCGGATCTCGGCGCAGGTCTTGCGTTCATCGTCCCAGAACACGAAGGAATCGCCGTTCGGGAACGGCACGAACAGACTGGAGGCCGGCAGCACCTTGAAGCCGTGCCGCTCGAGCTCCAACTCGCGGATGATCCGCGGCTGCAGCAGGCTCATCACATAGGAGGCGACCGACCAGCGGAAACCGGGAAACACTTCCTCGGTAACCGCCGCCCCTCCGATGATGTGCCGCCGTTCGAGCACGCACACCTTGAGGCCGCCGCGCGCGAGATAGGCCGCGCAGGTTAGGCCGTTATGGCCCCCGCCGACAATGACGGCGTCATACCGATCGGCCAATCGTCGAACCTCCCTTCATTCCATCTTCAGCCGGCAGGCAAGGCCGCACGCACCAGCTCGACCCAGTAGCGCACACCGGTGGGCAGGATCGCATCGTTGAAGTCGTAACCGGGATTGTGAACCATGCAGCCACCCTCGGGCCCATCACCGTTGCCGATGAACATGAAGCAGCCCGGGCGGGCCTGGAGCATGAAGGAAAAATCCTCCGCACCCATCAGCGGCGGCATGTCGGAGAAAACCGAGCCCGCCACCTTCGCCGCCACCGCGCAGGCGAACTTGGTCTCCTCGGCAGAATTCACGGTGGAAGGATAACCCCGACGGTAATCGATCTCGGCGACCGATCCGAACGCCTCCGCCGTGTGGCTGGCGATGCGGTTGATGTCGGCGATGATCCGGTCCTGCACCTCGGGCCTGAAGGTGCGCACGCTGCCCGACAGCTTGACGCGGTCCGGAATGACGTTGCCGACCTCTCCGCCATGGAACATGGTGATCGACACCACCGCATTGTCGAGCGGGTCGATCTTGCGTGAGACGATGCTCTGAAGCGCGGTCACCAGATGCGCGCCGGCAAGAATCGGATCGTAGGCGCGGTGTGGAAAGCCTGCATGGCCACCGGTGCCGCGCAGCAGAATGTCGAGCTCGTCCGAAGCCGCCATTACCGGCCCCGACCGGGTAGCGAAGTGCCCGGCCGGCATTCCCGGCATGTTGTGCAAGCCGTAGACACCGTCGACGGGAAACTTCCCGAACAGGCCCTCCTCGACCATTCGCTTGCCTCCCCCACCCCCCTCCTCGGCCGGTTGGAAGATGAAGTGGATGGTTCCCTCGAAGCCACCCTCGGCGGCCAGGACCCGCGCGGCGCCAAGAAGCATCGTCACATGCCCGTCATGGCCGCAAGCATGCATCTTGCCAGGGTTGATCGATCGGTGCGCGAACTGGTTCAGCTCCTGCATCGGCAACGCGTCCATGTCGGCCCTGAGCCCGATCGCGCGCCCGACCGAACCACGTTTCAGGGTCCCTACCACGCCCGTTTCCGCCAAGCCGCGACTTACCTCGATTCCGAAGGATTGGAGCCGGTTCGCCACAAGCTCGGCGGTGCGCTGCTCCTGATAGGCGGTTTCCGGATGCTTATGGATGTCGCGCCGCCAGGCCGTCAGCTCACGATGGAATGTCTCCTCCAACATGCCTTCTCCCCGATAGTCCATTCTCCTCCGCGAGCCTAGCACCGGGGCAGGCAGGATGGGAATCTGCGCTCAACTGGGCTATACCCGCTCGGCAGCCCTTTTCCGTTCAAGGCAGATCATGATCCCGCGCTACAGCCGCCCCGAAATGGCCCGTATTTGGGAGCCCGAGAACCGCTTTCGAATCTGGTTCGAGATCGAGGCGCATGCCTGCGACGCCATGGCCGAGTTGGGGCTGATCCCGAAGGAGGCAGCCAAGGCCCTGCGGGAGCGCGGGCGCTTCGAGGTGCCGCGCATCGACGAGATCGAGCGCGAGACCCGCCACGACGTCATCGCCTTCCTCACCAACCTCGCCGAGCATGTCGGGCCGGAGGCTCGCTTCATCCATCAAGGCATGACCTCCTCCGATGTGCTCGACACCTGCCTTGCCGTACAGCTCATGCAGGCGGCGGACCTGCTGATCGCGGATCTGGACGGGCTGCTCGCGGCACTGAAGCGCCGGGCCTTCGAGCACAAGCTCACCGTCTGCATCGGCCGCAGCCACGGGGTCCATGCCGAGCCGACCACCTTCGGATTGAAGCTTGCCGGGCACTATGCCGAGTTCGCGCGCAACCGCGGGCGCCTTCAGCAAGCGCGGCGCGAGATCGCGACCTGCGCCATCTCCGGCGCGGTCGGCACCTTCGCCAATATCGATCCCCGGGTCGAGGCGCATGTCGCGGCGAAGCTCGGGCTCGAGGTCGAACCGGTTTCGACCCAGGTAATCCCACGCGATCGCCACGCCGCCTATTTCTCGGCGCTTGCCGTCCTCGCCAGCGGGATCGAACGTCTTGCGACCGAAATTCGCCATTTGCAACGCACCGAGCTGCGCGAGGTGGAGGAATTCTTTGCGCCGGGGCAGAAGGGCTCCTCGGCGATGCCGCACAAGCGCAATCCTGTGCTTTCCGAGAATCTGACCGGGCTTGCCCGGCTGGTGCGCGCCACCGTGATCCCCGCCCTGGAGAATGTCGTGTTGTGGCACGAGCGGGACATCTCGCATTCCTCGGTCGAACGGGTGAACGCGCCCGACTCCACGATAGCGCTTGATTTCGCGCTTACCCGGCTGACGCAGATTGTGGAGACGCTCGTCGTCTATCCCGAGGCGATGAAGCGCAATCTCGACCGGCTCGGCGGGCTCGTGCATTCTCAGCGCGTGCTCCTGGCGCTGACTCAAGCAGGCATGAGCCGTGAGGACGCCTATTCGACGGTGCAGCGGAAAGCAATGCGGATCTGGGGCGAGGGCGGCGATTTCCAGGCGTTGCTGGCTGCCGATCCGGAGGTCGCGCGCATCCTCACGCCGGAGGCGCTGGTAGCCCTATTCGACCTCGGCTATCACACCAAACATGTCGATACCATTTTCCAGCGCGTGTTCGGTCAGAGCTGACGTCGCCGGCTCGGAAGGCTCGAGCGCAGCCGCTCGATGAGGCCCGCGAGCCTCTCGCGGATCCGGCGCGGATCGATCTGGTGTGCGCGCCGCTCCTCCGGCTCCAACTCGATGCCGACAGTGCGGATCGTCCCATCCTCAACTTCCTGCACCACCAGTTCGACATCTCCGAACGACAGGCGGTCGCCGACGATCGGCTCCTTCCCGAGCTTTTCGGCGAGGAATTCAGCGAGAGACGACTGCGGGGCGCCCTCCGGCACCGGCAGCCCGTAGAGCGATGCCAGCGCCTTGACCGGCGCAGAGCCTTCGAGAGTGAATTCGCCGAAGACGGCGCCCGCTTCCTCCGCCGGACGCTCGCGGATCCCGAAGATGCGGTCCAACGCATCCTGCCCCGCCGCCGGGCCGAGCACCAGGACGGTGTCCCCAGGCTCCAGGCGCTCAAGCTCGGGGGCATGCAAGGCACGCCCGTTGCGGATCGCCATCAGGATGCGCGCGTCGGCCGGCAGCGGCAGACGCGTAAGCGCGCGACGGGTGGCCAGCGCCTCGCCGGCTACGTCATAGGCCGCGATGACGAGCTCGGCTCCGGATCCCGGCAGCCCAAGCTCCTGCCGCAACGGCCGCTCGGGCTTCGGCGGCAACTCGAGACCGAGCATGCGCGCCGACCAGGCCACGCTCCAGCCTTGCAGAACGAGGCTGGTCAGCACGGCGACGAATGCGAGATTGAGGTAGGCGGTGGCGTTCGGGACACCGGCCAGGATGGGAATGGTGGCGAGATAGATGGGCACCGCGCCGCGCAAGCCAACCCAGCCGATGAAGGTGATCTCCTGCCAAGTGAAACGGAAAGGCAGAAGGCAGATCGCCACGGCAAAAGGACGCGCCATGAACATAAGCACCAAGGACAGAGCCAGGGCCGCGTCCAGGCCGCGCAGCAGCGAATGCGGCGCGACCAGCAGCCCGAGCATGAGGAAAAGCGTGATCTGCGCCAGCCAGGCCATCCCATCGTGAAACCGGTCGATCGACACGGTCTCGCGGTGGCGGCTATTACCGAGAACCACTCCCGCCACATATACGGCGAGGAATCCACTCGCGCCTACAGCGAGCGCGCCGCCGAAAATCACCAGCGCCAGCGAGAGAGCAAGGATCGGATAAAGGCCGGCGGCGAGGCTGATGCGATTGATCAGCCGCGTCAGCAAATAGCCGCCCGCCACGCCGATGATCGCGCCGCCGCCCATCTGCAGCACCAGCCGCAGCACAACCTCGCCGATGCCGGGCCCTTCGGCGGCGATGAGATACTCGGTGAAGAGCACGGTGAGAAAGATCGCGATCGGATCGTTCAGCCCCGATTCCGCCTCAAGGGTCGCGGCGGTGCGCCGCTGCACGTCCATTCCCTTCAAGCGCAACAGAGCAAAGACCGCCGCGGCGTCGGTCGAGGCCACGATGGAGCCGATCAGGAGCGCGGCCGGCCAGGAGACATCAAGCAGAAGAGCGGCGACAAGACCAACCAATAGCGCTGTGATCACCACCCCGGCCGAGGCCAGGACCGTGGCAGGGCCAAGCGCCAGTCTGAGCGTGTCGCGGCTGGTCCTGAGACCGCCATCGAACAGGATTACAGCCAGCGCCAGGCTGCCGATCACGAAGGCGGCTCCATAGTCGGAGAACAGGATTCCCCCAGGGCCGTCCTCTCCGGCAAGCATGCCGATGGCCAGGAACACCAGCAGCAGCGGCGCTCCGAACCTCGTCGAGAGTTGTCCCAGAAGGATGCTGAACGCCACCAGCGCCGCGCCCGCCAGGATCAGCTGATGGCTGGCTTCCATGCCTGGAGCGTCCCCTTTTCCGCCGTTCAGCGCCCATTGTGAGCGAGAGCGGGGAAGTGCGCAAAGGGATCAGACGATCAGAAGCCGCCAGACCAGCCCGAACAACGCAGCACCCGCCAGCACCGGCAGCATGCCGATTCTTACCCGCAGAAGCGCTACGAGCGCGACCAGCGCCAGGACCAAGGCGACAGGGTCGAGGCTGGTCGGTTCAGGAAGGAGCAATCGCAGTCCGGCTGCATGGACCTCACGGATATCCGCGAACAGCACGTGTAAGGCGAACCAGACGGCGAGGTTCAAGATCACGCCCACCACCGCGGCGGTGATGGCGGCAAGGGCCGCGGCAAGGCCGGCGCGTCCGCGCAACGCCTCCACATAGGGCGCTCCGGCGAAGATCCACAAGAAACACGGGACGAAGGTCACCCACACCGTCAGCGTGGCGCCAAGCATGCCCGCGGCCATTGGCGAGATCATGCCGGCTTCGCGATAAGCTGCGAGGAACCCGACGAACTCCAGGACGAGGATCAAGGGTCCGGGTGTCGTCTCGGCAAGGCCCAGCCCGTCCAGCATCTCGCCGGGTCCCAGCCAGCCATAGGTTTCGACCGCCTGCTGCGCCACATAGGCCAGCACCGCATAGGCGCCCCCGAAGGTCACCACCGCCATTTTCGAGAAGAAGAGACCGATCTGCGCGAAGACCGAGCCGTCCCCAAGTACAACCCACAGCAATATCACGGGCGCGAGCCACAAGGCGCCGAAGCCGAGCGTGACCATGATCAGACGAACCGGGTCGGGCCGGATATGCGTGGCAAGCCCCGCCTCGATCATGGCGTCGACGACCGCCGGGGAGCCTTGCTCGCTGCTCTTCCCGTTTCTCTGTCCAGCGAAGGCGCCAGGCGCGATCCGGGTGAGGATCGGCCCCAGCAGGGCGGCGCCAAGGATGATCAGCGGAAACGGCACTTCCAGGAAGAAGATGGCGATGAAAGCCAGGACCGCGAGAGCGAGCGCCAGGGGGTGGGTCAGGGCGCGCTTGCCGATGCGGATCAGCGCCTCGATGACGACCGCCAGTACCGCCGCCTTGACGCCGTAGAATGCCGCCGCCACCGCCGGCGCTTCGCGATAGCCTGCATAGAGCGCGCTCAAGGCCAGAATCACGAAGAAACCGGGCAGCACGAAAAAGATGCCGGCAACGAGGCCGCCCCGCAACCGGTGCAGAAGCCAGCCGACATAGGTCGCCAACTGCATCGCCTCTGGCCCGGGCAGCAGCATGCAATAGTTCAGCGCGTGCAGGAACCGCGCCTCGCCGATCCAGCGCCGCTCCTCGACCAGGATGCGATGCATGAGCGCGATCTGACCGGCCGGTCCCCCGAATCCCAACAGACCGATCTTCAGCCACACCCACGCAGCTTCGGCGAAGGCGACCGGATGAGGCGCGGCCATAGGCCCACCCGCCGCCACGGGTGCGTCAGCCTTCATGTTGCGGGCGGCCAACCATGGGTCTCCGCAGTCAGACTACGACACCAGGCATAGAGGGCGTCGTAGAGAACCATCCCATGCGCAAGCATCTCGTGATCGTCGGGATAGCAGTGCGAAAGCCCGAGCGACACTGCGAGAAGACCGTGCGATTGCGGCGTCAGGTCAAGGCGACCGGTATCGGCGCCACGCACGATGATCGCCAACTGCCGCAGCGCCGGGTCATCGAGCTCGTAGCGGTCAAGGAAGGCATCGAAGCTGCAGCGCTCCCCGACATGGGACAGCTCGGCTCCGGGTATGTCGTAGGGGATCGCCTCGTTCTCCTTGGCCATGGCGAAAACTCGGTCCGGGGGAACGAACAGGAACTCCGGCTCCCGGTCGATGAACCGCGCGACCAGCCACGGACAGGCGATACGGTCGATTTTCGGCCGCTCTCGCGTAATCCATTTCATGGCCGCTTCCCCCGCTCCTCGAGCCGCAAGCCGGCGGCACGCCATGCACGGAAGCCTCCCTCCATCTGACGCACTTCGCGGCCTTGCGCGCGTAACCGCTCCACCGCTGTCGCGCCGACCCACTTGCCCTCGTCGCAGTAGACCACGATCGGCCGATCCTGCGGGAGCGTCTTACCCCAGACATCGATTTCGGAAAGGCTGCGCTTGACCGCACCGGGAAGAAGGCGTGGATCGGCTGCATAATCGGGATCCTTCCTCAGATCGATCAAGACCAGCGCGCTGCCCTCGCCCATGAGCTTTGCCAACTCCTCAGCCGTTATGATCTGCGTGTGCATCCCCATCTCCTCTGGCAATGACGGCGGCATGCTAGGGTGCCCGAGATCGTGATTCAATTGATATTGCAACTCTCTTGAATTTTGATACAGTTGAAGCATGGAGACTCCCAAATCCGCTCATTGGCTGCTGCTGATACACCAGCTTCCACCGAAGCCCGATTATTTCAGGGTCAAGATTTGGCGGCGGCTGCAGGGACTGGGCGCCGTACCGGTGAAAAACTCGGTCTATGTCCTTCCACGCAGCGATCAGGCGGTCGAGGATCTGCGCTGGGTCCAGCGAGAGATCGAGGAAGGCGGCGGCGAGGCAAGCCTGTGCGAGGCGGAATTCCTCGACGGGCTCAGCGATGAGGAGGTCATCCATGCCTTCCGCGCCTCCCGCGATGGGGATTATGGCGCGGTCAGGGACGAGGCCGAACGGCTTGCCGCCCAGACGCGCAAGGAGAAGCCCTTGGTGACGGCGGGCGCTCTATCCCGTCTGCGCCGCCGCCTGGAACAGGTCGCGGCGATCGATTTTTTCGCCGCGCCCGGCCGGGCGGAAGCTGAAGCAGCCCTCGCCCGATTGGAGAGGCTCGGGCAGGCGAATGGCGAGACGCAGCCGGCTCCTGCGGTGAAAAAGCCGCGCGCGGCCACCTGGATCACACGCCGGGGGATCCAGGTGGACCGCATCGCCAGCGCCTGGTTGATCGTGCGGTTCATCGATATCGAAGCCCGCTTCCGCTTCGTCGATCCGGCCCGGCATAGGCCAAGAAAGGGGGAAATCCGCTTCGACATGTTCGAGGCGGAGTATGGGCATGGCGAGGGTCGCTGCACCTTCGAAACCCTCATCCTCGCCTTCGCTCTCAAGGACCCTGCCTTGGCGGCGGTCGCCGAGATGATCCACGACCTTGACCTCAAGGACGGGCGCTACGGTCGACCCGAGACAGAGGGGTTAGGCCGTGTGCTCTCGGGGATCACCGCGCTCCACCGCAGTGATCCGGACCGTCTGGCGCAGGGCAGGACGGCGCTTGACGCGCTCTATGCCGGGCTTGGCGGAGCAGCGAAATTGCGCTGATAGGCCGGGCCAAGCAGCGACCGCTTTCATATTTTCCACGATTCCCTTATATAGATGGGATCGTCAACTGAGAAAGGAGGTGATCCAGTGTCTCATTGTCATACGCCGCGTTCGAGGGTTGTCGTGACCTGGATCGTCGCCTCCGGCGGGGTCCGGCTCGACTGACTGATCGTTTGTCCGGCGTCAAGCCGGAACGCGGTCCGACAATGGAAGGGTTGCCCTAGCGGGCAGCCCTTCTTTGTCTCGAGCGGTGTTCTGAACGATCGCGAGCGATCGGCGTTCCGTGCTCACGCGCGCATGCGCACGCCACGCGGATCATGTGGGGACGGCGCGATGACCAGCGCGGCGCGCTCGACGCCGACGACGTGCGCGGTGAGCTCCGTTCCGGGCTCGGTCAGGCCGGGATCGAGGAGAGCCATGGCGAGGCTCCTTCCCACCGTGTGACCATAGCCGCCAGAGGTTACGAACCCTACGCGCTTGCCGCTCTTCCAGACGGGCTCGTATCCCGAGGCCTCTGCGTCGGCGGCGTCGATCTCGAGGGTGACGAGGCGGCTTGGAGCCGAGCCGCTCTGCCGCTCCCGCAGAGCCGCCTCGTGGCCGATGAAACCGTCCTTGCCGAAATCGATCCAGCGATCCATGCCGGTCATGCCGGGCGTATAGGCCTGGGTGAATTCGCGCGACCAAATGCCAAAGCTCTTCTCGAGACGCAGTGAATTGAGCGCGTAGTAGCCATATTCGCGGATGCCGTACGGCGCGCCGGCCTCGAGCAGGGTCTGGCGCAAGGCAATATGCTCCGCCGCGGTGCAATTGATTTCATAGCCCAGTTCGCCCACGACGGACATGCGTCCGACCCTGGCCCGGACAAGGCCCACATCCAGCGCCATGCAGCCAAGAAACGGCAGCGCCTCGTTGCTGACATCCTGATGGGTGAGAGAGGCGAGCACGTCCCTTGATCTAGGGCCGGAAAGCGAAAAGCCGATGATTGCGTCGGATATGTCGCGCACCCGCACATCGCCATCGCGCTCCGGGTCGATATGCTGCTGGAACCAGCGCATGTGCCACTGGCGCAAATAGTACGAACCCATGATCCACCAGGCGCCATCGCCCCAGTTGAACAAGGTGAGATCACCCTTGAGGCGCCCACTCGGCGCCAGCATGGGAGAAAGGCGCGCACGCCCAGGCCGCGGCAGGCGGCCGGCCATTAGCCCGTCGAGCCAGGCCCGGGCGTCCCTTCCCGTTACCTCGTAGCGCGAGAAGCCCGAGATATCGAGGAGGCCGACCCCATCGCGCACGGCTCGGCATTCCTCGGCGACGATTCCAAACGCATTCGAGCGCTTCAGCGTCGGCGTTTCCTTGAAACCGGGAGGCCCGAACATCAGCGGGACCTCAAGCCCCCAACTGCAGCCCCAAAGCGCACCGGCCGCATCCATGCCATCATAGGCCGGGGACTTCTTGAGCGGCCGGCCGGCGGGGAGTTGTTCATTCGGATAGGTCATCACGAACCGGCGGGAATAGAACTGCCCGGTGGTTTGCTTGATATATTCGCGGTTGGACGCGAAGGGACCATAGCGCGCGATGTCCATCGGCCAGGCATCGGCTTCCGGCTCGCCGTGGATCATCCACTCGGCCAATGTCTTGCCGACACCGCCGCCTTGCAGAAATCCCGCCATCACCCCGCAGGCAGCCCAATAGTTGGCGATGCCGGGGACGGGACCGACCAAGGGGTTTCCGTCCGGGGAGAAGGTGAAGGCGCCGTTAACCCAGTTTTTCACTCCGACTTGCTGGAGGACGGGATATCTTTTCCAGGCCATCGCAAGCTCATTTGCGATGCGGTCGAAATTCTCCTGAATCAACTCGAACCCATAGTCCCAAGGCGCGCCGTCGATGTTCCAGTGCTTGTGGTTGATCTCATAGATGCCCACCAGCACGCCCTTCTGATCCTGGCGCATATAGGTGAAGCCCTCGAGGTCGACGGTCATCGGCACCTCGAAGTCAAGTGCGGCGACCGCGGGAATGGTCTCGGTCACCAGATAGTGGTGCTCGAGCGGCGAGAGCGGCAGATCCAGACCGGCCATGCGCCCGACCTGCTTGGCCCACAAGCCCGCCGCATTGACCACATGCTCGGCCCGAACCGTGCCCTTCTCCGTCACGACATCCCAGGTGCCGTCGGCGCGATGGTTCAGCTCGACCACCCGGTTGTGCTCGATCACCTCCGCGCCCCGTTTCCTGGCGGCGGCCGCATAGGCCCGGACCGTTCCCGTCGTGTCGACATAGCCCTCGCGATCGGCCCAGAGGCCGCCAATCACGTCCGTCACGTCCATGATCGGACATTTCTCCTTGATCTCCGCCGGCGTCATGAGGTGGCAATCCTCGATGCCGATGGTCTGGAAGATGCGATAGGTGGCTTGCAGCCACTCCCAGCGCGCGGGCGCCGAGGCCAACGTGATTCCGCCCGTCATATGCAGCCCGATCGACTGGCCGCTTTCCTCCTCTATCTGGGAAAGAAGGTCGATCGTATAGGCTTGCAGCGAGGCCATGTTGGGGTCCGCGTTCAGCGCGTGGATGCCGCCGGCGGCGTGCCAGGACGATCCAGCCGTCAGCACCGAGCGCTCGATGAGGCAGACATCGGACCAGCCGAATTTCGCCAGATGATAGAGCACGGATGCACCGACAACGCCCCCGCCGATGACCACGACACGATACTGAGGTTTCATCCGGTTGCTCCCGTTCATCGCCTGGCACCTCTCAGGCTCGCGCGCCGTTCGCCTCGGCTGTCCCGCTCTTTCTATCAATAGATGAAATCACGATTGAAGTGCTCTCTCTCTGCCATTCCGACGGGGTACTTCGACAAAGCTCCTGTCTTTGCGATCCGCGCCAAGCCCGCGTGGCATCGCGTATCGTGACGTCAATCAGCGGCTCAGGGTTCGCCAGAAGCCTCCTCAAGCGCCCGCGATGGCATATCAGGTCATGATAGCCGGGTCGGACCATCCATGTGCGGCGAGTGACGCCTGCCGATCGAGCGTGCTTCAACGAGAAAGGGCCGCCATGGGATGGACAGCCCCTTTCTGTTCGTGACGCCCGCAGCGATCACCGGGCGATGCGATAGGCGCTCAGCTCGCCTGCTTGGCGATCTGATCGCGCGCCATCTGGGCGAAATCGGCAAGGCGCTTGCGAAGCTCGCGATCGGATACCTGGCTGCCCTTCGCCGAGAGGTCGGCCTTGACCTTCTGCAGCACGTCCTCATCGCCCGGCTTCTCGAAATCGGCGGCGACGACGGACTTGGCATAGGCCTCCGCCTCCGCTCCGGAAAGACCGAGCTCCCCGGCCGCCCACAGGCCGAGCAACTTGTTGCGCCGCGCGGTGACCTTGAACATGGTCTCCTGGTCGTGCTTGTACTTGGCTTCGAAACCCTTTTCGCGTTCGTCGAAGGTGCTCATGTCCGGCCGCTGCTCCCTCGGAGGCTATTGGTTGCCGATGATGGCGGCCCTTATATAGCGATGTGAAGACCGGCTTTGGAGCCCCAATGCGGCCTTGACCTCGAGAAACCGCACGAAACCGCGATCGCCATGTGCAGTATCGTCCTTCTTCTCCGTCCCGGTCATGACTGGCCCGTTCTCATCGGCGCCAATCGGGACGAGATGCGCGAGCGTCCCTGGAAGCGGCCGGGACGCCATTGGCCGGACCGGCCCGAGATTGTGGCTGGCATCGATCTTCTGGCTGGCGGCAGTTGGCTTGGCATCAACGAGCAGAATGTGGTCGCTGCGGCGCTGAACCGCATCAACACGCTGGGTCCCGCACCGGGATTCCGCAGCCGCGGCGAGCTTGTGCTGGAAGCGCTGGACCATCCCGATGCGGCGGCAGCGGCGCGAGCCTTGGCCGATCTCGACCCTGCCGCATACCGTCCGTTCAACATGGTTAT
>DASPGI010000200.1:0-12591 GCA_035620695.1 Alphaproteobacteria bacterium
GTTGCGGTTCCCTTGCCTCGCCGTCCCCGGCATGGCATGGTGCCGCGCTTTTCTTCAACCCCGGGGCCGCCGTAGCTCAGAGGTAGAGCACACCCTTGGTAAGGGTGGGGTCGAGTGTTCAATTCACTCCGGCGGCACCAGCCACATTTCTATCGAGCGGGCCCAGCGCTCATAATTTGCGATGCCGTGCAAGGGCGAGCATCAAGGCTACTATTTGTCGGCCGCTTCCACGCGGCTGGGACATACTCGCCAATTGCGATCAGATGGAAGCCTGTTCACCAAACGCGAAACGCCCCCCCTCACTCCGCCTCGCACTCTTCCGGGCTCCAGTTCCTATATCGTCGCTCGGCTTCCGCCACCTGATCGGCCGGCATCTTCGCGGCCCACTCTTGCGCCAATTCTTCCGCGCCCGGATGTCCGCCGAAGGCGGCGAGGCGGAGCCAAAGATACGCCTCCGGCGGATCGACCGGCGTCTTCCAGAGGCCATAGCGATAGCGCATCGCTTGAACTGCCTGCGCGGTCGCGTAGCCCGAGTTGGCCGATCTGCACAGCCACCACCGCCGGTGCTCCGGCTCGTGCATGGTCAGCATGTTTGTGAATGAGGGTGGGTAACCGGAGCGCCACACCCCAACTACCCGACCGTCCGGCGCATAGGCGATGGTCGTCACCGCCTTCTGGCCGTGATAGCTGCGTTGAATGTCGCTCCAATGCGTGAGGCCGACCAGACCCATCGTAAAGGCATCGATCGTGGCGATTATCGGAACCCGGGCCGGCCGCGAAAGCCGATCCTGCTCCGTGTCATGCTCATACATTGCGAGGTTGTGCTGCCGCGCCACCGGCTCGCCGAGGATCTCTTCAACGGTATCGCGTGACGCCCCGACCGTGATCTTGTCGAAGTCCGGCGGCGGTCCCTTCCTCAGTGCGGCATAGGTCAGGCACCCGGAGGTGGGGAGCAGCAACATCATGATAAGGCCTGCTCGCGCGATGCATCTCAGCCCTTCTGAGAAAGCGGGATGGAGGGGCCGGCGCCTCATGGTGCGGTTCCGGTTGGCGTGGCTGCCGGCGGCGCAGCGGACTCCACCCCGCCACTCGCGCGGGGACAGCTGCCTTGTCGCGCCTCGGCGAGTTTGGCTTCGGCCTCCGCCCTTTGCTGCTGCGAGAGGTCGGCGACAAGCCGCTCGCTCACCGCTCGCGCCTCAGCCTGGCCGCTCAGCGCCGCGAGTTGAAACCAGGCGTAGGCGGCGGCCGGATCGGGCGCTGTCAAGGGCTCGAGTCCGGCGAGATAGTAGAGCGCTAGATCGTACTGCTTGTCGCCCGCGCCGCACAGCGCCTGCTCGCGCAGATCCTCGAACACCGCGGTCCTGCGTCTCGCTTCCTGGAGGTTGGCCGAGTTCTGCTCGATCTCAGCTTCGACAAAGCGTGTGCCGCCCGCGACGACGAGCTTCGCGGTCTCGTCCATGATCCGGCTTTCGCAACCGCCGCCATACAGCCCCGCGCATTCCGTCTCGATCCGATAGGAGTGAGCGGGCTCCGCCTCGAAGGCGAGCGAGCCGTTCACATACTGGTGCGGCAAGAGGCCGCGATAGAGCGAGTAGCTGAATTCGACCACATGCTTGCCGGGTGAGATGCGGGTGCTGCTCGGGCCCAATGGCCGCACCGCCTTGCCGTCGATCCTGGTGACGTCTGGACTACGGTTTCCGCCCCAGACGCCACCGCCCCAGTCGAGGACGGCCGTCTCGCTTTCCGATAGCTGGGGATCCTCGTAGTAGCCCTCCGGCGGCGGCGAGGTCGCGCACCCCGCGGCGAGGAGGAAACCTGCCGAGAAGACGATCCTTGTACCCTTCCCGACCATTGCTTGAAGGCTCCGGTGATCGATCGATCCGAGAGACACTGTCCCTCGGGTCCCTAACCATGCCGGGTAAGCGCCCGCGAACTCGCATTTTAGGAACAGCCGCGCGACCGAGCCGCCATCCTTTCGCCGTATATCCTTAAGATGAACCTCAATCCGGCTTGTTTCCCGGAAGGCATGAAGGCGGCTTCCTGCTTCGGAACTGAAACCCTCGAGTGCGACCTTCTGTCAGGCCGGGCTCTTGACCCCTCGGGATACACGAGATGCCGGTCGGATCAGCAATTTGCCGAACCTTCGCAGCGTTGGCTCACTCGTGGGTGACGAGCCTCGCCTTCCACCGCAACTTCACCAACATGCGCTCCGCGGATGCGCCACTCGATGCGGCGCCTATCGGGCGGCCTGCAAGCGGCTTCGACCATCGCCTGCTGGATGCGGACGATTCGCAAATTTCAGTGCGGAATCTTGCTCAGATTGATATGTTTATGTCCGAAAATTTGGTCGGTCGTGCCAAGGGGGCCTGAATCGCGCCACTGCTGGAGGAGCTGACCTGCGAGGACTCCGGTCCCGCCGAACTCGCCGGATCGGTGAGCCCGAGTCCCGGCGGCGACCGACCCATCGAGGTTCACCCTAGCACTTCATTCTGTGTCGTGCCGCAGCTGACCTTCTCTGCTTCATCGGGCCATCTTGAATGACCGTCGCCGCCGCAAAAAGAGATGCGGAGGTCGGCGTTGAAATCCTGATGGCGTGTCACGATTGCGGTCGCATTCACAGCCTTGCCGATATGCGTGAAACGGGGACGGCAGTCTGCACCCGCTGCGGGGCGGTGCTTCGGCGCTATCGCCCCGATGGCATCAGCCGCGCCCTGGCGCTCAATCTCGCGGCACTGCTCCTCTTCGCCGTTGCCAACGCGCTGCCCTTGATGACCATGACGCTCGCGGGCCGCGAGCAGGCTGCAACGCTCATCGAAGGGGTCTTGAGCCTCTATCGCGAGGGAATGTGGCAGCTCGCCGGCCTCGTCCTCCTGGTGGCCATTCTCTTTCCGCTGGCGCGGATCCTCGGCTCGATCTGGGTGCTGACCCATCTTGGCGCGGCCTGGCACAATTGGACCCTTGCTTTCGTGCTGCGTTTTGTCGAAGCGCTGCGCCCCTGGGCGATGACCGAGGTCTATCTGCTCGGCCTCATCGTCGCGTGGGTCAAGCTTCGCGACCTCGCCCACCTCGAGCTCGGTCTGGCTCTCGGCGCGTTCGTCCTTTTTATCCTGATCATGATCTGGGCGGCGTCGACGCTTGACATGCAGGAGGTGTGGGAGCGAATAACGCCGCAAGCCCGCGTCCGACCGGGCGAGACGATAGCCGACAGCTCATGGCTGGCCTGCCATAGCTGCCATCAGCTTGTTCGGACCGGGCATGATCACGAGCATGGCCGCTGCCCACGCTGCGGGTCGGCTCTTCACCGGCGCAAGCCCGACAGCCTGGCCCGGACCACGGCGCTGGTGATCGCGGCGGCGATTCTCTACATCCCGGCCAATCTCTACCCGGTCATGACGGTGGTCTCTCTGGGACGTGGCGAGCCCGACACGATCATGAGCGGGATCAAGGCCCTCATCCAACTCGGCATGTATCCGGTGGCGCTGATCGTCTTCTTCGCGAGCATCACCGTACCGGTCTTGAAGCTGATCGGGCTCGTCTATCTTCTGGTGTCGGTACGGGTTCGGTCCTTGCGCCGCAGCCGCGACCGCACGGTCCTCTACCGGATGATCGAGGCCGTTGGCCGCTGGTCGATGGTGGACATCTTCATGATCTCCATTCTGGTCGCCTTGGTGAATCTGGAGGAGATCGCCACCATCGAGCCGGGTATCGGTGCAGTGGCGTTCGCCTCGGTCGTGGTCTTGACCATGATCGCGTCCAGCGCCTTCGATCCACGTTTGATCTGGGATTGCGGAGACAAAGCTTCATGACGGCTGAACCGGTAAGAAGGGAACCCGAGGAGGCGCCGCGGGCCGCCTTGCGCAAGCGTCGCGGGATTTCGCTGGTCTGGCTGGTGCCGCTCGTCGCCGCCGCGGTTGCGGTGTGGCTCGGGATCGTGACCTTGCGCGAGCAGGGGCCGACGATCTTCATAAGCTTCGACACTGCCGAGGGGCTGGAGGCCGGCAAGACCAAGGTCAAGTACAAGGATGTCGAGATCGGCCTCGTCGAGGAGGTGCGGCTGAGCCCGGATCGGCGCGGCGTCGTCGTCGAAGCAAAGATGACCAAGGAGGCCGCTCCCCTGATGACGGAGGATTCCCGCTTCTGGGTGGTGCGTCCCCGCGTCGGCCTGGGCGGCGTCACCGGCCTCGGCACTCTCTTCTCGGGCGCCTATATCGGGATCGATCCGGGAAAAGGGCCCCTTGCACGCAAATTCACGGGCCTGAAGGAACCGCCTCCGGTCACCTCCGATGTGCCTGGACGCGAGTTCATCCTCGAAGCCGAAGCGCTCGGTTCCATCGCGCCTGAAGCACCGGTCTATTTCAACGGTCTGAAGGTTGGCCAGGTCCTCTCCTACCAGCTCGATCCGAAGCGGAACCGGTTCATCATCCCGATATTCATAGAAACTCCCCACGACCAGCTTGTGCGGGCGGGCAGCCGCTTCTGGAACGCCAGCGGCGTGGATGTATCCATCACCGGCGATGGGGTCGACATCTCGATGGAGTCCCTGCCGGCGCTGCTGAGCGGCGGGGTTGCCTTCGACACGCCCGGGATTGAGGCCGACGGAGAAACCGCGCCGTCGGACACTGTCTTCCGCCTCTTTTCAAGCAAGCGGCAGGTCGCCGAGTCCGCTTATACGCTGAAGATTCCCTATCTCGCTCATTTCCGTGGATCGGTCAGGGGACTGCGAGCAGGCTCTCCGGTGGAGTTTCGCGGTGTCAAGGTCGGTCGCGTCACCGATGTGCGATTGGTGCTCGATCCCTCGGACTTCGAGCTTCACATTCCGGTCACCTTCGACATCGAACCGGGCCATATCGAGGTGCGCGGCTCCGCTGCCCGCATGGAGCCCTATCAGGGGATGGCCGAAATGGTGCGTAAAGGCCTGCGCGCCCAGCTCAAATCCGGGAACATCCTTACCGGCGAGACGGTGATAGCGCTGGACTTCCATCCCGATGTTCCTGCCGGTGAGCTCCGCATGGGCGGCGTCTATCCCGAGATCCCGACCGTGCCGACCGAGATCGAGGAGCTTACGCGGTCTGTGAACGAGGTCCTGGGCAAGATCGCGCAAGCGCCGATTCCTGAGCTTGTCGAGGAAGTCCGCGGCGTCGTCGGCAAACTAGATGGCCTTGTCGGGTCGCCGGAAATGACAGGCGCTCTGCTTGCGCTCCAGCAGTCGGCCGAGGACCTGCGCAAGCTCTTGCGCACGGCGGATGCCGAGTTCGGCTCGCTTGCGAAGTCATTGAAGCGGACCGCCGATTCGGCTGCGGGCGCACTCGATACCGCGGATGCGACGCTCACTTCGATGAACCGCACATTCGGCGAGGAGTCCAGGCTTCGCTACGATCTGGGCGTCACGTTGAAGGAGCTGGCGGCCGCCTCACGGTCGATCCGCAGCCTGACCGAGTATCTCGAACGCCATCCGGAAGCGCTAATCCACGGAAAGCGGGGAGCTCAGCAGTGACACGCATACGCCCTCGCATCGTGATCGCATCCGCGATCCTGGTGGCCCTGTCGCTCGCGATCGCGGCTTGCGCCGCAACACCGCCCACCCGTTTCTATGCATTGACTCCGGTGGCGGGCGCTGAGTCCCCACCATCGCCGGATCGTGCTCTGGCCGTCGGCCTGGAGCCGGTGGACCTGCCGGGCTATCTCGACCGTCCGCAGATCGTGACCCGTTCGACCCCAGTCCAGATCGACCTTGCGGATCTGGACCATTGGGCTGAGCCTCTCGACGGTATGGTGACGCAAACGCTCGCCGAAAGCCTCTTCCGCCTTGCCCCGGCCCAATCCGTGGTGGTGCTGCCCCGCCAGCACGGCACGCGGCTCGATCGCATCGTTGAAGTAACAGTACGGCGATTCGATGTCGATGCGGGTTCCTCGGCCGTGCTCGAAGCCGAGTGGCGGATTTTCGACAGCGATGATCAACAGATCGCCGGCAGCCGGTTTCGGACGCAGTCGCCGGTCTCCGCCGCTGGAGACTATCAGGCGATGGTTCGCGCCATGAGTGACAGCCTCGGTCTGCTGGCGCAGGAGATCGCACAGGGGCTCACAGCCACCCGCTGAGCGCTCCTTAGCGAGGGTTTCTATGTGGTGGCTTGCCGACGGCGAGCCCTCCGGCTCCCGACGCCGAGCCGGGAGCCGAAAGACCCGCCGATCAGGCCGACGTCTTGATCAGCCCGGCGGCGCGTAGCCGGTCTTCGTGTCGTGAGCTTTCTTCATTGCGCGCACGCCCTCCTCGACCGAGATCAGCGGCGTGGTCGAGGTCTTGGTGAGGGCGCCGGCAGCATTGAGCGCAAGTAGCGAGGCCATCGCCGCCTCATGGTTGGGGAATTCGGCGATCACGACGCCGTCATACTCTCCGAAGCAATAGGAGAAGAACTCCAGCCGTCCGCCGAATCCCTCGATCGACCGCTGCGCCGCTTCGGTGCGATCATGCGGCCGGTCGATCAGAGCCTTCATTGATTTCTGCGTGTAGCAAAACTGGATCAGGTATCGAGGCATCTTTACACCTCCCTGAGGGGGGCAGTTCCTTCGAAAAAAATTCTAAACCTCTCGCGCTGCGCGTCGATGACAAATCTCGGGCGCAAAGGACGTAGTGCACCCGCGAAGCGACCGCTTCCCGATTCAGGCGCGCTCTTGCTACTCTCAGCGTCGAACGGTTACGACTCTAGAATGCGAGGATGCTCTCATGGCGAAGGTCACCGCCGGTCTCATTCAGATGAACCTCAAGGGCGACACGAGCCAAAGCCCCGATCGCATCCGCGAGCAGATGATCGAGGCCCATCTGCCCTTCATCGACGAGGCGGCGCGGCGCGGCGTCCAGGTGCTCTCGTTCCAGGAAGTGTTCCACCAGCCCTATTTCTGCCCGAGCCAGGATGTGAAGTGGTATCGCGCCACCGAGAGAATTCCCGATGGGCCCACCGTCAAGCTGATGCAGGAGATCGCGGCCAGGCATGCGATGGTGATCGTGGTTCCGATCTACGAAGAGGAGATGACCGGCGTCTACTACAACACCGCCGCCGTCATCGATGCCGATGGCAGCTATCTCGGCAAGTATCGCAAGTCGCATATTCCGCAGGTGGCAGGATTTTACGAGAAGTTCTTCTTCAAGCCCGGCAACTCCGGCTGGCCGGTTTTCCACACCGCCTATTGCAAGCTCGGCGTCTATATCTGCTACGACCGGCACTTTCCGGAGGGATGGCGCGCCTTGGCCTTGAACGGCGCGGAATATATCGTCAATCCCTCGGCCACGGTCGCGGGCCTCAGCCAATATCTCTGGAAGCTCGAGCAGCCGGCGGCGGCGGTCGCCAATGGCGTTTTCATCGGCGCGATCAACCGTCCCGGAACGGAAGCGCCCTGGAAGATCGGCCGGTTCTACGGCACCTCCTATGTCTGCGACCCGCGCGGCCGAATTCTGGCGGAGGCCAGCGAGGACAAGGACGAGCTCGTCACGGCCGAAATGGACATGGACATGGTGCGCGAGGTGCGCGACCTCTGGCAGTTCTTCCGCGATCGCCGACCCGAGACCTATGGGTCGCTGACCGCGCTCTGAGACCAAGCCTCGGAAGCGAAAGGCCCGCAAGCGTCCATCGCAAGGCGGACGCAAGCCTGTTCGGCAAGCGTCGGATTGCACGCGCTTCCCTCCCGTCTCGACTCCTGCTCGGCCATCCTCTCCCCGCTTTCCGCGGGGGCGAGGGACATTTTCACTTCTCTCAAGCCCGAGCGCGGCGAGAGCTTAATGCGTTCCGATCACATCTCCTCGCAAAAGGCTCTAAGACCTTACAGTCCCAGCACCGGCAGATCGGTGGGCGAGGTCACCGCATAGCGGAAGTCGATCGCCCGTTCCTCGTCGGGCTCATAAAGGTAACTCCAGGCGAGCACTCCCTTGCGGCCCTCGGGATCGTTTTCCGTCGGCTTGGTTCCGGACTTCACCAGCTCCACCTCGATCCGCTCATCCTGCGAGACGGGAATTTGATCGAGCACCGTGATTTCGAGCGCCTCGTCGTGGTGGTTTGCGACGGTGATCCGATATTGCCGGTCGATACGCCGCTCGGTCGAGATCAAGCCCTCCTGGCTCTGCCCGTCATTGACCAGGCGGTACTCGATCTTGACCTTGTCGTCGGCCCCGAAGGAAAGCTCCAACTCCTCTCCCGGCCGCGTCACGCCGATCTGGGCAAGCCCCACGAAGGAGCCGTCTCGAAACGCCGAGACGGGGCCGGGCAGAAGCGGCTCCTCGCCTTCATGCTTCGCGGTGGCGATCAGATATCCGACCGGCGCAAAGCGCGGCGTCGACAGAACCGACAGCGTCGCGCTCATCTCGCGGTCGGCAATGGTGAACCGATGCGAGGAGCCGTCGGCGGGAACATTGGCGAGCCCGGCCACGCGATACTCGGCGGAGAACTCGCTGCCGATGAAGGCGGCGGCGCCGAGATCAATCGGCTGGTCCGGCGAGGCAGGCTTGGCCTTCGTATCGGCGAGCTCTTGACCCGCCTTCTCCCTTTCCTCGTCGAGTTGGGCGTAGCTCGTCGGGGATGCCTGGTCGAGCTCTCGTCGGGCGAGCGCGGCGGCGCCGATAAACCAAGGCTCGAGCCGGGGAACGATCGCCCCCAGGGCGGGTCGCGCGGTCGAAAGGGTCAAGGCTACGTCCGACCAGTCCTCGCCGGTATGCTGACGCACCTCGCCCAGAACGGTGAGGGCGATTCCGCCCGTCTCGCTGTCGAGCCGGGCCTCGTAAAGCGGCCGCCAGGATGCGTTCGGCACTTGATAGGTAAGCGCCAGTTGCGCAGGTCCGTCCGCCCCGGCCTCGAACTCGATGGCGATCTCGATCGAGCCGGGGCCGCCGGAAGCGATCTGCGCCAACTCCTGTTGCTTTGCAGCAAGCTCGCGGTCGATGGCGCGCTGACTGAGCTCAGCCTCGCGGACGCGGCGCAGCGCATCGGCGGTGCCGGATGAAACGGCAGCCCAAGCCTGCTCCCAGCTTTGCGGTTCGAGAATCCCTTTCGCCCGCTCCTCGGCGGCGATGACCGGCGCGTCGCGGCCCAAGGCCGCAATGAAATCGAGCTGCGTTTGCGCCGAGCGGATCTCGTCGTCGAGGGCGCGGCGGCGATCCTGCAGCGCCTCGATCTCGTCTCGAAGCCGCCGTTCGACCTCGGCGCGTGGTTGCTCTTCAAAGCGGTTGCGGACCTCGACCGCACCGAGACGCACTGCCACCCCGGCCGTGCCGTCCACGCGAACCGATTCGTGCAACAGCGTGGCAGGCAGGTCGGTCACGAGCACGGTGTTGCGACCGGCCAGGAGATCGACCTCGATGCTGCGCGTGACGGCGGCCCGGTCGGGATAGATCGTGACGGCGCTGACCGGATGGGCCGGCAGGATTTGCGCCTGAGCTGCGCCGGAAAGGTGGGCTAGAAAAAGGGCCAGCAGCAGCGCAAGGCGTGCAGAAATCATGTTCGATCCCCCTCCTGGAGCGGCGGCGGAATTCGAGCTGCCGCTCAGATCTCGACCACCACCCGTCCTCGGACTTCCCCTTTGAGAATGCGCGGGCCCAACTCGGGAAGGTCCTTAAGCCCAACCGTGGTGGTCATGCGGTCAAGCAGATCCATCGGCATATCGGCGACAATTCGCCTCCAGGCCTCGAGGCGCTCGGCGACCGGCGCCATCACCGAATCGATGCCGAGGAGTTTGACACCGCGGATAATGAAAGGAATGACCGTGGTCTCCAGCTGCGATCCCCCGGCAAGGCCGCACGCAGCCACGCTTGCGCGGTAGCGCATGCCCGCCAGGAGGCTGGCCAGGGTACTGCCGCCGACGGCATCAACCGCCCCCGCCCAGCGCTCGCTCAAGAGCGGCCTGTCGGGCTGCCGCGCCAGTTCCGCACGGTCGATGACGGCATTTGCGCCAAGCTCGCGCAGATAGTCGTGCGTCTCGACACGGCCGGTGGAGGCGGTGACGGAATAACCGCGGCGCGCCAGAAGCGCGATGGCGACCGAGCCGAGCCCGCCGGCCGCGCCCGTCACCGCGACCTCGCCCGCGCCGGGCTCTAGCCCGTGCCGCTCCAAGGCCATCACCGCCAGTGCCGCGGTGAGCCCGGCCGTGCCGACCGCCATCGCGCGCGCTGCAGTCAGCCCCGCCGGCAGGGGCACCAGCCAGTCGCCTTTCACCCGAGCCTTCTCGGCATAACCGCCCCACCGCGTCTCGCCGACCCGCCAGCCGGTCAGGATCACTTGGTCGCCGCTTTTCCACGCCGGATGCGTCGATTGTTCGACCGTGCCGGCGAAATCAACGCCGGGCACATGTGGATATCTTCGGACCAGTCGGCCAAGTCCGCCCAGAATTAGTCCGTCCTTGTAGTTCAGAGTCGAGTGGCTGACACGGACGCTGACATCGCCTTCGGGCAGCGCCTCGTCGTCGATTCGCTGCAACGTGGCGCGAATCGTTCCGCCGCTCTCCTCCAGCACCAATGCGTTGAAACTCATGCGTATGCTGAAACCCGTCAGAACGTCGGGAGACTCCTAGCACATGCCGGACGCCGCTTCATCTCCGTTGCGTGCGGTCGACAGAATTTCTCATTCTGCAGGGCGCGTTCGCGGGCGATAATCACGAATGCAAATTGAAGACGATTTCAAAGAAAACCGAAAATGAAAAACCTATCCCAACGAGACTTTGTAAGGCAACGAACGTGGTGCTTATGATGTTGTCCCCTTGCTTCCCCAGATCGGACAGAAGAAGAAGGGCCGATCCAGTTCCGCCCGGCCGGTTAGGGGGATTCTCACAACTCGGGAACGGGAGACACCCAATGGCAGAAGGCAAGACCGAGAAGGCGCGCAGGGAAGAGGCGCAGAGCGGCGGCCGTCGCGCCGCTGCAGCGGCCCACAACTTCGCCGAGGCCAGCCGCGAGGCGGGTGAAGCCGGGCGGCGCGGCCTGGAGGAGGTGGGCGAGGCCGGACGGCGCGGCGCCGAGCAGATGCGTGGCGCGGCCGAGCAGGCAAGTCAGGTGGCCTCGGAACTCTACTCGCGCTCCGCGCGCGAAACGGCACAGGGCCTGGAAGCCGCGGTGAAGTACGGAACCGTGCTGGCCAGCGGCATGCAGACGATCTGGCAGGAGTGGATCGGCTGCGCTCAGGATGTGATGCAGCGGAATGTCGACGGTATGCAGAATCTCATGCGCTCGCGTTCACCAGGTGATTTTTTCGCCGCGCAGAGCGAGCTGCTTCGGGACGAGGTGCAGGCCATGATCGACACCGGCAGCCGCATGTCGGAAGTGTCGGCCCGCATCGCCAGCGACGCCGCGCGTGCCTTCGGCGAGCAGATGGAAGGCCAGGGTGGCGGCCAGTTCGCACAAGGCGCGAGCCAGCAGCGCGGCCCGGGCAGCGCCATGGGCGGCCGCGGGGGCCCGCAGCAGGGTGGCGTGTCCCGGACGTGACGAATTCCGGCGAATCCGGCCGGGCATGAGGCCCGGTCGGATCCCTAGGCTGGCTCCGTGGTCGGGAGGGTATCGAAGAAGCGGACCGGCTGTCCGGTCGGTACGCCGATAAGCGCGCCCTCCCGCATGACAACTGCGCCGCGCAGCAAGGTCATGATCGGCCAGCCCATCACCTTCCTTCCCTCGAATGGTGTCCACCCGCAACGGCTTGCAAGCTGCTCTGCTGAAAGAGTCTTTTGCAGCTTAAGGTCGATCAGCACGAGATCTGCATCGTAGCCGACCGCGATACGTCCCTTCCCGGCGATGCCATAGATGCGCGCGGGACCGGCTGCCGTCAGGTCGGCCAACCGCTCAAGGCTGAGCCTTCCGGCCGCCACATGATCGAGCATGAGCGGCAGCATGGTCTCGACCCCCGGCATGCCGGACGGGCTGGTCGGATAAGGGCGGCTCTTTTCCTCTTGCGTATGCGGTGCATGGTCGGATCCCAGGCAGTCGACGACACCCTCGCCGATGCTGCGCCACAACGCATCGCGGTGGCGGGCCTCGCGGATGGGCGGATTCATCTGGGCCAATGTGCCGAGCTCGCGGTAGCAATCGGGCGCAACCAGCGTCAGGTGCTGAGGGGTCACTTCGACGGTGGCGATGTCCTTGTGTCGCGCCAGCAAATCCATTTCCTCGGCCGTGGTGACATGCAGCAGATGGACTGGGCGCCCCCAGCGCCGAGCCAGCTTCAGCAACCGCAGGCTGGCGCGAAGCGCTGTCTCCTCGTCGCGCCAGACCGGGTGCAAGCCAGGATCGCCGCCGTCCCGCACCAAGGGCAGCCGCTCGCGCAGGCGCGCCTCGTCCTCGGCATGCACGGCCACGCGCCGCTTGCCGCCGCGCAGCACCGCTTCGATATCCTCATCCTCCCCGACTAAGAGAGTGCCGGTCGAGCTGCCCATGAACAGCTTGACGCCCGCACAGCCCGGCAGGCGTTCCAGCGTCGCCAGCGCACCCGCATTTTCCTCGGTCGCGCCTACGAAAAAGGCGTGATCGCACCAAGCGCGGCCGCGAGCGCGCTCAAGCTTGTCCCGAAGCGCCTCCTCGGTCGTGGTCGGCGGGTTGGTGTTCGGCATTTCCAGCACGGTGGTGACGCC
>DASPGI010000201.1:0-4930 GCA_035620695.1 Alphaproteobacteria bacterium
AACCGGGCAGGCTCTGGTCGACTGCTTCGTGGAGGATATGGATGCAAGCCTGCGTGAGCTTGGCGCCGGTGATCTCGGCGTCGGCCGGCGGGTCAAGACCATGGTCCAGGCTCTCTACGGGCGGATCGCGGCCTACGAACGCGGATTGGTCGACTCAGGGGGAGCCCTGGAAGCGGCACTGAAGCGCAATCTGTTTGGGACAGCAGCCGAACCCGGGCCCGCGCCGGCCATACTTGCGGCCCTGGCCGCCTATGTGCGCCAGGAAAGTGCGGGTCTGTTGTCGACAGTGCCTCCGGCCGGCCCACTCTTCGGACCGCCCCCGACATCCGGCTCGGCTGCATCGGCCCAAGGGCAGGAGCGTTGACCCCGGATTGCCCGATCTCCTATGGTTCGCGGCTTCTGGCACGCGGCTGGTTCGAGTGAGTTGACATGCCGAGGCCCCTGGCGCTGCCACAACCGGAATTCTCGCGGCCGGTCGAGGTCGATCGGATCGGGTCCGAAGGCGTCTCGTTGGAGATCGAGGCCGATGCCTTGGAACGGGAGGCGTTGGCGCGGAGGTTTGCGCTCGTAAGCCTGGACCGGCTCAAAGCCAAGGCGGAGATCTTTCCGGTCTCGCGCAACCTGTTTCGGGTCGAAGCCAGCTTCGAGGCCGATCTGGTGCAGACCTGCGTGGTGACCTTGGATCCCGTCCCTGCGCAGCTGTCGGAGTCTTTTTCCGCTCTGTTCGGCGAAGGCGGTCCGGGCATGGGCGCGCTCTTTGCGGGAGAGGACGGGGAGGATGAGCCCGAGCCGATTGAGGGGGGTGCCATCGATCTTGGAGAGACTGTGGCGCAGCATTTGGCGCTCTCGCTCGATCCCTACCCTCGCAAGCCGGGGGCAAGCGTGCCCGCGGAATATGCCCCGGGAAAGGATGAGGAATCTCGAGGAAAGGTTAAGCCCTTTGCGGAACTAGGCGCGCTGAAACCGTTACGGGAGCGGTAAGCGGAGCGCTCCCCTTGTGGCTGGTCGGGATTTTGATTAAGAGAGGGCGCCCGTCCAAGAGCCCCAGCAGGATGTAACCTATGGCCGTTCCTAAGAAAAAGACCTCGCCGTCCAGGCGCGACATGCGCCGGTCGCACCACGCGCTGAAGCCGGTCAGCACGAACGAGTGCTCCAACTGCGGCGAGCGCAAGTTACCCCACCATGTCTGCAAGTCATGCGGTCACTATGACGGCCGAGAGATCGTAAAGGTCGAGGTTGCAGACTAAAGGCGCAGGATTGATTTGAAGGTGGGTCCGGTCACCATCGCTTTGGATGGCATGGGCGGCGATCATGCGCCGGCGATGGTGGTACGCGGCGCCGATCTTGCACGCCAACGCCATCCTCATGTGCGGTTCCTACTGTTCGGGATTGAGGAACGGTTGAGGCCGTTGATCGAGCGGCTGCCGGCTCTTGGCCGGGTAACGGAAATAAGGCATGCCGAGGATGTCGTGCGCGGCGAGGACAAGCCTTCGATCGCCCTTCGCTCCGGGCGCGCTTCGAGCATGCGGCTGGCGATCGATGCGGTGCGTGAGGGCGTGGCGGCGGCCGTGGTATCAGCGGGCAATACCGGCGCTTTGATGGCCATGGCGAAGTTCGTGCTCAAGACGATGCAGGGCATCGACCGGCCGGCCATCGCGTCCTATTATCCAACTTTGCGCGGTGAGAGCGTCATGCTCGATCTCGGCGCCAATCTGAATTGCGACGCCAACAATTTGTGTCAGTTCGCGGTGATGGGCAATGTATTTGCCCGCACGGTGCTGGGCGTGCTGGATCCCAGTGTCGGACTGCTCAATGTTGGCTCCGAGGAGCAGAAGGGCAACGACGTTCTGCGCGAAGCCAATGCCCTGCTGCGGGAAGCCAAGCTGCCCGGCACATATTTCGGCTTCGTCGAGGGCAACGACATCGTCTCCGGGAAAGTCGACGTGATCGTCACCGACGGGTTCACCGGGAACGTGGCGCTGAAGGCGATCGAAGGCACGACCAAACTCTACAGCGACTTCCTCAAGCAGGCTTTCCGCAGCTCCTGGATCGCGGGGCTCGGTTACACCCTGGCGCGTCCGGCGTTGAACAAGCTTAGGGTGCGCACCGATCCCCGACGCTACAATGGGGCCATGCTGCTCGGCCTGAACGGAATCGCAGTAAAGAGCCATGGCGGCGCCGATGCTTTCGGCTTCTCGAACGCTATCGGGGCGGCCGTAGACATGCTCCAGCACGGATTTCTCGAGAAGATCCGCCATGATCTGGAGACAGTAAGTATTGCCGCGGAACCGCCTGCGGCGGCTGTACTCTGATGACGGTCCGTTCCAGGGTCGTCGGCTGCGGGGGCTTCCTGCCCGAGCGGGTGGTCACCAACCGGGAGCTGGCGTCGCGGCTCGATACCAGCGATGAATGGATCCGCCAGCGCACGGGGATTGCGCAGCGCCATATCGTCGCCGAAGGCGAGCTGACCTCCGATCTGGCGACGCGCGCGGCCGATGCAGCCCTCGGACAAGCTGGCTTCAGCGCTCGCGACCTGGATCTGATCGTGCTTGCCACCTCGACACCTGATCTGACCTTTCCTGCTACCGCAACCCGGGTGCAGGCCAATCTCGGCATGAGCCGGGGCGCCGCCTTCGACTTGCAGGCGGTCTGCTCGGGTTTCGTCTTCGCCCTGGCGGTCGCCGACAATTTCATCAAGGCCGACCAGGCCCAGAACGTGCTTGTGATCGGCGCGGAGACCTTCTCGCGGATTCTCGACTGGGAAGATCGCAATACCTGCGTTCTCTTCGGCGACGGCGCCGGCGCCATGCTGCTCCAGTCGGCGGAGGGAGATAGCGGCATCTTGTCGACGCACATCTATTCCGATGGCCGCCAATACGACCTCCTCTATGTCGATGGGGGGCCGTCCTCGACGGGCACGGTCGGCCATTTGCGCATGCATGGGCGTGAAGTCTTTCGGCATGCGGTCGTGAACCTTGCCGATGCCATCGACGCAGCGCTTGCGGCCAACTGCCTGACGCCCGCCGATATCGACTGGCTGGTGCCCCATCAGGCCAATCAGCGCATCATAGTCAGCATGGCCGAACGGCTGAACCTGCCGAGCGAAAAGGTGGTCACCACAATCGACCGACACGCCAACACCTCCGCCGCTTCGATTCCCCTGGCCCTGGCCGAAGCGCAGGCCGATGGGCGCATCAAACCCGGCCATCTCGTGCTGGTTGAGGCGATGGGCGGCGGCTTTACCTGGGGATCGGGCCTAATCCGTTGGTGACGCCGGCCGGCGCTCTCGACCGTCGAACTTCAATCTCATTGCGCATCCCTATGTAATTGACGCCTTTCTGGCACAAGTCTAACAATACGGAAAAGCCGACAGGGGGAGCAGAATGGCGGCCGACACGGTCACCCGGGCGCAGCTCAGCGAAGCGGTTTACCAGGAGGTCGGATTGTCGCGGAACGAGTCGGCGCAGCTTGTCGAATCGGTCCTCAAGGAGATGGCGGAGGCGCTGGCGCGAGGCGACAGCGTCAAGATATCCTCTTTCGGGAGCTTCTTCGTGCGCCAGAAGGGCCAGCGAATGGGCCGCAATCCAAAGACAGGCGAGGAGGTTCCGATCCATCCCCGCAAGGTTCTCGTTTTTCGTGCCTCACACGTCCTGAAGAACCGGATCAACCAGGGCCTCGTCGACAAAGGCGAGGCTTAGGTCAAGGAGTATTGGCGATGGCCGTGCCCAATCCGGCAAGGAAGCTCGCTCCGAGCCGGCGCATTGAGAAATCGCCGGGCGCCTTTCGCACGATCAGCGAGGTCGCCGAGGAGTTGGACGTGCCCCAGCATGTCTTGCGCTTCTGGGAAACGAAGTTCCCCCAAGTCCGCCCATTGAAGCGGGGAGGCGGCCGGCGCTACTACCGTCCCGAGGATGTGGACCTTCTGCGACGCATCCGCCGCTTGCTCTACCAGGAAGGCTACACGATCAAGGGCGTGCAACGTCTCTTGCGCGAAGGCGGCTTGAGGCACGAGGTTTCTACCACGGCGGAAACGATCGAGGAGCCTGCGCCCGGCATCGCGGCGGAGATGAATCGAGACAGGCTGGAGAGCCTGCTCGAGGATCTCCAGGAAATGCGGGCGATGGTTGAGGATATTCGGCGCAGGCTGTCCTAGTCCTCCTTGCTCCAACCTATTCCGAACGTTGCCCTGGCGGTTTCGAAGGGCTATATAGACGCCCGCCGGGAGGGGCGTTGGATCCGCGGCCCTGGCTCTCGGGCGGAGCGTGGCGCAGCCTGGTAGCGCACCAGACTGGGGGTCTGGGGGTCGTGGGTTCAAATCCCGCCGCTCCGACCATTTTGCTTTGAACCCTTCCAAGGGCTCGGGCTCTCTTTCTTGTTCCGGTCACCCCGCTGAGTTCTTGATGCCGCCCGAGCCGGCGCGTTCCGCTCGGGCGTCGCGCGGACGAGCGCCCCGCTGCCGTCATCATGGCGGCACGCCGGTAGGCATAAGTAAATCTGATGACCGGGGATGAGAATTACTTGGCTCGACCCTGCCTCCGGCCTGCGATAGCAATTGAGCGTACCGGTCAACCTTCCACGTTTCGAGGGAACGTCATCGCCATGTCGCAGGATCATGTCATGTCAGCCGCGCCGGAAAGCCTTGCCACCGTGGTGCTGGTCGTCCCCGCCGCGGGAACCGAGCAGGATTCGACGGCTGGCATCGCCGGGGCGCTCGAAAGCGCCGCCCGCGCGCTTCGGAGCGGCCGCGGGGCCTGGGCCGCGGCTTCGACCGCGACGCTGATCGGCGAGGCGGCGCTGATGCGCCGGGTGGAGGCCGAGATCTACGGCCCGGACTGAGATCCGCGAACAGCCTGCGGTCCTCATCCTTCGCACGCGCTGGCGGGGGCGGTCCCCCCTCGATCCGGGAGCCTGCCGAGCATGGACATACACG
>DASPGI010000202.1:0-9601 GCA_035620695.1 Alphaproteobacteria bacterium
CACATGGACCATGTGCTCGGCAAGCTGATGGACAAGCTCGAGGAGATCGGCGAGGCGGAGAACACGCTGGTCATCTTCACCTCCGACAATGGACCGGAATGCGAAATCCCGCCGCATGGCCGCTCTCCGTTCCGCGGCTGCAAGGGGTCGAGCTGGGAAGGCGGCGTGCGCGTGCCCACCTTCGTCTTTTGGAAGGGGATGATCCAATCGCGCAAATCGGACCAGTTGTTCGATCTGGCGGACCTCCTGCCAACGGCGCTGCATCTGGCCGGCTATCCCGGCGGCAAGCTCGCCGAGTTGTTATCCGAGAAGACCTATATCGACGGCGTAGACCAAGCTGGGTTCCTGATCGCCGACGATGGTCTGTCGGCGCGCCGCAGCCGCATCTACACCTTGAACCAGTACTATTCGGCGATTCGCATCGACGAGTTCAAGGCGACAGTAACCGGTGAGATCGAAGACGGGAACATGAAGCGCGGCTACACCGGCGGCTTCTCCGGATCGATTTTCACGGACACCGGCGGCGCGGTCATCGTCAATCTGTACACCAACCCGCAAGAGGACGTGTCGATCGGCGTCCGCCACATTCCGATGGCGGTGCCGCTCGGCGAGACGGCCGGCTGGTATCTGAAGGAGCTGTTCAGCTATCCGCCGCAATTCAAGGTCGGATTCATGTCGAACAATCCGCCGGTCTATAACATCATTCCCGAGGCAAAGGAGGCATGGAAGGCTTGGCTCGACAAGCATGGCTTAGGGCTGCTGGATCGATAATGGGCGTCCCCCCGGAGGGCGCGCGTTCCGCGCCCTCCGAGGATGCCTGCAAACAGCTGTGTCGGAGTTGATCGCCTTGACCCTCACTCGTATCTGCGTCCTTGCGTGCGTCGGTTGCGCTATGACGCAGACCCTTGTCGGAGCTGTGCCGACCTCGGCCGGTCCGATCGAGAATTGCAAAACCTATTCGGGCTTGCCTGCCGGGGAAGGCGATCGGCCGGGGATGGTCTTCGTCCCCAGCGGCAGCTTCGCCATGGGCGCCGACCGCGAACGGCCGGAGGAGCGGTTCAGCCATCAAGTGACGGTCGACGGCTTTTGGATCGACCGGCACGAAGTGACCAACGCCCAGTTCGCCGAGTTTTTGGAAGCGACCGGTTACAAGACCCTGGCGGAGCGCGGCGTCGATCCCAAGACGCATCCCGGGATGGAGGAATTGAGCGAGCCGGGCTCGATGCTGTTCATTCAGCCGACCAAGCTCAGCCGCGGCGGGGACCTCACCCAATGGTGGCAATATGTGAAAGGCGCGAACTGGCGCGAGCCGGAAGGGCCGGGCTCGTCCATCGCGGGCAAGGAGAACCATCCCGTGGTGCATGTCGCCTACGAGGATGCGCTGGCCTATGCGAAGTGGCGAGGGCGTGAGCTCCCTACCGAGGCGCAATGGGAGTATGCCGCGCGCGGCGGCCGTGGGCCCGATGAAGACTGGACCATGGCCTATGACAAGGACGGCAAGCCGCTCGCCAATAGCTGGCAGGGCATCTTCCCGGTCTACAACACCGAAGAGGACGGCTATGCCGGCACCGCTCCGGTCGGCTGCTTCCCGCCCAACGGCTATGGGCTCTACGACATGCTCGGCAATGTCTGGGAGCTCACCGGCGACTGGTATGTGCCCCAGCACGCCCGCGTCGCTGAGTTCAATCCGAGCGGTCCGAGCATGCTCGAGTTGCGCACTGCCGCCGGCCAGGCGCCGTCCAAGGTGATCAAGGGCGGCTCATATCTCTGCGCGCATAATTATTGCTCGCGCTACCGGCCCACGGCGCGCCAGCCGCAAGAAGTCGATCTCAGCGCCGGCCATCTCGGCTTCCGCACCGTGCTGAACCAGCCGCGAGAGTAGGCGCGTTCGCGCGGCCTAAGTGTCAAAGGCCGACATCACCCAAGCTATTTACCGGCGGCGAATTGTCCTAGCGCCTGCACGTCATGGATCGTGATGGCGTTGTAGCCGGGCTCGACCCAGCGCAAACCGGCGAAGTTGTGGAGCGCCTTGTTCACGAGCTTACGCGAGGCGTTTGCCATCCGACCAAGTTCAGCCTGTGACACGCGAACCATTGGCTTTTGCTGCGGGCCAGCCGAACGGACTAGAACGGCAGCGATCCGCCGTTCCGGCTGGGCGATCATGAGATCGCCGATGACGCGCAGCGCAAGATCGACATTGCTGATTGCGATCTGCGCGAAGCGGCGGATGTTCATCGGGTCCTCGGCCGCCATGCGCTCCATGACGTGAAGCGGAAGATTGAGGAGCACACACCGAGACATCGCCATGAGTTCGACCCGCCGCGGTTCGCCGGTCAGAAACGGACCTTCCCCGATCCAGTATCCCGCGGTGCCGAGATGCGCGAGATAGGGTCCGCCTTCGCCCGGCGCGATCGAGATGCCCACCGCGCCAGAGGCGACGCCGTAGATGCCGCCCGGCGGGTCGCCCAAGTGATAAACCGGCGCGCCGCACTCGAAATGCTGAAGCTGCGATTCGGCAAGAACTTGGCGCTGAAAGTCCTTGGGCTGGCGCGCAAGCCAGCCGTGCCGCGATAGAACCTGCTCCCCCATCAACTTCATTGTGAAATCTTGGCATATTGTCCCGCTGGGGACAATGTTCTCGCCGACTTGCGGTAGGCTTTTACACCGGAAGAGCGGCAAATCCGCTGCCGCCGTCCGGGCTCGTGGGACCGCAAGAGTCCCCGCACTGGGAGGGGCGTGATGGTCTGGTGCCGCGTCGGGGCGTTTGCTCTCTTCACCTTTGCCGCAGCCGGTTTTTCTTCAGCACAGGCGCAGGATGGTGGGAACCTCGCCCAGGAAGCGCAAAACCCGATCGCCAATCTGATTTCGGTTCCGTTCCAGAACAACACCAACTTCAATGTCGGACCGTTCGACAACGACCAGAACATCCTCAACATCCAGCCGGTCATCCCGTTCAAGCTGAACGAGGACTGGAACCTGGTCACGCGTTGGATTCTGCCGGTGGTGTATCAGCCGCCGGTGTACCAAGGCGACGAAAGCGATTTCGGCCTCGGCAATTTCAATCCGAGCTTCTTCTTCGTCAATCAGGTCAGCCCGACGCTGATGATCGGCGCCGGTCCGACCTTTATGCTGCCAACGAACACGGACAGAAGCCTCGGAGTCGACAAGTGGGGCGCGGGCCCCACGGCCGCCATCGTCTGGACGCCGGGCAAGTGGGTGGTCGGCGCGCTCGTCAACAACATCTGGTCGTTCGCCGGCGACTCCAACGAGCCGGACGTGAACGCCTTCCTGCTCCAGTACTTCATCAACTACAACCTGAAGCACGGCTGGTACCTCACGACCGCGCCGATCATCACCGCCGACTGGATGCGGGCGTCCGGCGACCAGTGGACCTTGCCGTTCGGCGGCGGCGTCGGCCGCGTGTTCAATATCGGCGCGCAGCCGTGAACATGTCCTTGAGCGCCTACGACAACGTCATCACGCCCGAGGGTGGGCCTGACTGGCAGCTCCGCTTCCAGGTTCAGCTTCTGTTTCCCACGGGAGGTTAGCGAGCAACTCAGGCTGACAAGATCGCTGAAGGACACCAAGGAGGAGGGTGCCTGATGAGAGTTGTATTGGTTCCGCTTGCCGCTACGGCGCTTTGTGCTTTAGCAACTCATGCGGCGGCTCAAGCCGAGGAAGCGACCGCAAAAAACGAAGAGACCATCGATACGCGCATCGGCACGCTCACCTTCGAGAGCGGATACCCGTCACAGGAGACGTTGCAGAAGCTCTACGACGAGATGGACTTTCAGCGCGCGGCTCAGGCGTACATCTGGGGCATCCCCGCAGTCGGTATCAACGAATGGCGCCGGGCCCATTATAACGTCTTCGGCGGCAAGAGCGGCGAGATGTTGAACTACTTCGACTTCGCCGAGAAGCTCGGCATCCTGACGCCGAACTACACGACGCCCTACATCGCCACCTTCATCGATCTGAAGGAAACCGGCCCCTTTGTCGTCGAAGTCCCCGCGGGATTGATCGCGGGCATGATCCTCGACAACTGGCAGCGTGTACTTGCCGACCTCGGCGTCGTCGGTCCAGATATGGGCAAAGGCGGCAAATACCTAATCTTGCCGCCTGGATACGGCCCGGTCGAGGCCGACGGCTATTTCATCGTGCAGGCGACGAGTCGCGATGTGTTGGCCGGATTCCGCCTGCTAGGCGAGGACAAGGAACAGGCGATCGCCGAGCTGGTTCCGCAGATCAAGACGTGAGATTAGAAGGAGGCGTTTCGATGTACAGGTTTAGCGTTTCGTTGGCCGCCGTTGGCTTATTACTGCTTTCAATTTCCGCAGCGTCGGCGCAGGAGGTGAACCGCAGCGTCCTGCCGATACTGGACAAGCCCTTCAAGGGCGAGATCGGGCTCACGCCCGCCGACTCGGTGAAGGACTTTCCCGCGCAAGTGACGGCGCCTGAAGGGGCGCCCAACGTGCTCATCATCCTGACCGACGACGTCGGCTTCGGCGCCAGCAGCACCTTCGGCGGACCGATCCCCACGCCGACCATGGACCGTATCGCCAATGCGGGCGTGCGCTTCAATGCTTTCCACACCACGGCGCTGTGCTCGCCGACGCGCGCGGCCCTGCTCACCGGCCGCAATCATCACAGCGCCGCCACCGGCGTCATCATGGAAGCAGGGGTCGGCTTTCCGGGCTACAACACGCTGGTGCCGCAGTCGAAGCGCGGCCTGGGCGACATCCTCAAGCTCAACGGCTACAACACCGCCTGGTTCGGCAAGAACCACAACGTGCCCGACTGGCAGACGAGCCAAGCCGGCCCGTTCAACCTGTGGCCGGTCGGGCTCGGCTTCGAATATTTCTACGGCTTCGTCGGCGGCGACTCCAATCAATGGGCCCCGGCCCTTGTCGAGAACACCAAGCCGATCGAGCCGCCCCACGACGACCCAAACTACAATTTCGACCGCGACATGGCCGACAAGGCCATCGGCTGGATCCGCATGCAACATGCCATGGCGCCGAACAAGCCGTTCTTCGCCTACTACGCGCCCGGTACCGCGCACGCGCCCCACCATGCGCCCAAGGCGTGGATCGACAAGTTCAAGGGCAAGTTCGACCACGGCTGGGACAAGCAGCGCGAGATGACGCTCGCCAAGCAGAAGGAGATGGGCATCGTCCCGGAGAACACGCAGCTCACCACGCGGTCGGAAGGCATCGACGCTTGGGATTCCCTGAGCGACGACGAGAAGAAGGTGTTCGCCCGCATGATGGAAGTGTACGCAGGCGCGCTATCCCACGCCGACCACCAGATGGGACGCATCGTCGACGCCATCGACGAGATGGGCCTACTCGACAACACGCTCATTATCTACATCCAGGGCGACAATGGCGCCTCCGCCGAAGGCAGCCGCCAGGGTCTGCTCAACGAGATGACCTTCTTCAACAATTTGAAGGAGCCGTTCTCCGAGGTGCTGCGCCGCATGGACGAGCTCGGCGGCCCGATGACCTTCAACCACTATCCGATCGGCTGGGCGCATGCCATGGACACGCCGTTCCAGTGGACCAAGCAGGTCGCCTCCCATTTCGGCGGCACGCGCAACGGCATCGCCATCTCCTGGCCGAACAAGATCAAGGCGCGCGGCGAGATCCGCCCGCAATTCGCGCATGTGATCGACATCATGCCGACCATACTGGAGGCCGTCGGCGTGCCGGCTCCGTTCTCGGTCTATGGCATCCAGCAGGATCCAGTCGAAGGCGTGAGCATGATGTACGCGTTCGACGATGCGGACGCGCCGTCGCAGCACACCACGCAGTATTTCGAGATGTTCGCCAACCGCGCGCTCTACCATGACGGCTGGGTCGCGGCGACGACGCCGGTGGCGCCGCCCTGGGCGAGCGTCGTCGAATATGTCGACCCGATCGACGGTTTCAAGTGGGAGCTCTACAACGTCGCCGAGGACTTCTCCCAAGCGAATAACCTCGTCGAAGAGAATCCCGAGAAGCTGCGCGAGCTGCAGCGGCTCTTCTATATCGAGGCGGTCAAATACAACGTGCTGCCGCTCGACAACACCAAGGTCGAGCGCCTCGACGTCAACAATCGACCGAGCAATATCCGGGGGCTCACGGAGTTCACCTATTACGACGGCATGACGCGAATTCCGGAGGGCGGCGCGCCGGACCTCAAGAACAAGTCCTTCGGCATCAGCGCCGTGGTGAATATTCCGGAACAGGGCGCCGAAGGCCTGATCATGACCCAAGGCGGGCGCTTCGCCGGCCTCGGCCTCTATCTGCTCGAGGGCAAGCCGGTGTTCCACTACAATCTTGCCGGCGTGAAACGCTACACGGTGGCGGCCGAGGACAAGGTCTTGCCCGGACGCCACGTGATCACGGTCGACTTCAACTATGACGGCGGCGGCGTCGGCAAAGGCGGCGAAGCGACCATCACCGTCGACGGCGAGAAGGTCGCCAGCGGCCGCTTGGATCAGACGATTCCCTATCGCATGTCGCTCGACGAGACGCTCGATATCGGCGAGGACACCGGCACGCCGGTCAGCGAGGATTACAAAGTGCCGTTCAAGTTCACCGGCGATCTGGAAAAGCTGACCATCAACATCACCGAACACAAGCTGACCGAGGCGGAGATTGAGGAATACCGGCAAGGCCGGGTGAGGAGCGCCATCGCGCAATGATCGCGACACGCGCACCAGGGGAGGGTGGTTCACGATGCGGACAACACTCGCAATGGCGGCGTTGGGAGCGGCGGGTGCATTCGCGGCCCATATGACTCCCGCCTCAGCCGCGGAAGGGGCGATCGGCTTCTATCTGCTCGGCTCGAAGACGACCATGGCGGGCTATCTGCCGCCGCCGGGCACCTATCTGCAGGACTATAATTTCTACTATACCGGCAGCACGGACTTCGCCCTTGAGATCGCGGGCCTCACCCTCGATGGCGGCGTCGACGCGGACGCTTACTACAATCTGGTGGCGCCGCTCTGGGTCGCGCCGGGCAAGGTGCTCGGCGGGCACGTTGGCTTCATCGTGCTGGCGCCGATCGGCTGGAAACATGTTGAAGCCGGAGCAAACTTGCCGATTCCCCAGCTCGGCGTCACGCTACAAGGAGCGCTCGAAGACGAGGAGACGCGCTTCGGTGATCCCGTGCCCGGTGTCATGCTTGGCTGGCATCATGGTAACTGGCACTGGAACGTGGGCACGCTGGTGAATGTCCCCGTGGGCTTCTGGGAGCGCGGCAATCTCGCCAATATCGGCTTCAACCGCTGGGCGGTGGACGTGAACGGCGCGTTCACCTGGCTTGATCCGAAGGTCGGCTTGGAGATCTCGAGCGCTGCCGGCTTTACCTTCAACGGCGAAAACCCGGACACCAATTACAAGACAGGTACGGAGTTTCACTACGAGTTCGCGGTGGTGCAGAACTTCTCGAAGCAATTCGGCATCGGCGTCAATGGCTACTACTACGACCAGGTGAGCGGCGACAGCGGCCGCGGCGCGCGCCTTGGGGCCTTCGAAGGGCGCGTCGCGGCCATAGGCCCTGTCGCGAACCTGAATTTCACGATCGGCGAGCTGCCGGTCTCAGCGAGCCTGAAATATTTCCACGAGTTCGATGTGCGCAACCGTTTGGAAGGCGATTCCGGCTTCATCACCGTGACGATGCCGCTTTCCGTGGCGGGACAGTAGCCAGCAGGATGAGGAAGCGATCCCAAGTAAGGAGGAGAAGAAATGAAGAATAGTCTTGTTGCGTCGGCCGCAATAGCTGCGGCCATGTTCATGGCTGCTAGTCCAGCGTGGACTCAGGAGACCAAGCCGGACAAGCCGAACATCCTGGTCATCTGGGGCGACGATATCGGTCAGGGCAATATCAGCGCCTATACCAAGGGTTTGATGGGTTATCGCACGCCCAATATCGACCGCATCGCCAAGGAAGGGATGATCTTCACCGACTATTACGGCGAACAGAGCTGCACGGCCGGCCGGTCGTCCTTCATCACCGGCCAAAGCGTGTTCCGCACCGGCCTGTCGAAGGTCGGTCTGCCCGGCGCCGATCTCGGTCTCCGGGCCGAGGATCCCACGATCGCCACGCTGCTCAAGGCCCAGGGCTATGCCACCGGGCAGTTCGGCAAGAACCATCTCGGCGATAAGAACGAGTTTTTGCCGACGCTGCACGGCTTCGACGAGTTCTTCGGCAATCTTTATCATCTCAACGCCGAGGAGGAGCCTGAGGACGAGGACTATCCCAAGGATCCGAAGTTCCGCGACAAGTTCGGTCCGCGCGGCGTGCTGCATAGCTGGGCCACCGACACCGACGATCCCACGGTCGATCCGCGCTTCGGCAAGGTCGGCAAGCAGAAGATCGAGGACACCGGTCCGCTAACCAAGAAACGCATGGAGACCGTCGACGACGAGACGGTCGAGGCGGCCATTGGCTTCATCAAGAAGCAGGTGGAGGCGGGCACGCCGTTCTTCGTGTGGTGGAACGGCACGCATATGCATTTCCGCACGCACGTCGCTGAGAAAGACCGCGGCATCTCCGGGCAGGACGAATATTCCGACGGCATGGTGCTGCATGACCGGCATGTCGGAAGGCTCCTACAGGCGCTGGACGACCTCGGCATCGACGACAACACCATCGTGTTTTATTCGACCGATAACGGGCCGCACCAGAACACCTGGCCGGATGCCGGCACCACGCCGTTCCGCAGCGAGAAGAACACCAATTGGGAAGGCGGCTGGCGTGTGCCGTCGATGGTCCGCTGGCCCGGCAAGATCGAGGCAGGCTCGGTGTCCAACGACATCATGCATCATATGGACTGGCTGCCGACGTTCTGTGCCGCCGCAGGTGCGCCGGATGTCAAGGAGAAGCTGCTCGACGGTTATGACGCGGGCGGAACCACCTACAAGGTTCATCTCGATGGTTATAACTTCCTGCCCTACTTGACGGGCAAGGACGAGAAGGCGCCGCGCGACGAGGTGTTCTACTTCTCCGATGACGGCGACCTCATGGCGTTGCGCTATCACGATTGGAAGGTCGTCTTCATGGAGCAGCGCGCGAACGGTACGTTGAAGATCTGGGCCAATCCCTTCACCGAACTCCGCGTGCCCAAGATCTTCAATCTGCGACGCGATCCGTACGAGCGCGCCGACATCACGTCCAACACCTATTACGATTGGATGCTTTCGCGGGCCTACATCCTCGTGCCGGCGCAAGCCTATGTAGGCAAGTTCCTAAAGACCTTTGAAGAATATCCGCCGCGTCAGAAGCCGGCGAGCTTCACCGTCGGCGGACAGATGGAGGAATTGGAGAAGGCACTCAGCAAGCTGCAGAGCGACCTTCAGTAGACGGCGTGATGCGGGGCGGGCTAGGCTCGCCCCGCGTCCTGCACCCTTCCAGATTGTTCGAAGCGACGTTAATGTCGAATTTCTTTCGTCCACTGATCGCGATCGTCGCGATCGTTACCCTTTCGACTGCCGCACTCGCTGAATCCGACCCGCTGCCGTCCTGGAACGACGGACAGACGAAGCAGAGCATCGTAGACTTCGTCACGCGCGTGACCAAGGAGGGCGGCCCGGATTACGTTGCCCCGGAGGAT
>DASPGI010000203.1:0-2078 GCA_035620695.1 Alphaproteobacteria bacterium
TAATGATGCGTTCGATAGTCATGAAGGAATCGACCTTGAATGACTAATCTTTACGCATTCGTCTGTAAGTTGCAATGTCGGTTGCGATACTAGTTCTGTTCTTTGAGGAGGTTTTGACGCTTCGCGCCCATCCAGCCGCCAGGCTACTTTGTCGTCCGTTAAGAAGCCGATTTAAGCGGTGAGCGGTCGCTGGCGGCGGCGATGAGGGTGGTCAGGATCAGGCGCCAGAGAGCCTTCAGCCAGGCGAGGATGCGGCGGAAGTTGTGGCCTACGGCGGAGAGGATGACGTTGGCGGCATCGCCGGCGCGGCCTTTGAGGTAGCAGCGGCCGAGGTGCCCCTCGGCCTTCAGGTGTCCGATGATGGGTTCGATGGCGGAGCGGCGGCGCAGCTCGCGCTTGATGACACCGAAGACGCCGCGTTTCTGGCCAGAGATGAAGACGCGGCGGGGATTTTGCGCGTCGTGGCCGCGGTATCCCTTGTCGACATAGGCCCGCTCGATCGCGCAGCCGGTGAGTGTCTCGGTGCGGTCGATGACGTCCCGCAAGGTGTGACCGTCGTACGGGTTATCGGGTAGCGCCCTGGCGTGCAGCACGAACAGGCCCCCGGGAGCCCGGCGGTTGTTGGTGACGATGGAGGCCTTCACCCCGAACTCGTAAGGCGCGGCGGCCTTGCCTTTGCCGATGCACTCCACCTCCGGGGCGTGGAAGGAATAAAGCTTCCAGCCGCGCTGGCGTTGCTGCTGCGAGCGGATCTGCGAGGCCCGGCTGAGCGGGAGGGCGAACGCATTCTCGAGCACAGCCTGACCTTCGATCTTGCGGCGGATATCGCGGATGATCCGGCCCAGCCGGCTGCGCAGGATGCGCAACTGCCGCTGATGCCGCTTGAATTGCTTGGCATGGGCGTAGCGCCCCGCCATCATTGCCGCGGTCTTGGCAATGCGAAGATAGGACTGCCGCAGCTTGACCCCGTGCTTCCTCGCCAGGCGGTTGAGCCCCTTGATCGCCGCGTGCAGCAGCTTGGCATCGGTCGGGAAGGTGATGGCCTTCGGCTGCACGGTGGTATCGACCGTGACCCGCCTGAGGTCCTGGCTGCGTAACGCGCCGGTCCCGTGCGCCACCCGCAAGCTCTCGGCCAGCAACAGCTCCAGTTTGTCGCCAAGCCGCTTGCGCCAGTGGCTCAGGTCCGAGCGCTCGTGCGGGAACGCGTGCTGAAAGAACTCTTCGCCGGTGAAGTACTGGAAATACGGGTCGTGGACCCAGCGCTCGCACACCCCCTCATCGGACAGGCCGTAAATCTGCTTGAGCAGCAGCAGCCCGATCATGAAGCGGGTCGCGATGCCGGGCCGACCATTCTCGCTATAGAGCGGCGCGATCTCGCCGTCGATCCAGTCCCAATCGACCTTGCCGGCGAGCTGAACCAGCTCGTGCTTCATGTTGATGATCTGGTCCAGTCGTGCCCGGAACAGGTCATTCGATCCCGTCGTCCTGTGCTTCTTCGGTCGCATCGCCACCTCCGATGCGACGACGGAATCATGACCAGCGATTCGACGGAATCCCGAAAATGAAATTGCAGGCTTCCGATGCCCGAAGCATCAAAATCCTGCAATCCCAAAACAATCAAAAACGACAAATGCGATTCCAGCTCAATCGCTTAGCCGCTCTTCACGGACGACGACGTAGCGTTGGGAGCGCCGGATGCGGCGCGGAGCGATGCACCGTTGGGTGCGTCGGTTACTTGCCCGGCCGCGGCGGTTGCGGGCCTTCCTGCAAGGCGGCGTGGACCTTGGCCATGGTCGCGCTGCAATAGGCCTCGCGCTCGCGGTTGAACCGCTCCTGATGGGCTCGGAAATTGGCGACCCGCGCCTTGATCTCGGATTGGAAGTCGTCGTGCAGATCGGGGCGCGTCACCGGCGCACGTCTTGGAGACTCAGGTCTTGGAGATTCAGGTTTTGGCGGTTCAGGTCTCGAAAGTTCGGATCGTGACAGCTCGGCGGCCGTGATGGCCAGCACGGCCCCGATGTCAGGCATCGGTGCAGCCGGGCGGGCAGGTTCTGACGCTTCGACCTTCAAGGGAGTAA
>DASPGI010000204.1:0-43549 GCA_035620695.1 Alphaproteobacteria bacterium
CACCTTGCGCCCGCTGCCGGGTAGATCGGTCGCGCCGATATCGGCGTCGAGAAACGGGAACTGGCCCGGCGCGATCGGCTCCTCGAGCGGCAACGCGCTCACGGCCTGGGCCTGACGGAAGGCTTCTTCATACTCCATCACTTGCCGGAACATTTTCCCGACCGTCATTTGTCCACTCATTTCCGCGAAATGTTCCGTGTCCTCGTACCTGGGGGCGGCATTCGCGTCGGCGGTCCGGATGTCGGCACGGCCTGCGCCAAGTTCCTCGCCGGCGATCGTGATTGGTTCTCCACCTTCCCGTTGGAGCGTAGAAGCATCGGTGGCCGCTTCGCCAATTTCGTCTTCTGCAACGGCGAGCATCTGACCGCGCCCTCTGAAAGCTATCTCCGGGAGCTGGCCGAAAGAGCCGGCTTCACGGAAGTTCGACGCATGCTGCCCTGCCGAGAGTCCGGCCTTGTAGGTCGCGAGGTGCTGGATTTGGAGTATCCCCACACCGTACTTATTGAGGCCCGTAAGCCGCGCTAGACTTGTGCCCAAGTGTCAACCGGGTGCCCCGGATCGACGATCGGGTTGATCAGGTGTCGCTCTTTCCGCCGCCACCTTCGTCATGCTCGCCTTTATCCGACTTAACCTTCATGCGGGCGGCGACGCGATCAATTCGGCGAGCCAGGCGTTCAACCGGATCGTCCGCCGGATCGTGACCATGCCCCTTGCTGTCGGCCTCGGCCTCGCGTTGCAGCTTTGCGCGGGTCGCCACCAGATCGGAGATTCGGCCGAGCAGTCGGTTCACGCGTTCGTCATAGTCGATCGTACGGGTTTTCATACTCATAGGCTTGCTCGTCTTGCGATTTGGCGGTGCAGCATCACGGTGGTTTTCTTCTGCCAGTTCCGCCCGTCGTTGTGCGGCGATAAGCCGCTTCAACTGCAGCTTGGCGATGCGGATTTCCGCATCCAGATCGGTGACGGAGATGCTCTCCCAAAGTCGCCGCTCCTCCTCGCCGATGCCCCCGTCATAAATCGAATCTGGGCCGCTTCCGGCCAGCGTCGCCGCGCCACCCGCATGCCTGCGGCAGAGAGGCTGGCCGGGCATGGCCGCGTTGCGACAGGCGTGGCCCTCGCGGGTAACGGCGGCGCATGGCCGATCCAAGTCCGACGAAGTCGGTTTCGTCACGGTCGAGCACCTTTGAATTTGGGAGATGCGGCGCTCGCAGGCGCCTCTCCGGCCGATCAACCGAGCCTCGCGAAGCAACGGGCGGCCGCACTATCCTCCGAGGATGCCGCTCCTATGCCACGCTTTTCGCGCAACGTGAAGCGCCAGTGTATTAAGCGGTGAAACCTTCGCTCCGGATCAAGATGAGCCGGCGGTTCATTTCGCTTTTGGATCCGCCTCCCCTCGAGCCTCGACGGACCCCGCCCTGGGTGGATTTGCATGCCCTTGCACGAATAAGCGCCCGCGCTCGGTGACCAGAACCGCTATCAAGGCCATGACCGCCAAGAAGCTGAGACCAATCTCCAACGGACGCACGGTACCGTCGAAGGCTTGCCCGATGAGCCAGCCGAAGAACGCACCCGCGGCCGTGGTGTAGGAGCCGAGCACCGATGAAGCGGTCCCTGCGACATGGCCCAGCGGCTCCATCGCCAAAGCATTGAAATTCGGGACCGTAAGGCCGAAGAAGAAAAAAGTCGCGGCGAGAAAACCACAGAGGACCAAGAGCGGCGGATGCTCGGGATAGCCGGCGATCCCCATCGCTGCACAAACTGCGATATAAGCCAGAAGTGCGGCATGGGAGATGCGCCGCATGCCCAGGCGCAGCACCAGACGGGAATTGATCAGCGAAGATAGAGCCATGAAGCAGGCGATCGAACCGAAGGCAAGTGGAAAGAGCGAACCCAGATCGTATGTATCGACGAAAACCTGCTGCGCGCTGCCGATGTAGCTCATCAAATTGCCGAACATGAAACCGAGCGCGACCGTGTAGCCGATCGAGCATCGATTGCCGATCACCGTGCGCAGCGCCAGACCGACCGCACCCAGCGACAATGGCATACGGTCCTCGCCATGCCGGGTTTCCGGTAGACGCAACAAGCTCCAGATCAGCGCAAAGAGGCCAGCGGCTGCAAGGAAGGCGAAAATCCACCGCCATGGACCCAGGGCCAGTATTCCCTCGCCCAGCGCCGGGGCAAGAATCGGCACGATGATGAAAACCATCATCACGAAGGACATGACGCGGGCCATGGCCCGTCCAGCGAAGCGATCGCGTACGATCGCAATCGCCATGATCCGCGGAGAGGCAGAGCCGAGGCCCTGGACGGCGCGGCTGAGCAGTAGTACGGAGAAATCAGGTGCGAGCACGGCGCCGAGCGAGCCGGCCGCATAAACGCACAAGCCCGCCACCACCACCGGTTTGCGTCCGAACCGATCCGAGAGTGGTCCACAGAAGGGCTGGCCCAAGGCAAAGCCGAGCAGGTAAGCGGTGACCACGAGCTGCCGCTGATTGGCATTGCCGATCGAAAATGCATCTGCAATCGCTGGAAGGGCCGGCAGCATGACATCGATCGAAAGCGCCGTCAGCGCCATCAATCCCGCCATCAGCGCCACGAACTCGGGAAGACCGATATCGGACGAAACCCGCTCGCGATCGGCAGATGGAAGTCGAGCCGCCATGGATCAAATCCGTGCCGTTCGGGGGTGTGGTCTGTCAGAACAGGACAGTGCCTGGGACCACCGGTTACGCAAGCCGACCGGCAGCCTTCCCACCTGGCCAGAAAGCCAGCCGCTCCCAAACGGGAGCGGCCAGCGTCACTCATGCCGCATTCGGCGCCTGGAGGCGATTAGCTATCGCCGTCAGCCGCGCACTGAAGCCGTTCACTAGTCTGCGCCGGACGACCGCACTTAAGCGAACCCTATGGAGCCTCACGGCCAAGAATCGGCAAAGCGCCGGTACAGCCACGCTCATTCGGGCCGGCAATCCGTTCCTGCCCCCAGAAGTCGCGCTTCGAACGGCCTAGCCAATCTCAGATGGATTCCTTTAATTCCTTGGCGGCCCGGAAAGCAACCTTCTTGCTGGCCTTTATCTTGATCGCCTCGCCGGTCGCAGGATTTCGACCCATGCGCGCTGGACGCTTGCGAACGGTCAAGATCCCCAGCCCAGGGATTCGGACCTTGTCCCCCTTCTTAAGGTGACGTCCGACCAACCCAACAAAATCCGACAGCATCGCGTTTGTGGTTGTTTTTGGAACTTCATGTTCCTCCGCGAGCTGGCTGGCGAACTGCTTGAGGGTCACCGTTGTCTGCGTGGTCTTCGGCATTCTCGTCCCCTGTTGGTTTGAATGTAGGCGCGCAAGTATAGGCCTTCGCGTCACAAGCTCAATATGCGTTTGCATGTGAGATGCCGATGGCAGAGCATCGGATTGAAAGGATTCGACTCGCGATCGGAGCGACGAGTTGAGGCATGGTTTGGATCGCGCCCGGGTCCGCCGCCATGCGGGGGATGTGGACGCTTCCCGGATAGCCATGGGCCGTGGGCAGGGGTAATTCGAGAACAGCGCCGCCGCTGCCGCAATAGGCTACTGCCGGGATCCCGGTAGAATTACGCTTGCTAAGTTTCGAATTTTATACGACAAAACGCCCTCTCAATAGACATCAGGAGATCGTAATGGCGCGCCGTCGCAAGAGCGGTTTTGACGAGAGCGGTCTTTCGAAGGGACAGCTGCGCAAGCTCAATGCTCTTCGGAAATCGCTGGGCGAGGATATTGGGACTCGGGCATTTTCCGAGTGGCTTTCGACTCAGGGCAATGGAGCCGCCGAGCCAAATGACAAGAATGCCCGCACCATCACGGAAGCGCTCCAGCCTTTGATCAAGAACGGCAAACTCCGAATTCCTCGAGGTGGATATCTGCTTCGCCGTGGCCGTGGCCGCGTCATCGTGGAAAGACCGGAATAGGTTGCCGTTCAAATTCTGTTTCAGCCAGATCCCCGACCATCGTCGGCATCTGCGATATATTATTCACGACTTAACCCCCGGAGTCTCGGGCTTGGGACCGGCCTCCCGGCATGGGGCCTTTGGCCATGCTCCTTGCCGAGGCCCCTGAAAACGCCAATACTGAACTGGATGCCCCATCCCCGCGGCGGCAGCGACGCCCCTTCGCAAAGGTCACCGCATGACGGCCGAGGAGCCAAAGAAGCCAGGCGAATCGGGTAAACTTGTCGTTCGGAATGTCGGCCTCATGCTCAGCGGCGATCTCGACCGGCCGATCCTCGAGGCCGATTCGCTGATCGTGGAGAACGGCCGCATCACGGCGATCGGCCGGGCCGGTGACCTCGACGGAGAAGGAGCGGCTATTGCCATCGACGCGAAGGGCACGACGCTTGCGCCCGGTCTGATCGACAGCCATGTGCACCCCGTGGCCGGCGACTGGACGCCGCGCCAGCTCCAGATCAACTGGATCGACAGTTACCTCCACGGCGGCGTCACCACCATGATCTCGGCCGGGGAGGTGCATATGCCCGGCCGGCCGCGTGATCCGATCGGCGTCAAGGCGATGGCGATCTTCGCGCAGCGCGCCTTTGCAGCCTTCCGCCCGAACGGTGTCAAGATCCATGGCGGCGCGCCGGTGATCGAGGCCGGTTTGAGCGAGGAAGACTTCCGTGACATGGCTGCGGCCGGAGTACGGTATCTCGGCGAGGTCGGCCTCGGCGGGGTCAAGGACGGCCCGACCGCGCGCAAGATGGTCGGCTGGGCGCGCAAATACGGCATCCAGAGCACGATCCACACCGGCGGCCCCTCCATCCCCGGCTCCGGCCTTATCGACAAGGATGTGGTGCTCGAAGCCGACACCGATGTAGTCGGTCACATCAATGGCGGCCACACCGCGCTGCCCGACGATCAGATCCGCGCCATCTGCGAGGGCTGCCGACGCGGCCTGGAGCTGGTCCATAACGGCAACGAGCGTGCCGCCCTATTCACGCTGCGCACGGCACGCGAGATGGGGCAACTCGACCGCATCATCCTCGGCACCGATGCGCCGGCCGGATCGGGCGTGCAGCCGCTTGGCATCCTGCGCATGATCGCGATGCTTTCTGCGCTGGGTGAAGTATCGGCTGAAACCGCCCTCTGCTTCGCGACCGGAAACACCGCGCGAATGCGCGGACTGGATTGCGGGCTGATCGAGGTCGGGCGGGCGGGCGACTTCGTGTTCCTCGACAAGGCGCAGCATTCGGCCGGGAAGGATCTACTTGAAAGCATTCGCCTCGGTGACCTGCCCGGTGTGGGCATGACCGTCATTGATGGCGTCGTACGCACGCAGCGCAGCCGTAACACACCGCCCGCGACACGCGTTCCGGCAATCGTTGGTTCCTGACCGCTGGTCAAGACGAATATGAGGCGGCGCATTGCACGCAATGCGGCTCCAAGCCGGCCTCGAGAGACGCCACCAATGCAAATTGTGGTCCTGCATGACCCTTCTTTTGACGAGAACCAGCAGGCGCGTCTGCGCAACCTCGGAACGCTTGCGCTTTACAACGACACCACAAGCGAAGAGCTGGCGATGGACCGGATCGAGAATGCGCAGATTGTGGTCGTAGACAGTTTCAAGGTACCGGTGAGCCGCACCGTGATCGAAGCGGGCCAGAGCCTACGCCTTCTAGTCCTGACCTCGACTGCCTATCACCTACTCGATATCGCGGCTGCCACCGAGCGGGGCGTCAAGGTCGCGAATATTCCGAGCTACTCCACCGAGGCCGTGGCCGAACACACCATCGCCTTAATGCTGGCGGTCGTCAAAGCTATCCCCCTCGCAGACCAGGCAATGCGGCGTCGTCCGTTCCAGATCGACCCTGCGATTGAGGAGCACCGGCGTTACCTCGGTTTCGAGCTGCGGGGCAAGACGCTCGGTGTTGTCGGACTGGGAGCTATCGGGGGAAGGGTTGCCGAACTTGGCCTTTGCCTGGGTATGCGGATTGTCGCTTTCAACCGGAGCCCGAGACGCCTAGCGCATGTCCGCCTTGTGCCGCTGGCCGAGCTGCTTGCCGAGAGCGACGTGGTGTCCATTCATTTGGCGGTGCACCCGGAGACGGAGCATATGATCTCTGACCGCGAACTACGCCTGATGAAGTCCACTGCGGTCCTTATTAATTCTGCCAGCGGAGAGCTTGTGGATACGGCTGCCCTTCACCGCGCCCTTAGGGAGCGAAGACTTGCCGGGGCGGGCCTGGATGTTCTGGAGAGGTGGGATCCGGCCAATCCCCTGTTGTCATTAAGCAACGTCGTACTCTCTCCTCAATCTGCTGCCTGGACCCGTGAGGCTTCCAACACCCTCGCCGAATCGATTGTGAAGGTGATCGAGGCCTTTGCCTGTGGGCAGCCGGTCAACATCGTGAATTCGTAAAGGATCACGTTCCTCTCAAGCCAGCTTGCGCAGAAGTGCCAGCAGAGCCGTCCGCTCCGATTGGCTCAGAGGACCCAGCGTCCGGCGCGTGATCACGAGCGCCGTTTCAATCGAGCGGTCGACCAGCCGGCGACCGCTCTCGGTCAGGGCGACGACACGGCGACGGCCGTCATGGGGGTCCGGCCTTGTCTCGACGAGGGCTCGCTCGGTCAACCGATCGACCACGCCTTTGATCGTGGCAGCATCCATGGCGGTGCTGCGACCGAGTTGGTTTTGGGAACTCGGCCCCGCCTCATGCAGTTTCACCAGCACCGCCCAGCGCATCGGGGTGATGTCGTCGTCCATGTGCTCTGCAAAGATCGATACGTGGCGTTGCGTCACCCGGCGGAGCAGGAACCCGACTTGCTCTTCGAGGCGGTAGCTTTGGGCCTCGCCCGCCGCGCTCTCTCTGCGCGACGGCTTGGATCGGCCGATTAGAGCGGAACGATCAACGGAGTCCATCTTCGCCCTTGATCTGATCCTTGGTCAGGCCGCCGATGCGTGGAAATGGCCGGCCTGCGTCGGTAACCGCAACCGCGACTAGGATCTCGTCGGCGCGCGGAGCATCGTTTACGCGCACCTCCATGCCGTCGAAATGGCTACGGACATAGGCCGCATCCTTATGCCCGAGCGGAATATCGAGGGCTACGCCCAAGCTGCCGCGCTTTTTCGAGGAGGGAATGAGCGCCGCACCCTTGCCGAGCGTCTTGCGAAAGGGAGCGCCCAGCTTCGGATGCAGGATCGCGGCGGCATGCTCGAGCTCGCCGTTTTCGCCGACGGCGGCCGCTTTGCCGTAGCTCTCCACGCGGGCGCCCGGAATGCCGAGCGCCGCGACCGCGCGTTCCGATAGAATTGCCCCCAGCTCCTCGCCAATATCGACGAGTTCGGACAGGTCCTCGACGAAGCGTCCGGCACAGGGATTGGCGATAACCGCAACCGCCGCCGCACGGCGCACCGGCGGCGAAACCTCCCGATCCATCTCGCGACATGTTTCCTCGACAAGTGTCACGATCTTGCGGATCTTCGCTTTCATCTGAGGCCGTCCTCTCCCTTGATCTCGCTCGCCTTCAAGCCGCCGACGCGGGCGTGGATGCGCGGTCCCGTGGTCATGACCAGAACCAGCACCATCTCATCGGCCTTGGGCGCGTCGGCCAATCCCACTTCGACCGCATCGAAATGGCTACGCACATACGAGGCATTGATATGCGTGACCGGCACGTCAAGCCGGGCGCCGGGACCGCCGACCTTCTTGGTCGAAGGTACGATCGCCTTGGTTCCGCCCAAAGCCTCGCGCATTGCGTAGCCGCCCGGAACATGCCAAAGCGCGCCATGCTCGATCTCGCCGTCGGCACCGACGATGGCCCCCTTGCCATAGCCCTCAACCGCGCTGGGATCGCCGCCAAGGGCTTGAATCAGATCAGTCGCCATTTGCAAACCCAGAGGCTTTAAATCTTCCATGAAGCCCTGAATTTCCTCGACGTAATGCCCGGCAAAGGGATTCTCGATTACCGCCAGCGCAACACCACGTTTCAGCGAATGTCCCGTCACCGGTCCACCCTCGTGGAAGATCTCCTCCACCATGATCAGTATCTTGCGAATCACAATCTCAGGCATGGGCGCATCGCCACTCAGCTTTCGTGCTTTGCAGCGCCCGCGGCTCCGCCGCACCGAGGAGGAGGGTACGGCTCTGAAGATGGAGGGCCGCCGCAATGATCAAACCCCGCTCGCGCGCCCGCTCGGCACAGGCAAGGCCCGCCGCCAGTGCGATCTGCACATCGGACGGCGCAAGCCTCGGCACCTCTCGCGTCACCAAGAGTCGGCCGAGATCACTGTCCGGCTGCAGCTCACTGGCCCGAGCGCGACGGATGCCGGGGTGCGCCGGCAGATTGACCGCATTGGCGATCACGGTGGCAGCGGCATCGGCCTGCGCGGCCGTGTCGGCGAGCACAGTCACCGCATCGGCGATCCCGAGAGAGAAGCTTCGCCCACGCCAGCCGCTGGTGGCGATGCCGCGCACCGGTTGCTCGGCATGGAGGGTTGCGGTTCCGAGCAAAGCAGGTTGGTCGGGCCGGTTCACCATGCCCACCGCGATCCGCGTGCCGGGCGCCAGATGAAGCGCGATGTCGCCACCATTGTTCACATAGGCGCGCGAAAGCGGCGCGGCTGCGACCATCGTACTCAGCACCTCCTCGGCGACCGCGCCTGCCACTGCCGCCATCGGGGTGATGAAGCTCTCACGGGCGAACGGCGCAACTGCAGCCCACATGCGGCGCGCGATAGGGCCTTTGAGCGTATGACCCTCCGGAACGGCGCGGGCGCGGAGCAATGGCAATTCTGCACAAAGCTCATCAAGGATGGCGGCAAATCGGGCCGCCGCGGCGGCGTAGGCTGCGCGCATGGATTGGGGCCGGCCGAACGCCTCGATGACCAGATCGATCGGGCCGTCCTGCAAATGGAGGCGCTGCTTGTCCGGGAGCAGGGTCACTTGGGCCCGGGTCATCGACCCACCTCGAGCGGCCAGGGATTCTCTGCATGTGGCCCAACAGCGCACCGTTCAATTTCAGGTTGCAAGCTGGATATCGGTCGTATCTGGTCCAGGTGTCCCCCCAAACCCGCGTAGTCGGAAAGACGCATCGTGAACTCGATAGGGGCCACCAATGCAGGGGTCGGCACATAGCCGAATGCGTTGGCGGGCACGCGCGTGACATCCACCATGAAAGTGATGCCTCCACCCGGCCAGACATAGACCGGAGCGCCGCCGCAGGTGACGGAGGTCAACGCATCTTTCACCGAGCGCGTCAGGCGGACGGGATTTTCGGTGACGCCGGCGCGCAACGAGCCCCCTGCTCCGGCCATGAACAGTACCGTGCACAATGCGGGCTCGCAATTCTCCTTGATACGTTCCACGGAAAGGTGAAGCTCTTCGGGCAGCTCCACCTGCACCGGCCGTAGCGCTTCGTCAAGCCGATAGAAAGCGTGCTGCTCGCCGGTTGTGCTGACCATCAGTATTGTCAGGCCGGGTCGGGCATGCTTCGGATTGAACGGCTCGAGGATCGCCAGCGGGTCGGAAATGTCGGTGCCGCCCCAGCCGGTGCCGGGTTCGGCCACCCGGAAATAGCGACCGGGCGTGGAGCGGTGGCCCTTGATGCGGATACCGGTTTCGCGGATGCCGAGATAACGGCCCGCCTGGTGTTCCGAGAGGACGCCGGTGATGTGATCGTCCACCACCACCACCTCATCCACCTTGCCAAACCACTGGCGGGCAAACATGCCGATCGTGGCCGATCCGCAGCCGACCCGCATGCGCTCTTCGGCGATGCCGTTGACAATTGGCGGCTTGCCGGCTTCCACCACGACTTGCGCGCCGTCCTCTATGGTCAGCTCCACCGGCATGCCGTTGGATAGCTCGAGCAACGTCTCGCAGGTAACGCGCCCTTCCTTCTTGCCCCCGCCGGTCAGATGCCGTACGCCACCCAGCGAAAGCATCTGCGAGCCATATTCTCCGGTCGTCACATGGCCGACCGGCTCGCCCTGCGCCCGCACGGTGTTTTGCTCCGGGCCGAGATGACGATCGGTGTCGATTTTCACTTTGACGCCGCAATAGCTGAAGATCCCCTCTGTGACGACGGTTACCGTGTCGAGACCGTCCACCTTGGAGGAAACAATGAACGGCGCCGGCTTGTAGTCGGGGTATGTCGTGCCGGCACCGATCGCGGTGACGAAGGTATCGGCGCCACTCAAAAGTTGCCCGTCCCATCCTGCCCCGGTGTGGAAGGGAACGACCTCGCCGCCTTGGTTGAGCGTACGACGCAAGAGGATATGCGGATCGACGCGGACAATGCGGCCATCCTGGTTCGCATAGCGATCGCAGGCGCCGGCCATGCCCGGTTTGATGTAGCACATCACCGGGCAAGCATCGCATCGGATCCTGCCATCGCTTGCCCTGTCGGCCTCGTTTCCTGTTTCAATGCTCATCGCCGCAGCTCCTTGATCGCGGCGCGCAACCGGTCCGGCGTAGCCGGCGCACGGCGCAGCCGCACCCGCGCCGCGTCATAGATCGCGTTGAAAATGGCCGGCGCAGTCGGGATCAGCGCCTGCTCGCCAATGCCCTTCGCTCCAAACGGTCCGGCTGGCGCCGCATCTTCGATCAGGATGGCTTCGACCTCGGGCATGTCCCCGGCGGTGGGTATGAGATAGTCGTGCAGATTTTCTCCCCGACCTGGAACGAACTCCTCCATCAGCGCCATTCCCAGGCCCTGCGCCACTCCGCCCTCTATCTGGCCTTCGATCAACATCGGATTGATGGCGCGGCCGACATCATGGGCTGCGACAAGGCCGGTAAGCTTCGCCGTCCCCAACTCCAGATCGACCTCGACTTCGGCCAGATGCGCGCCGAAACCGAACACGGCATAGGGACTGCCCTGCCCGTCCGCATCGAGGGTCGTAGTCGGCGGATCGAAGGTCGCCTCAGCACAGAGCGCATATCCGTACTGGTCGACCGGCAGCTGTGTCAGCTGCAGGATGCGCTCATGGTTCCCCTCGCATATACGGACGCAACTCTTTTCGAACGAAAGTTGCGCCTCTTCTCCTGCGTTGGCCCGCCGCAGGATTTCCGCGCGCAGCCGTCGGCCCGCGAGCTCAGCCGCTCTTCCGGACACGAAGGTCTGACGAGAAGCGGAGGTCTTGCCGCAATCGGGCGTGAGATCAGTATCCGGCGGCAGCAAATCGATGCGGTCGACCGGAGCGCCGAGCGCATCGGCGAGAATCTGAGCGATGACCGTGTTCGAGCCCTGTCCAATATCGACCGCACCCTGATGAAGGGCCACACGGCCATCCGACTTCAGCCCGACGCGCATGGTTGACGGATTTGGAAGGGAGGTGTTGCCGCATCCGTACCACATTCCAGCAATTCCGACACCGCGGCGCAGACGGCCATCGCCCGCCGATTCATTGTATTGACGGGCCTCTTCACGGCGGCGGCGCCAGTGCGGACGCAGTGTCTCGAAACACTGCCGGATACCGCATCCTGCACCCAGAACCTGGCCGGTCACCGTCGGCTGATCGGCGCGAAGCGCATTCAGGATGCGGAATTCCAGCGCATCCATTCCCAGCCGCTCGGCAAGCTCGTCCATCAGCTGCTCCTGGGCGAGTGTCAGCTGCGGCACACCAAAGCCTCGGAAGGCTCCCGCCGGAACGAGGTTGGTGTGGACCGCACGCGTTCGCGCCCGGTAGTGCGGCACATAGTAAGGACCGGAGGCGTGGATTGGCACCCGCGTCGCCACGGTTGGCCCCCAGGAAGAATAGGCTCCGGTGTTGAATACGGCCTCGAAATCGATAGCGACCAACTTGCCATCCCTGCCGGCGCCGATCCGCGAGCGCATGCGAGCCGGGTGACGCTTGGTCGAAGCCATCATCGATTCGGCGCGCGAGTAAACCATGCGCACGGGGATTCGCAAATGCCACGCCGCCAGCGCCACGAAAGGCTGCACCGACATGTCAAGCTTCGAGCCGAAACCGCCCCCGACCGCGGTCGGGATGATCCGCACCGCCTCCGGCGCGATGCCGAGGATCTTGGCGACATCGTCACGATGATTGTAGGGCGCTTGCGTCGAGACCTGCACCTCGATGCGATCGCCCACGCGCCGCGCGAAACCGGCCTCCGGCTCGATATAGGCATGTTCGATGAACCCGGTCTCGAATGCGCTTTCCACGACAATATCGGACCCGGCCAAGCCGGCCTCGACGTCGCCACGCGCCACGTGGCCTTGCGTCAGCACATTGTCCGGCCGATGGACGTGGATTGGCGACGCGAGCGCGCCGAATGCCGCGTCGATGTCGAGGAGCGCCGGCAGCTCTTCCCACTCCACGGGAAAGTCGCCCAACTCAACATCCTCAATGGCAGCGCTTTCGCCCACCAATGCGGCCACCGCTTCCCCGCGGAACCGGGCCTCTTCAACAGCGAAAACAGGCTGGTCGGCAAAAGCCTCGATGACGCCGTAGCAATTGACGCCCGGCACGTCCTTTGCGGTCAGTACCCGATGAATGCCGGGATTGGCAGCCACGAAGGCATCGAGATCGCCGAAGCGAAATCGCGCGCGGTGGAACGGGCTGCGCACCGCACGAAGAAGAAGGCACTCCGAGGGCGTTTCATCGGCGCCAAAACAATCCGAACCCTCGACCTTCTTGCGTCCGTCGAGACGGCGCAGGCGCGCGCCGACCGCAGCACCCGCAGGTGGAGTTTCTTCCCGCACCACCGACGCAGTGGCCGTGCGGATGGCCGCGAGGATCTTGCGGTAACCGGTGCAGCGGCACAGTACGCCGCCGATCGCGTCCATGGCCTCACCCTCGGTGGGGTTCGGGCATCGCTCCAAGAGATGCATCGCTGCAACCAGCATCCCCGGTGTGCAGATGCCGCACTGCGCCGCGCCGTGCGCCAGAAAAGATTCCTGCAACCGACGCATGACCACGGAAGAGTGGGTCAGCCCCTCGATCGTATCCACCCGTCCATTCCCAACCTGTCCCAGCGCGATCAAACAGGCGCATGCCACCTCGCCGTCGAGCAGCACAGTGCAGGCGCCGCAATCCCCCGCATCACAGCCGATCTTTGTTCCGGTAAGTCCAAACTCGTCCCGCAAAACTTGAGCAAGCCGGGCCGCATGCGGCGCCTTCGCTTCCGCCTGTCGTCCGTTGAGGGTGAATCGAACCGTGGCACGTGGCTGGCTCATTGCAGCCATCCCGCCGTACAAGCCTCCAGCGCGCGGGCGACGAGCCTCTCGGCCGCATCGCGCCGATACTCGGCCGTGCCCCGCAGATCGTCGATCGGCGACAACCCGTCCAAATGACTCGACCGGATGGCGCCCGCGACCTCGCTCAGGGGAATTCCCACCAGGGCGCGCTCAAGCGTCGTCAGGCGACGGGCGACCGGCGAGCAGGAGCCAACCGCGATGCGTGCTTCGCTCACCCGCCCGTTCCGATCGGCCGCTAGGATCGCAGCCACCATGGCGATCGAGATCACGAGATACCGGCGCGCGCCCAGCTTCAGGAATGCCGAAGCGCCTTCTATCGTGCGCGGCACCAGGACTGCAGTGACCATTTCCTCTGGCCGACGCGCTGTCTTGCGATTGCCGATGATGAAGGAGGCGAGCGGCATACGCCTTTCACCTCTTACCGAAAGAAGCTCGATCTCGGCGTCGAGCGCGAGCAATGGCGGCACCCCGTCGGCAGCGGGAGAGGCGTTGCATAGATTGCCTGCGATAGTGGCACGATTCTGGATCTGGACCGATCCGATCTCGCGCGCGGCTGCCTTCAGCGCATCAAATGAACGCGGCAAAGGCGTTTGGATCAGCCGGGTCCAACTGACCCCCGCACCGATGCGGACAAGGTCCGGTCCGACAACGATATCACCCAACTCTGGCAGCGCGGTCACGTCGAGAAGAGTGCCGACGGCTCTGCGCTCGCCCAGGGCCGGATAGAAATCCGTCCCTCCCGCCAGGATACGCACTTCCGGACCGTCGAGCGCTCGGAGCGCTTCGCGCAGTGTCCGCGGCCTGAGAAACATGCCTCCTCGGCTCCTCAGCACGAATCGTTAGTATGCAAATGATCTTCCCCAAACGCCTACGCTGTCAAGCAGACCCCAAGCCGCTCTGCCCGGCAATCCGCCCGCATTGGCGAGACGAGAAGTCTGGCGTTTCGGTCAGTCCGACGGCCGCCGACCGCATCACGCCTTCGGGCACAATGAGCCAGCCGCAAGGGATCGATCGCGCGGAGGGGCGTCGAGCCATTGCAATATCGGCGCCGAAAGGGGAATTTGGAACCCTTCTCGACGCTCGACAGGTGTCGATCGGAAGAGGCAATGAAACGAGAGAATATCTTTGTCGGCATTGGCGGCTGGACCTATGAGCCGTGGCGTGGAACCTTCTATCCGAAGGATCTGCCCCGCGCCCGCGAACTGGAATTCGCCAGCCGCAGGCTCACCTCCATCGAGATCAATGGAACCTATTACTCGACTTTCAAGCCGGCGAGTTGGGCCAAGTGGCGTCGGGAGACGCCGGCTGGCTTCGTCTTCTCCGTCAAGGGATCGCGCTACTGTACCAACCGCAGGCAACTGTCCCAGGCCGGAGAGGCGGTTGCCCGCTTCGTCCGCCAGGGCCTTCACGAATTGGGCGACCGGCTGGGACCGGTCAATTGGCAGCTCGGGGAAACCAAAAGCTTCGACGCTGAAGATATAGAGGGATTCTTCAACTTGCTGCCGCGGGAAGCCGGGGGATTGCCGCTACGCCATGCGCTCGAGGTCCGGCACCGGAGCTTCGTGGATGCGAAATTCTACGATCTGGCGCGCCGCTTCAATATCGCGATCACCATTGCAGAAGGCGGCGGGTTTCCTCTCATAGAGCAACCCACGGCCGATTTCACTTATGCCCGTTTGATGGGAAGCCGCGATGAGGTGCCAACCGGATACGAAGCAGCCGAGCTGGATGGATTGGCCGAGCGCGTGAAGGCATGGGCGCTGCGGGGCGATGTATTCGTCTATTTCATATCGGGCGCCAAGTTACGCGCGCCCTCTGCGGCACTGGCGCTGATCGAGAGAGTGTAGTCGGATCGAAGGAAAGGCAGACGTCTGTGGCGGCGCATGACTGGAGGATTGTTGCACAGACGCGGGATCGCTTGGGCGAAAGTCCGATGTGGCATCCGCGCGAGCGGGCGATCTATTGGATCGACTGGTATCGGACGGTTCATCGGTTTCGTCACGATGATCAAACGCTCGAGAGCTGGACCATTGCGGGAGCCGCCAGCTATGGCTCGCTGGTATTCGCCAAGAACGGTCGGTTGGTGCTGGCGCTCGACAGCGGCCTCACACTGTTCGATCCGGCGACCGGCAAGAGTGCGTTTTTTGCCGATCCCAACGAAGGCCGGCCGGGCGTGTCCTATAATGATGGTAAGGTCGACCGATTCGGTCGGCTGTGGGTCGGCACCTTCGACGTGTCTGAAGCCGAGCCCCGGGGTATCCTCTACTGTGTCGACCCTGGCGGCCGCGTCACTGTCGGCGACAGCGGCTTTATCGTATGCAATGGCCCCGCATTTTCGCCTGATGGCCGCACGCTCTATTTCAGCGATACGGTTGGGCGCCGTATCTTCGCTTATGACATGGCACCCGATACGCCGCAGCTTAACAATCGGCGGCTCCTCGTGGCGATGGGCAATGACGAAGGCACGCCGGACGGTCTAACCGTCGACGCGGCGGGCGATGTGTGGTGCGCCCAATACGGCGCCGGGCGGGTGACACGCTACACGCCGAGCGGCCAGGTCAAGGAGGTCTATCGCCTGCCTTGTCCGGCCGTGACAAGCTGCACCTTCGGCGGCGATCGATTCTCGACACTTTACGTAACCACCGGATGGAGTCCAGGAATACGGCGGCCCGAGGACGAGCCGGATCAGGGCGGAGCCCTATTCTCGATCGAAGTGGAAGCACAAGGCTTGGCCGAACCGGAGTTCGAAGCCTCGGCGAGAGCCTAGACGATACGACGGCCGGCTGTCGCTCCGCCATCGACGATGATGAGGTTGCCTGTCGCATAACCGCAATCGGGCGACGCCGCAAAGGCGATCGCGGCGGCGATTTCCTTCGGCGCGGCTATGCGGCCCAAGAGTGTGGCGGATTGCCAGCCTTGCCTAACGGCTTCAGGATCCGATGCCGCGGCCATCGTATCGCGCAACATGTCGGTCTCGACCGGACCCGGACACACGCACAGCACCCGCACCTGCGGAGCAAGTTCGACGGCAAGCGCGCGGGTCAAGCCGATCAGCGCACCCTTGGATGCGCAATAGACGGTGCTGTTGACATAGCCGAGCAGACCGGAATCCGAGCCGACATTAACAATAACTCCATTGCGCCGCCTCAGGGACACCAGCAGACCTTGCGCGAGGAGCCACGGAGCGGTTGTGTTGACATCGAGGATACGATGCCAATGAGCGTCGTCGATGCTCTCAATCGCCACTTCCTCATAGATGCCTGCGCAATTGACGAGGATATCGATCTCGCCCGCCTCGCTGCAAAGCCGCCGGCACTGATCACGCTGTGCCAGGTCAGCGGCGAATCCGCTTACCCGGTCGCCGTATTCGGCCCCGAATGCCTTCACTGCATCTGCAACGGACTTCGCGCTTCGCCCGTGAAGGATTACGCGCGCTCCTTCCTCAAGAAAGCGCTGCGCCGATGCGTGACCGATGCCCCGGGTCGAGCCGGTCACCAGAACGCACTTTTCGGCGAAACGTCCCATCATCGCCGTCCCGCGGTGCTGCCGCCATCGATCGCGACTGCGCTGCCGGTCATGAAGGCGGCGGCGGGCGACGCGAGACAGAGCACGAATTGCGCGATTTCCTGCGGTGTCGCGAGTCTGCCGAGCGGATGGTAGGTACGGAAGCTTCTGTAGTAGGCGTCGGGATCGCCGCTGTCGCGGGCGCACTCTTGCATGAGTTCAGTGTCCATGGTGCCGGGGCAGACCGCGTTGACACGGATCCTTTGAGGCGCAAGCTCCATGGCCATCGCCCGCGTCATCGCCAAGAGACCATGCTTCGCCGCCACATAGGCGACATTGTTGGCGATCGCGTGCAGACCGAGTTCGGAGGCGATGTTGATGACGGTTCCCTGCGATCGCGTCAGAAGCGGAAGCACGTGTTGGACCGTGAAGAGAGGAGCCTTGAGGATGACGGCAAGGTGCTGGTCCCAGTGATCCTCGCCGGTATCTTCAATCGACCGCTCGATATTGATGGCGGCGTTGTTGACGAGAATGTCGAGCCTGCCGAGCCTGATTGCCGGTGCGGCCGCCTCCTCTGCGCCACCTGGCGCGGCGAGGTCGGCCGGCGCCGGAATGACGCGGCGGTGGCCCAAGCGATCGATCGCTTGCTCTACCCCCGCGGCGGTCCGGTCGTTGAGGATTACCGTGGCGCCGGCCGCAAGGAACGCTTCGACGATGGCGAAGCCAAGACCCCGCCCCGCCCCGGTGACCAGCGCGACTTTTCCCGAATAGTCGAATGTCATCACCCCTCTACCGCCTGTGGTCGATGAGCTTCAGGGCCAGGATCGTAGAGCCGATGCTAAGCGCCAGCAGAAGGCTCGCAATGGCGTTGATCGTCGGGTCGAGGGCGGTCCGCACCAGTCCCCAGACAAGCGTTGGAAGCGTATTGCCGCTGCCGATGGTGAAGAAGGTAATGACAAAATCGTCAAGTGACAATGAGAGCGCGATCAATATGGAACCTATCAGGGTCGGTCGGATCAACGGCAGCGTGACGGTCGTGAAGGCTTGAAACGGCGAGGCACCGAGGTCGCGAGCGCTCTCGACCAGCGACCAGTCGAAGGACGAAAGCCTGGCATAGAGAATGGCGATCACGAAAGGCACAATGACCACAAGCTGTCCGAGGATAACGGTCGGCAATCCAAGCGGTACCGAAACTCCGCGGACGAAGAACGACAGGAGCGCGATGCCGATGATAAGCGCGGGAAGCATCATCGGCGCGCTCAGGATGTCGATGAAGGTCTGTGCTCTGTTTATTTCCGTCCGGGCGAGCGCCAGGGCTGCGAGCAGGCCGGCCGCGACGGACATGGCCGCCACCGCCGCGCCCACAGTGAGGCTGTTGTAGAGCGCCGGCCAGAAACTCTCGTTCCGCGCAAGCTTGCGATACCAGTCGAGCGTCAGGCCGGTGATGGGAAAACTGGTCAACGCCGAGGTATTGAAGCTGAAGAGAATCACCAGGGCGAGCGGAATCGTAAGATAGGCGAGCATGACGACAATGAAGACGGGCCACCCGCATCTCGCGAAAAGGGAGGGATTCATCGGCGTACCGCGAACCGAAGCAGCGTTCTGAAGGACACGACGACAAGAAGCGATGCGGCGAGCAGGGTAAACGACATGGCACTGCCCATCGGCCAGTTAAAGCCGAACGAGAATTGCGTTTCGATGAAGTGCCCCATCATCGAGGCTCCGCCACCCACGAATCGCGGCGTTACATAGTCTCCGGCCGAGATGAGGAACGAGAAGAGAAAGGCAACATTGATGCCGCGTTCGCAAAGCGGCAGAACGACGTCGCGCGAGGCCATGAATGACGTAGCGCCGAGATCGCGTGCGGCTTCGATGAGATCATCGGGAATGGACCGCATGCTGCCATAGATCGGAAGCACGGCGAAAGGCAGCAGGAAATAGGTGAGAGTGACCACGACGGCGCTTGGCGAATAGATCAGAAAGCTCAGCGGTTCGTCGATGACCCCGGCCCACAGCAAGAGCCCGTTGATGATGCCATCTCGGCCGAGGATGCTCTTCCAGGCATAGATCTTGACCAAATAGCCGCCGAAAATCGCGATCAGCGTCACGAACAGCAGCGTGTCGCCGAACCGACCGGCACGAAAGCGGATGGCGTAGGCAAAGGCGAATGCAAGAAGCGTGGTTACCGATGCGATGATGAAGGCAATGCCGAGCGTCGTGACCAGTACATCGCCATAATCGGTGAACGTCGCGGCATAGTTCTTCAGCGTCAAGTCGGGGCGCATGATGCGTGTACGCACCGACCAGAAGCTGAACACGAAAAACGACACGAGCGGCACTGCGAAAAGCGCCACCCAGATGAACGCCGCGGGCGCCAAGAGTGGCGCCCGCGATCCAAGTTCCAGGTTATGCCAGTATGGCCGCAAGGAAACGCATCAGGCTTTCTGCAGCCGTGCATATTCTGTCAGGAAGTCGTCATAAGTGGCGGTCGTGCCGTCAAACTCCGAGGGCGGCACAGGCTGGAGACGCGCCTTCTGCATGAAGCCATCAATATCCGCGTAGTTGTAGGATTGCGTCAGTTCCGGCGGCAGCATCGGCACGGCCTTCAGGTTCGTGATGCCGGCGCTCTGCTCGATCGCGAACACTTTCTGGGGCTCCGGCGAGATGATGTGGTTGATCATCTTGTAGGACAGCTCTGGATTCGGCGCATCTTTCGGGATGCACAGGCAATCCATGAACATGCCCGTGCCCTCCTTGGGGATCGTGTAACTGATCTCCTTACCCTTGCTCCTGGTCCAGACCGCAACAGCCTCCCAGCCGATTGCGCTGACCGCCACCTCGTTGCGCGCGAAGGCGTCGGACATGTCGCCGTAGGTTGCGAAGAATGCGCGGGCGTGGTTTTTCTTGATGTCGATCAGCTCGTCGATCACTTTTGCCAGCTCCTCGCGGGTGAGAAGCGTTCCCATCGGCTTGCCGGTGACGACCGTTCCCCAGATCAGGAGGTTGCCGAGCGGATCGTCGACCATGGCGACCTTGCCCTTGAATTCCGGCTTCTTGATATCGAGCCAGCTTTCGGGCGTGGCGGGTACTTGCGCCGGATCGTACATCAGCGGCAGAGAGCCCCAGTTCCACGGCACGCCATACAGTTGATCCTTGAAGCGTATCGCCTCCTGCGAGGTGAACTGCGGAACGAGATCGCCGAACTGCGCGACCTGCGTGGGGTCGATCGGCTCAAGCAGCTCGCCTTCCGCCATAATTGGAAGATAGCCGAAATACATGGTGATGAGATCGGTCTTGCCGATCCCGCCGGCCTGCAGCTTGGTGATGATTTCCTCGTTCGATGCGATGAAGGTCGGCTGGAAGTCGATATCGTTGTCGGTCAGGAACGTGCCCGTCTTGATCGGCGTTTCGTAGCCCTGCCAACCCATCCAGGTCATCGTCGTCTTGGCCGTCGCCGATCTGGGCATAAGGCTCCAGCCTACGATCGCGCCGCCTACGGCGGCCGAGCCGGTAAGAAATCCACGCCTCGACAGCGCCGAATGCAGAGAAGGCTTCAATGCCGAAGAGAGAATCGTCCGCGTGGTTGCCATGACCTTGCCTGCCTCACTGTTCAAAAATCTTGCGTGAACGGCCTGTTTTCTCTGCCTTGATGGCCGGCACGACCGGTTACTTGGGCTGGAACTTGTCTCCGGCAAAGACTAGTCGGAGAATTTGAAATCGGTCAAGTTGACGGGCCGAGGCCCCTATTTCGTCCATGGCTTCGCTTGACCGACTTTGTTCAGTACTGCCTCATCTAACACAGGCGAAGAGTACGCGGCCCTGGCGGCGCATCGCGATGGAGGCTTGAAATGACCCAAGACGATTTGATGCACGGCGTACAAACAGGCCAAACGATCTGGCATGAGGCGCATGCCGTTCCGGGACGGCAGGGCGACGCCATTGTGTTGGCCCTATTCACGGGTAATATCGAATATGCGAGTGGAGACACCGCCTCCTATGCGGGGTTCGATGTCATCCATACCGGCGGCGCCACCGAACGGTTCACTGGCACCATGACCGTCCTGTTGGAGGATGGGTCGGTTTCTACTCAAACCTTCGAGGGTGAGGAAACCTTCAAGGAAGGCCCGAACCGTGTTGGCGGTACCGGCACGTGGAAGATAGTGGACGGTACTGGTCGGTTTGCCGAGCTGCGCGGCGGCGGACCGCTTAAATGGTCGGTAGACGGCGACAAGTGGCACGCCGAATTCAGCGGCTAGCTATCTCCAGCACGACCCCCCGACATCGATGACGCTTGGCGCATGATAGCCTGTTGCGATGTCAGCTTGGCGGGAAGCTCCTGTTTGCGTCCGCACCAGCCGAGAATCAGACGCCGCATGAGAAGCTCCTTTCCCAGCAGAATCAGCGTGGCATATCCGGACAGATGTACGGTACCGGTGCGAGCCGGTAGTGCTCTTCCTGGATTCCGCTCGCCAGTGACAAGCGCAATATAAGCTTGGTGGCATCCAAGTAGACAACCGTGGCTTGAATCTCGGCGCTCGCCTCCTGCCAGATGAGAGTGCTGCCCGATTCCGCACGCCAGGCGGCGAGCTGATAGGTCTCCCAGCACGAATCAATCACGAGCGTGCCATCGCTGAGGAAGATGCGCATGACACCAGGAAGCCCGGTGGAGTCCGATCGCATCCAAACGCGATCTACGAGGGTGGCGGTCGGAGCGACCGTCCCGATCGTTTCCGTCGGCTGATTGCCACTGCTTCCGCACGCATAACAGGCGACCATGGAGAGAATGACAACGGCATGGCGCATGGCTTGATCCTCCATCCGCTCGATTCACCGGCGATCCGACTTTCAACCTCTTTTCCACATATACAGGCGGGCGCTTCCCGGCGGAATCCGGGCCGAAGCACCGCAACCCGAACGGGTCCGCTAACTCCGAGATTGTCGAGACCTCGCCTCGTGTATAATCGTCGCCGTCGGCTGAAACCTTCCGCGCAAGGTGACGCGCGGGGCGGCGGAACAGCTCAATTTGCCGCCGGCCCTTTCATATGAGGGGCCGCCGAAGCCTTACTCCGGTACCCGTCCCGTCGAGGCTCATTTCGGCTCGTCGGCAGATCCGTTCTCGGAGGAGCAATGTCATGAGGCCGCCCTTATCTTTGCCTCTACCCGGTCGGGATCGGTTCGACCGCATCGCCAACGACAAACCAACACGACGCCGTTTTCTCGCTACGGCGCTGGCATCGGCGGCTATCCTGGCGCTGCCGGGGTGCGAGAGCCCAACCTTCGATCCGAATACGACGACTTTGACCTTCCGCCGTCGCTCTTATCGCGACGGTGGGCGGAACTAGCGCTGCCAAAGGCGGCCTCCCAAGCCTGTTTCGGATGCTCAGCAGCAGTCGGACTTCAACTCAGGCAAGGATGTTCGGCTAGGTCCATTCAGCTCCTTGCGACACGCCGCTCCATTTCGGCTTCGGCTGCGAGGCTGTCGCGGTCGCGGAAGATGGTGGCGGCTGCAAGCGCGCGGCCGCCCTGCCGGAAGGTGATCTTGCCGTTGTGATCGGCGAGGGAGCCCTCGATATCGGTTGAGTCCCAGCGCGTGGCGTGGCCGACATAGGCGACGACCATGTCGTAGTGCTGGCTCCAAAAGAACGGCACAGCCTCAAATCGCTCGCGCCGTCCGAGGATGTTACGGGCGGCCGCCTGGCCCTGGCGCTCGGCGACGACCCAGTGCTCGATGCGGATAAGCTCGTTTGCGCGACTTCATCATGGCAAAGGCCGCGACTATCAAACTTGAAAATCGTGATCGAGAGCGAAATAAGAGCGAAAGTGTCTAACTGGTCGGTATTGCCGCTAAGTGATTGATTTGCGTGGTGGGCCAACCAGGGCGAATCTGGGGCACTGGGTCCTTGCGATTGGGATGTCCGCTAAGTCGCAGAAAAACCGAGGCATTCTGGCGCCTGCGCCCCACTTTTGCGCGGAAGTGCGCGCATTTCGCTGAATCACAATGGTGTTTCTTCAGACGCAAGTCCACACGTGAATTGGCAGCGTCACTCCTCGCAGGGAGTGGTGGCCCCCATCAGAAAGGCGCGCCAGCACGGACAGCCCACTACCGCTCTCTTCGCAGGCCCTTCCAAACAGTGATTGGCTTACAACCAGCCGCGACTTCAGGCTTCGGCACAGCTCCTGCATCCTGCTTGCAGTGTTCACCGTGTCCCCAATGGCTGTGAAGCTCATAGATTCGCGCGTGCCGATATCACCGAGAACAGCCATGCCGAAATTGGCACTTACTCCAACATCAATCGGGCTACGGCCGGCTTTGATCCGTTTTGCGTTCCATAGCGCCACTTCGTCGATCATGTTGACCGCGGAATGCAGCGAATTTGTCGCCTCCAGACCGGTCGGGCTGGGAACGCCAAAGAGTGCCATCAGTGCATCACCTGAAAAATTCTCAATGGAGCCGCCTTGTGCGAAGATCGCTTTTGCCATCCGCCGATAAAACGAGCGAAGAAGTGCAACGACGCGCTCAGGCGCCAATTTCTCGCTGATCCCGACGAATCCTACGATATCAACGAAGAGAACAGCGATTTCTTGCCGGCGCACGGGGCCAAGAGGATGATCTCTTTGTGCCAAGGTTTCAACCATTGCCGGTGAGAAGTAGCGTGCCAAGTTGGTCTTCTTTCGATCCGACTCGCGAGCCGCTTCCTGCGCTTGTGTTACACGCAGCTCGGCTTCGACCCGAGCCGTTACATCGCGCTGTACTGCGACGTAGTGGGTGATGTTCCCAATCGTATCTCTCAGTGGGGTTATTGACCATTCCATTACGAATTGAGTTCCATTCTTTCGATAGTTAACCGCCTGACCTTCCCAACGATTACCGCACCTTAGTGTTTCTCGCATTCCGGAGAATATCGAGTGGTCAGTCTTTTCACCTTGAAGGAGCCGAGGTGAGTTGCCGACCACCTCCATCGCCGTCCACCCTGTCATTCGTTCAAAGGTGGGGTTGACATAAACAATTGTGGGGCCCGGACGGTCCAGATCAGCTGTGGTTACCAGAATACTCTCCGATGCCGCTTCGAGTACTTTTGATGGGTCGAGTCCGCTCTCATCAAGTCTCATAGGCATCTTCCGGCCCCATGTCGCGCGCGGCTTCAAGAACCAAATGATACGCCAACTACAATGCGAATCTTATCCAGCTCGCCGCGATCGAGCCAGATCTTCGCGACACTGCGGACAGTAGTCGACCCCTGACGATCGGACACAACTAGGCCACACTTGCAGTTCGGACATCGCATGCCGGGATATGCTTTCAGTGTGGTTGCAATAGGGAATCTAGGAACCGGCTCCCGGCTATTTCGCCGCTGTTGGCGGCGGCGGTGCCGGAGGGCTTCCGGGGACCCAACCGGTGTTGGATGCCGCGGACTCGACTCGGTCACGCGTTTTGATCAGCGAAAGGACAATCGAGCCAAGGATCAGCGTGGCCGTGATTGCGAGCGCCACTTCAGTCGGTACGACCTTCCCGCCGAAGACGCCGTTCACGATCATCTTGCCGCCAATTACGACGAGCACCAGCGACAGGCCGTATTTGAGGTAGTGAAACCGGTGGATGATGCCGGCAAGCGCAAAGTAGAGTGCGCGCAGTCCAAGGATGGCGAACACGTTTGAGGTGTAGACGATGAACGGATCCTGGGTAATCGCGAAAATAGCTGGAATCGAATCGACAGCAAACACCAGGTCGGTGAACTCAATCAGTACGAGTACCAAGAACAGCGGAGTCGCCCACACCAGGCCGTCACGTCGGATGAAGAATTTCTCCTGATGATACTCGTCGGTCACCCGAATGCGCCGCCGCAACAAGCTTAGAAGCCAGTTGTTGGCGAGATCTGGTTTGGCATCGATCATCACCAACATCTTGATGCCCGTGAAGATTAAGAAGGCGCCGAAGATGAAGATGATCCAGTGGAAGGTGACGATCAACTGGGCGCCAAGCGCAATCAGCACGCCGCGCATTACGACAGCGCCAATGATGCCCCAAAACAGGACCCGGTGCTGATATTGCACAGGCACAGTGAAGTACGAGAAGATCAGGACAAAAACGAAGATGTTGTCGAGGCTGAGGCTCTTCTCGATGAGATAGCCGGTCAGAAATTCATAGCCGGCCTGTCTGCCGTTGAAATAGAAGATGCCGGCGTTGAAGAAGAGCGCCAGCCCAAAGTATCCAGTGCTGAGCCACAGCGCTTCGCTCAGACTGATCTCGCGCCGCCGCCGATGGAGCACACCGAGATCGAGCGCGAGCAGAACCAGAACGAAGAGGTTGAAGCTGGACCACAGCCAAAGCGATGTCTGCACGGGACTTCCCCCTTTCGATCAAGCCATGTCAGCGCAAGGCCAAATGGAAAGTCCGACATCGCGATCAACGTCTGAACCGCTATAGGGACCCGGACCCTGATGCGTAATTAGTGGCGGCTTGTCGTTCAATCAAGGGTCGGCCAGCCACGCCCGGGCGAACCACATGTTGCACGGCCCGCGGTCAGGCCGACCCGCTGGTGGTCAACGTGGACATCGCTGTTCGGAAGCTATGTTTGCGAATTGCAATGGACACTCCGGCATTGGTGGGCGCACCAGGACTCGAACCTGGGACCCTCTGATTAAGAGTCAGCTGCTCTACCAACTGAGCTATGCGCCCCGCAAACCCGGAGGAGCGGCGATATAGCAAAGGGTATGGCCTTTGTCGAGGGAATGTGCGAGCGGTTTAGAGCTGCTGCCCATCGACCCCTCGCCTGCCTAGCTCTCCTCGGCAAGTCCGCGACGGCCGACCTTGGCGTCGCGGTGCACATAAACGCTCATGATCAGCCCGAAACCGATAAGCACGGTCAACATCGCGGTTCCGCCATAGGAGATCAGCGGCAGCGGCACGCCGACCACCGGAATGATGCCCATGACCATGGCCATATTGATGAAAACGAACAGAAACAGGTTGAAGGTCAGCCCCATTGCCAGGAGCCGGCCGAAATGGCTGCGGCTGCGCATGGCGATGGCAAGGCCGTAGGCGATCAGCACCGCATAGATCAACAAGAGCGTCAGCGCGCCGGCCAGCCCGAATTCCTCGGCAAGCATGGTGAAGATGAAGTCCGTCTGCTTTTCAGGCAGAAAATTGAGATGGCTCTGTGTGCCAAGCAAATAGCCTTTTCCGAACACGCCGCCTGAGCCGAAAGCGATTTTTGACTGCAGTATGTGGTAGCCGGCGCCGAGAGGATCGCGCTCGGGATCGAGGAAGGTAAGCACGCGGTTCCTCTGATAGTCGTGCAAGAGGTTCCACGAAACCGGGATCGCCGCAAGGCCGCCGGCGATCAGCACCCCGAACTTCCAAAGCCGGACCCCGGCCGCGAAGAACAGCGCGCCGCCGCTGATGATCAGCATGCCGGCGGTGCCCAGATCGGGTTGCTTCAGCACCAGGATCGCCGGCATCGCCACCAGCAGAAGCGGCGGCACCAAGGGCAGGATCCGGCCAACCGAGTCCATTTCAAGCCCATGGAAGTAGCGAGCCAGCGCCAGTATGAGCGCGATCTTCATCAACTCGGAGGGCTGCAGCTGGAAGAACCCCAGATCGATCCAGCGCTGGGCTCCCATGCCGATTTCGCCGACGATCTCGACCGCGACCAGTAGGGCTAGGGCACAGGCATAGATCAGATAGGCATAACGCAGCCATATCCTCAACTCGACCACCGCGATGGAGAGCAAAAAGACGAGGCCGACCGCGAAGCGCAGCATCTGGCGGCTCGCCCAAGGGCTGAAGCTGCCGCCGGCGGCGGAATAGAGCATCACAAAACCGATGCCGGCGACGAAGCAAATCAGCACCACCATCGCCCAGTTGATCTGGGGCAGCTTCCGCCAGGACGGGAGCTTGGCGCGGGCGCCGCTGTCGAAGCCGGTGAGCATCCGCATTCAGGCTCCGTCCGCGACGTGCTGCTCCGGCGCGTCCCCGGCCGAGTTTCGGCGCTGCGCCTCTATCAGCACGTCGCGGACGATCGGCGCGGCCACCTTGGAGCCGCTACCGCCATGCTCAACGACGACGGCGGCCGCGTAGCGCGGAGCGCCGATCGGGGCATATCCGACGAACAGCCCATGGTCTCGATGTTCCCACGGAAGCTCCTCGTTCTTCTTAACGCCCTTGAGCCGTTCGGCGAGCGTGATCCGCCGTACCTGAGCGGTGCCCGTCTTGCCCGCCATCGCCATCCCGGGTTCTTGAATGCGCGAGCCATAGGCGGTCCCGCCGATCTCGTTGGTGACGCGCGACATCCCTTCCTGCACGATTTTCATATGCTCCTCGGGAATGCCGAGCTCGGGCCAGACCGGCGCCTCGGCCGATCGCACCAGACGAGGACCTACCGCATAGCGGCCATTGGCAAGCCGTGCGGTCATGACCGCAAGCTGCAAGGGAGTCGTCAGGGTGAATCCCTGGCCAATGCCGGCGACCAGCGTTTCACCAGGATGCCAACGCTCACCGATATTCGCCAGCTTCCAATCGCGGTCTGGCATCAGCCCGTTGCGCTCGCGCGGCAGGTCGATGCCGACCGCCTTGCCCAACCCGAACAACCGCGCAGTCTCCGCGATCCGATCGATGCCTGTCTGACGCGAAAGATCGTAGAAGTAAATGTCGCAGGAATGCTTCAGCCCGCCCAGCATGTCGAGCGAGCCGTGCCCACCCTTCTTCCAGCAGTGAAATCTCGCATTGCCGAGGCTGGTCTGGCCGCTACAGAAAACCCTGTGGCTGGGCTTCAGCCCATGCGCGAGCGCGGCCAGAGCGACCATCATCTTGAAGGTCGAACCCGGCGCGTACTGGCCGGCGATCGCCTTGTTGGTCAGAGGCTTAAGCGGACTGGTCGCCAGGGCCTGCCATTCGACGGGTGTCAACCCGCCTGCGAATTTGTTCGGATCGAAACTGGGGGTCGAGGCAAGCGCGAGCACCTCGCCGTTCTGCACGTCCATCACAACCGCCGAGGCGGCGACTTCCTGCGACAGCCGTTCGAATAGAAATTGTTGCAGCCCTGCATCGAGCGTAATCGCAAGGTCTCCACCGGCATCGGGTTCCCTGCGCGCCAGCTCGCGGATGACGCGACCGACGGCGTTCACTTCCACCTGACTTGAGCCGGCGCTGCCGCGCAGCACCGTTTCGTAGCTGCGCTCGATCCCGTCCTTGCCGATGCGAAAGCCGGGCAATTCCAGCAAAGGTTCCCCGGTCAGCTCCGCCTCGGAAACGGCGGCGACATATCCCAGGGCGTGGGCCGTGACCTCTCCTTGAGGATAATTACGAATCTGACCGACCTCGATTGCGACGCCGGGCAGATCGGGAGTGTTCACCTCGATGCGCGAAACCTCCTCCCAAGTAAGATTCTCCCGCACCTTGACCGGCACGAAGGCACGGCGTCGGCCCATCTCCTTGAGGATGCGCTTTCGATCCTCCGCATCGAGCCCGATGATGACACCAAGCCGCTCGAGAACCGCCTCGGCATCCTTGGCCTGCTCGCGCACGATCACGGCGCGATAGTCTTGGCGGTTGTCGGCCAGCACCACTCCGAAACGATCGATGATGTGGCCGCGCGGCGGCGGCAGAAGCCGAGGATTGATGCGATTGTCGTCGGCCAGCATTGCGAAGCGATCGGCCTCGACCACTTGCAAATAGTACATGCGAGCCGCGAGTGCGGCGAAGACCAGCCCCTGACCGCCGGCCAGCAGTGCCGCCCTTCGGGTGAACAACTTGGCGCGATCTTGGTCCTTGTGCATCGTGTCGAATTCAACCCGTCAGACGGGGCGTAGCACTGCGCGCTGAGCTCGGACCAGCAGCCAGCCCATGCTGGGATAGAGACCAACCGTAAGCAGATACTGGAACAAGGCGGGGCGCGGATCGAACATCGCGCCGGCCGCCAAAGTGTTCAGCAGCCAGGTCAAGATCGCCGCGCCCGCGGAGTTGACCACGAATCCCGCCCAGACGGTCACAAACAGGGCGCCGCCCAGGAACCGGCGCTGCGAGCCGGTGGCAAAGCTGAGTGCAAGCAGAACGATCGCGCCTATGCCGAGCGTGCCGCCGGTGAGGAAATCCTGCAGGAGCCCGATCACAAAAATTGCCGAGGGAGGCATCAGGTCGGGGCGGTGGAGCGTCCAGAAATAGACCGCCATTACCATGAACGAAGGGGTGACCGAGGCATAGGCCGGCAATGGCAGGGGCACCAGGCTCGCCAACAACAGCGCCAGTGTGAGGGCAAAGGGGAAGAGTTGTCGCGCGAACTGATCCAACCTGTGCCAGAAGGACCGTCTCATCTGGGCGCGCCGACCGCATTTTCCGGCAGCAGACCCGCCAGATCCGCCGCCTCATAATCGACTAGACGCAGGAATTCGATCCGATCCCAGGCAACCAGCGGCAGCACCTGCACCCCCTCGGGACTGGCATGAGCGACGGTGCCTACAGGAATTCCGGGAGGGAACAGTCCTCCGAACCCGGAAGTCACCACTCGCTCTCCGATCTCCGGCACGGTGTCTGGGGGCAGATGGACGAGCTGTGGCATTGGTCCGTTGTCACCGGCCAGCACCGCACGCACGCGGCTATTCTCCAAGGCGACCGGGACGCGCGAATTGATATCCGTGAGCAACAGGACCCGGGCGGCGCGCTCCCCTACCTCGATCACCCGGCCGGCCAAGCCCTCTCCCGCTATTGCGGCCTGGTTCTTGCGCACGCCCTCGCGTGCACCCGAAGAGACCAGGACAGTGCGGACAAAGGCGCCGCCATTGTCTCCGATTATCCGGGTGGTGACATAACGGGGCGTGGCCGGAGCAGATAGGTTCAGAAGTTGCCGCAGTGAAGCATTTTCCTGTTGTAGGGCCTTCGCCGCGTCGAGCCATTGCAGCAGCCGTTCATTCTCCTGCCGCAACTCCTCGTTCTGCGCGTAAATGTCGCCCAGCGCGCCAATCGACTGGACCATTCGCGTGACTGTGGAGACAGGCTCGGCCATCAACCCCAGAATCGGAGCAACCGCGTCGGCGACGGTCATCCGCAACCGCTCGACACCCGCAGTATCCGACCGGCTCATCAGCATCAAGCCGAAGGCCGTGCATAGCATCAAAGCCAGGGCAAATCGCTGTGCCCACGCCCGAACCGGCGTGGCCAGCCGCAAAACCGAGTTCCCGCGGGTTTTCACACCCCCCTCCCGGCGGGCCCCTCAGCACCGCCGCATCGATCGATGATACGATCATATCGCGGATTGTTGAAGGTCCTTTGAACGGACTCAGTACATATTGATTAAGACGTTTTTCAGCGTTTTCATCTCTTCGAGGCAGCGGCCGGTGCCCAAGGCGACGCAGGAGAGGGGGTCGTCGGCGATCGAGACCGGCAGCCCGGTTGCGTGTCTCAGGACATAGTCAAGATTGTTAAGAAGGGACCCGCCCCCGGTCAGCACGATCCCCTTGTCAACGATATCGGCGGCCAACTCAGGAGCGGTATGCTCCAGCGCCACCTTCACCGCCTCAATGATCGCGCCCACCGGCTCGGCCAGGCTTTCGGCGATCTGCCGTTCGGTAATCACCAGTTCCTTCGGCACGCCGTTCATGAGATCGCGACCTTTGATTTCCATGAAATGACCGTCGCCGTCATCGGGCGGACAAGCTGAACCGATCTCCTTCTTGATCCGTTCAGCACTACCTTCGCCGACCAGAAGGTTATGGTTACGGCGGATATAGCCGATGATCGCTTCGTCCATCTTGTCGCCGCCGACCCGCACCGAGCGCGCATAGACGATGCCCCCGAGCGAAAGCACTGCGACTTCCGTCGTACCACCTCCGATATCCACGATCATGGAGCCGGTCGGCTCGGTGACCGGAAGTCCGGCCCCGATCGCGGCGGCCATGGGCTCCTCGATCAGGAAGACACGGCGCGAGCCGGCGCTCAGCGCAGATTCTTGAATTGCCCGGCGTTCCACGGCAGTCGATCCGGACGGCACGCAGACGATGACCTGCGGACTGGCGAAGCTTCGCCTGTTGTGCACTTTGCGGATAAAGTGCTTGATCATTTCCTCGGCCACTTCGAAATCGGCGATGACGCCGTCGCGAAGCGGGCGGATGGCGGTGATGTTGCCCGGCGTGCGGCCGAGCATCATCTTTGCCTCGTCACCGACCGCAAGCACCTGCTTCTTGCCGCGTACATCGGCGATGGCGACCACGGAGGGCTCATTCAGCACGATGCCGCGGCCCTTGACGTAGACAAGGGTATTGGCCGTCCCAAGATCGATCGCCATATCGGCGGACAGCATCCCCAGCATTCTCGAGAACATGAACCCTCGCCTTGTACGAGGCGCCGCCCTACGCGAGTCTGGGAGCGTGCCGTCCGCCGGTCTGGCCGGCGGCCTCGGGCCGCTTCCTCAGGCAGTTAGCGCGGCCGGCGCCGTTTTCTCCCTTTTCACGAACAACTTGTTCAGCGCATGCAGATACGCCTTCGCCGAGGCGACCAGCGTATCGGTGTCCGCGCCCTGCCCGTTCACAGTTTTTCCGTTCTCTTCAAGCCGCACGGTCACCTCGGCCTGAGCATCGGTCCCTGCCGTGACGGCGTGGACCTGAAAGAGCTGCAGCCTGGCCTCGTGCGGGACAAGCCTCTTGATGGCGTTGAAGGTGGCGTCGACGGGGCCGTCTCCGGTTGCGCCGACCGAACTGCGGACACCGTCGATTTCCAGGGTCAGGTCCGCCTGCTGCGGTCCTTCCGAGCCGCAGACCACGCGCAAGCTGACAAATCGAATGCGTTGCCGGTCCTGGCCGACCGCGTCATCGACCAACGCAATGATGTCCTCGTCGAAGATCTCCTTCTTCTTGTCCGCGAGATCCTTAAACCGCCGAAAGACATCCTCGAGCGCATTGTCGCCCAACTCGAACCCCAGCTCCTTCAACTTGGTCTTGAAGGCATGCCGGCCCGAGTGCTTGCCCATGACCAGAGTGGAGCGGGTAAGCCCGACGGATTCGGGTGTCATGATCTCGTAGGTTCCGGCATGCTTCAGCATTCCGTCCTGATGGATTCCCGATTCATGGGCGAAGGCGTTCGCGCCGACGATCGCCTTGTTCGGCTGCACCGGAAAGCCGGTGATCGCCGCAACCAGCCGCGAGGCCTTCATGATCGACTGCGTCCGAACACCGGTGCTGTAGGGCATCAAATCGTGGCGCGTCCGGAGCGCCATGACGATTTCCTCCATCGCCGCATTGCCTGCGCGTTCTCCCAGGCCGTTGATCGTGCATTCAACCTGTCGAGCTCCGTTGGCGACAGCGGCCAGGCTGTTCGCCACCGCCAAGCCAAGATCGTTGTGGCAATGGGCGGAAATGATCGCCTTGTCGATGTTGGGCACTCGATCGAAAAGCATGGCGATCAACGCCCCGAACTCCTCCGGCATGGCGTATCCGACCGTGTCGGGAATGTTGATCGTCCGCGCGCCGGCCTTGATCGCGGTTTCCACACAGCGGCACAGAAAATCATGCTCGGTGCGCGAACCGTCCTCACAGGACCACTCCACATCTTCGACCAGATTGCGCGCGTGACCGACGCTGTCGATGATCGCCTGATGCACCTGCTCGGGCGTCATCTGCAGTTTGAACTTCATATGCAGCGGACTGGTCGAGATGAACGTATGAATGCGCGGCCGCGCGGCCGGAGCAAGGGCCTCGGCAGCGCGATCGATATCCTTGCGCGCGGCGCGTGCCAGCGCCGCGACGCTGGAGCCCGTCACGCGTTTGGCCACCTCGCGGACGGCCTCGAAATCGCCGCTCGAGGCGATCGGAAAGCCGGCCTCGATCACATCCACGCCCATTTCCTCGAGGACGGCGGCGACCTTCAGCTTCTCGTCGAGATTCATCGACGCGCCTGGCGCCTGCTCGCCGTCGCGCAGCGTGGTGTCGAAGATAATGACTCGGTTGGTGTCGGCTACGGCACTCATTGCTCGAAATCCCTGATGTCCTGTTGCTGACCTATGCTCGGCGCATTGCGAGCGCTTTGGACCCCTGCGCGCCCTGCCGTCATGACCGCGACGGCCGCCAGGCGCTCAGGGGCGCATAAGTCGAAGCAGGCCACCAAGGAACGGACGCCCCAAGCGACGGTCCGCGGATCCGAACGAACGGAGCCGTGCCGCGCCATGCCGGCCCGCACCGCCCGTCCAGTTCTGATCGCAGCCCAAAATCATCCCGAGTCCGTCCGAAAATCCTGATCCCGACCGGAGTTACCGGACCGTTTGTAACCCTGACAGCGCAAGGTTAACAAGAGCTAAGTTGCAACCGATTCGCTTCCGTCCACGCGGCGGCAACCAGGCATAAAGAAGAGTTTCATCACTCCGGGGTGGGCCGGGCCTACGGCCTTTATTGCGGGCATGGCCCCCTGGATCCTCAATTCCGGCTCTTGTCGACCAGCTTGTTCTTGGTGATCCAGGGCATCATGGCACGCAAGCGCTCGCCCACCTCCTCGATCGGATGCTCGCCTCCCCGCCGGCGCATGGCCTTGAAGCTCGGCTGGCCTGCCTGGTTTTCCAGTACCCAGTCCCGCGCGAAGCGACCAGATTGAATATCGGCCAGCACCCGCTTCATCTCGGCGCGCACATGCTCGTCGATGATGCGCGGCCCGCGTGTATAGTCGCCATATTCCGCCGTGTTCGAGATCGAATAGCGCATGTTTGCGATGCCGCCCTCGTAGATGAGGTCGACGATCAGCTTGACCTCGTGCAGGCACTCGAAATAGGCCATCTCCGGGGCATAGCCTGCCTCAACCAGGGTCTCGAATCCGGCCTGAATCAGCGCGGTGAGTCCGCCACATAGCACGACCTGCTCTCCAAACAGATCGGTCTCGCACTCCTCTCGAAAACTGGTTTCGATGATGCCCGAGCGCCCCCCGCCAATGGCGCTCGCATAGGAGAGCGCGATCTCCAACGCGTTCCCGGAAGGATTGCGCTCGATGGCGACCAGACATGGAACGCCGCCTCCGCGCACATATTCGGCGCGAACGGTGTGGCCTGGCCCCTTGGGCGCCACCATGAACACGTCGAGATCGGGCCGGGGGTCGATCAGCTTGAAATGCACCGAGAAACCATGGGCGAAGGCGACGGCCGTGCCCTGGCGCAGATTGGGGGCGAGATCCTCGGCATAAAGCCGGGCTTGCAGTTCATCGGGTGTCACGACCATCACCAGATCCGCCCAGCGTGCCGCCTCGGCCGGGCTCACCACCTCGAGCCCGGCGCCGGTCGCCTTGGCGGTGCTTGCCGAACCGGGCCGGAGTGCAACGCGCACCTCCTTCACCCCGCTATCCTTGAGGTTCAGGGCATGGGCATGGCCCTGGCTGCCATAGCCGATCACCGCCACTTTCTTGCCTTTGATGAGATTCACGTCGGCGTCGCGGTCATAATACACGCGCATGGGTCCCGTCCTTCTTTCCCTCGCTAAATTGCTGCAGTTCAGAGCGGATTGGGTCCGCGCGCGATCGCGACCACGCCGGTGCGCGACACGTCGACCAGACCCAAGGGCTGCATCAGGTTGATGAAGGCGTCGAGCTTCTCGGTCGAGCCGGTCATCTCGAAAACGAAGCTTTCAATCGTCGAATCCACCACCCGCGCACGGAAGATATCGGCGATGCGCAGGGATTCCACGCGCCTCTCGCCCGTGCCGGAAACCTTCACCAGGGCCAATTCACGCTCGAGATGCGGGCCTTCGATGGTCAAATCGGACACTTTGTGCACCGGTACGATGCGGGAGAGTTGGGCCTTGATCTGCTCGATGATCATCGGCGTACCCGTGGTGACCACAGTTATCCGGGAGAGCCGTTGTGCCTTGTCGACTTCGGCGACGGTAAGGCTTTCGATATTGTAGCCGCGGCCAGAGAACAGCCCTATCACACGAGCCAGCACACCGGCCTCGTTGTCCACCAGCACACAGATCGTGTGCCGCTCGATCTTTGTTTCCACGTCCAGCCTTCCCCTTCGCCGGCAAGGATTCCGAAGCCATTTTCCGGAGCCCCGCCGCTCCATCCGGCTGATCCTAGACCAGCACCATCCCCTCTTCGGAGACCGGCTTCTTGGCCTCGTCGCCAGGGCCCAGCAGCATCTCGTTATGCGCCGCTCCTGACGGGATCATGGGGAAGCAGTTCTCCTTCTGATCGACGCAGACATCGACGACGACCGGGCCTTTGGTCTCGATCATGCGTGCGATGACGCCGTCCATGTCCTGCGGCGCGGTGGCGCGCAGGCCGGTTGCGCCGAACGCCTCAGCCAGCTTTACAAAATCGGGGAGTGAGGCGGTGTAGGATTCCGAGTAACGCCCGCCATGCAGCAGCTCCTGCCACTGCCGGACCATCCCCATCCACTGATTGTTGAGGATGAACAGCTTGACCGGCAGGTTGAACTGGCGGGCCGTAGAAAGTTCCTGGATGTTCATCAGGATCGAGGCCTCGCCGGCAACATCGATGACCAGGCTCTCGGGATGGGCGATCTGAACGCCGATCGCCGCCGGCAAGCCATAGCCCATAGTGCCGAGCCCGCCCGAGGTCATCCACCGGTTCGGCTTCTCGAACTTCAGGAACTGAGCGGCCCACATCTGATGCTGGCCAACCTCCGTAGTGATGTAGGCGTCGAGATCCTTGATCGCCTGATAGAGGCGCTGCAGCGCATATTGCGGTTTTATAAGCGAGTTGGACTGCTGGTAGCGCAGGCAGTCGCGCCCCCGCCACTCCTCGATCTGCCCCCACCAGCGCTCAAGCGCCTTTGCATCGACGTGCCCGTCCTGGCGCTTCCATTCCGCTATCATCGCCTCCAGGACCGAGGCGGCATCGCCGACGACGCCAAGATCGATCCGGACGTTCTTGTTGATCGAAGAAGGGTCGATGTCGACATGGATCTTCCTGGAGCCCGGCGAAAAGGCGGCGACTTTCCCGGTCACGCGGTCGTCGAATCGCGCGCCGATGTTGATCATAAGATCGCAACCGTACATGGCGAGATTGGCCTCGTAAGTGCCATGCATCCCGAGCATGCCGAGAAACTGCCGATCCGAGGCGGGGAAGGCGCCCAGCCCCATAAGCGTAAGGGTGCAGGGAAAGCCGGTCATGCGCACGAGGCGCGCCAGAAGCTTTGAGGCCTTTTCGCCGGAGTTGATCACGCCGCCGCCGCAGTAAAACAGCGGACGCTTGGCGACCCTCATCATCTCGACCGCCTGCGCGATCTTCTGCGCATCGGGCGCGGTGCGTGGGCGATAGCTGCGATGGGCCACCTTCTCGGGCGCAAAGTAAGGACCCCGAGCTTGCTGCACATCCTTTGGTAGATCGACCACGACCGGACCTGGCCGGCCGCTGCGCGCCACGTAGAAAGCCTCGTGCACCGTGCGCGCCAGATCTTCGACCCGTTTCACCAGATAATTATGCTTTGTGCAGGGGCGGGTGATGCCGGTCGTGTCCGCCTCCTGGAACGCATCGTTGCCGATCAGATGCGTGGGCACCTGGCCAGTCAGACAGACGACCGGGATCGAGTCCATGAGCGCATCGGTCAGACCGGTCACGGCATTGGTGGCGCCGGGTCCGGACGTGACCAGCACCACGCCGACCTTGCCCGTCGAACGGGCATAGCCTTCGGCGGCATGCACGGCCGCCTGCTCATGACGGACGAGGATGTGGCGGATACAGTTCTGCTTGAAAAGCTCGTCGTAGATCGGCAACACGGCGCCGCCGGGATAGCCGAACACGGTGTCGACGCCCTGATCGGCCAGGGCTTTCAGCACCATAGTCGCTCCGAGCATGTCCGTTTCACCGGTCATCGAACTACGGTTCCACACAAGGTCCTTGGCGGGAAAACAACTTCCTTCGCGGCCAGGATATCCGGGCCGCGGGGAGGCAAAAAGCTAGGCGCTCACCCCTGTAGGGTCAATAAGAATTGGCGAATTTTGTTCACAATTACCGGTGTGAACATAGGGCTATATTGCTGATCCACGACATAATCTTTCTTCACCTGATGACGCAGCCATGTCACTTGGCGCTTGGCATACTGGCCCGTAACCAGAATCGCCTGCTGGGCCGCTTCCTCGAGCGACAGCTCTCCTGCCAGATGGCGCGTCAGTTCGGGAACCCCATGGGCCTTCATCGCGGGAAGATCAGGGGAAAGGTCGAGAGCGGATAACCGGCGAACTTCCTCGAGCGCACCGGCCGCCAGCATCGAGGCAAAACGCTCCGCAATGCGGGAGCGGGTCATCGCACGCGGAGGCAGGAGAACGACGGTATAGAAGGCGAGGCTTTCCTCGCTCGCCCGCTCCCCTCCCACGCTTTGCCACTCTGCGAGCGAACGGCCCGTCGCCGTCAGGACTTCGGCGGCGCGTATGAGCCGCTGCTTATCGCCTGGATTGAGGCGCGCACCCATGACTGGATCGCTCGCCGCCAGTTCGGCGTGAAAGGCGACGTCTCCGAGTGCGGCAAAGCGCCGGCGCGTCTCCTCCCGCACAGCCCGTGGGACATCGGGAACTGGGGACAACCCTTCAATGAGCGCCCGCAGGTAAAGCCCAGTGCCGCCGGTTAGAATCGGTAGCCGGCCAGCGTCATCGGCTCGGGCGAGCTCCTCCAGGGCCAAGTCACGCCAACGCGCGGCCGAGCAGGCTTCCGCGGCCGGAATCACCCCGTAGAGACGATGCGGCACTGCAGCCTCGTCCTCGGGGCTGGGGCGCGCCGTCAGGATGCGTAGCTCGCGATAGAGCTGCATGCTGTCGAAATTGATGACGGCGCCGCCCAGCTCGCGGGCAAGATCGAGGGCCAAGGCCGACTTGCCGCTGGCGGTCGGGCCGACAACGGCGATGACCGGCCGGCGCGAATCTCCTTCCGTGGTCAGCCCTGGTCGACGCGCAGCGCGACCCACTGGAAGTCGCCCTGACGATAGATCAGGAAGGTGACCACACGCTGACCGCTCTTGCGGGCAGCGGCGATCTGGGCTTCCACATCCTGAGGCGTGGAGACTTCCTTCTGATCCACCTCGACCACAACGTCGCCGGGTTGCAGTCCTTTCTCGGCGGCGACGCTGCCCTCGGACACCCCGATCACGAGGACCCCGGCTGCGTCCTGCTCGAGTTGAAACTTCTCGCGCAACTCCGGGGTAACCTCGGCCAGGCTCATGCCGAGCGCTTCGATCTTGGCCGTTTCCGGGGCCTGCTGCTCCGGCTGCTCGGGGAGCGCAGCGACTTCGGCCTCGTTGAGCTCGCCGATCTTGACCTTCACCCTCTCCTCGCGGCCCTTGCGCCACAGCAGAACATCGACCGTCTTGTCGATCGGCGTGTCGGCCACGATGCGCGGCAGACGTCGCATCTCGCCGATATCGCGGCCATCAAACTTGAGGATGACGTCGCCTTTTTCGATCCCAGCCGTTGCGGCGGGGCTGCCCTCCGCCACATTCGAGACGAGGGCGCCGCTCGCCTTTGGCAGCTTCAGTCCCTCCGCCAACTCATCGGTGACGGTCTGGATGTTCACGCCGAGCCAGCCCCGGCGGGTGCGACCAAATTCGCGAATCTGCTCGATGACGTGGCGGGCAAGCGCGGAAGGCACCGCGAAGCCGATGCCGACGCTTCCCCCCGAGGGTGAAAAGATGGCGGTATTGATGCCGATCACCTCACCCGCCATGTTGAACATGGGGCCGCCGGAATTGCCCTTGTTGATCGATGCGTCCGTCTGGATGAAGTCGTCATAAGGGCCGGCATTGATCTCGCGCTGCCGCGCCGAGACGATGCCCGCGGTAACCGATCCGCCAAGGCCGAAAGGGTTGCCGATCGCGACCACCCAGTCGCCGATGCGGATCGAGTCCGAATCGCCCCATTTGACGAAGGGCAGCGAATTTCGAGCCTGGACCTTCAGCAACGCGAGGTCGGTTTTCTCGTCGCGGCCGACAATTTCCGCCTTGAGATTGGTGTCATCGTAGAGGCGGACCGTCACCTCCTCGGCATCGCTCACCACATGGTTGTTGGTGACGATGTAGCCCGCAGGGTCGATGATGAACCCCGAGCCCAGGGAGGTCGAGCGGCGAGGCGCCTGGGGCCGATTTGGATTCTGCTTGTCGAAGAAGTCCCGAAACAGATCCTCGAACTCCTGCAGATCTCCGCTCTCGGCCATCACGCTCTGGGTCGTCGATATGTTCACCACAGCCGGAAGAACGGCCTCGGCCAGATCGGCGAAGCTCTCTGGCGTGGTCCGTGCGGTTGCGGTCTCCATTCCGTACAGAAGCGTAAGAAGGATCGCGCCTGCGGCAATCTTCGAGCTAATCGAGAACATGGGCTCCTATACTCTTAAAAAGCGCAGGAATACGGCACCCGCTTCGTGTCCCCGCGGCCGCCATTAGTGTCGCCCGAGCACCATAGCCGTCAAGCCGGCTCGCTGGCATGGCCCCGCTGCTCATTGCACAGTCGCCGAACCGTCCGAGGCTTGCTGCGGGGAAGTAGTAGCCGCATTCGGCGTATCCTGCTGCCCGTCGGTCGGGCTCGCGCTGCTCTGAAAATAGCGGAAGAAAGCCCCTTGAGGCGAGCCCACCAGCGCCGTGGTGTTTCCGGGCAAGCCCCGGCTCAAGGCCTGCATTGACCGCCAGAAGTCGAAGAACTCGATATCGCGCCCAAAGGCCTCCGCATAGACACGGGTGGATTCGGCATCGCCCTCGCCTCGCAAAATCTCTGAACGGCGCCGTGCCTCGGCCACGATCACCCGCTGCTGCTTGTCGGCCTCGGCGCGAACGACTTGCGCTTCCTTGCCGCCTTCCGCCCGGATCCGTCGAGCCTCCTGCTCGCGCTGGGTTTTCATGCGAGCAAAAATGGCCTGGCTGTTTTCCTCGGGAAGATCGACGCGGCGAATGCGCACATCGACGACGTCGACGCCGAACCCCGCGGCCTCCTTGTTCACCGATTCGCGAATATTTCGCATGAGGCTGGCGCGTTCCTCGGTGAGCACGCGCGACATCTGCACCTCGCCCAGCACCCGCCGGAGATTGGAGCTGATGATGGTTGCCAGCCGCGACTGGATGCCCTGCTCATTGTTCACCGTCTGGAAGAATTTCAGCGGATCGACGATCACGAATCGCGCAAAGGCGTCGACTACGAGCTGTTTTTGATCGAGTGTCGGAACTTCCTCCGACCTGGCGTCGAAATCAAGCACCCGCTTGTCGAAATACACCACTTCCTGAATCAGCGGGAGCTTGAAATGAAGACCTGGCTCGTCGACGCGACGCTGAGGTTCGCCGAACTGGATCACCAATGCCTGCTCGGACTGATGGACCGTGAAGATGCTGGACAGGAAGAGGATCAGCGCCAGCGCCACAACCACCGACGCGAGAACGAGCGGAAACCTGTTCATTGCGTTCCTCCGGCGCCGGCTTGTTCGGAAGCAGGCTGCCCGCGCGCGGTCTCGCCGGAGCCCGGCGTCAGACCGTGAGCCCGGTTCAAGAGCTCCGTCAACGGTAGATAAGGCACCGTGCCGGTGGCGGTGGACCCGCCTTCGACCAGCACTTTGTTCATGTCTGCCAGGACCCGCTCCATGGTTTCGAGATACAGCCTTCGGCGCGTCACGTCACGCGCCACAGAGTATTCCTGGTAGAGAGACACGAAGCGCTGGGCTTCGCCTTTTGCGACCGCGATCTTCTCAAGCTTGTAGGCTTCAGCTTCCTTGATCACGCGCTCGGCCGTGCCAGCGGCCTTCTGGGTCACCTCGTTGAAATAGGCTTGTGCCTCGTTGATCGCACGCTCCTTATCGGCGCGGGCCGCCTGCACGTCGCGGAATGCCTCCAGAACCGAGCCCGGCGGATCGACGCGCTGCATCTCGACCTGCATCACGAGCACCCCCGAACCGTACTGGTCAAGGATCGACTGCATAAGCTCGCGCGCCTCGGCCTCGATATTGGCCCGGCCTTGCGTGCGCGCAAACTCGAAGGCGGTTTTGCCGATGATCTCGCGCATCGCCGATTCGGCGGCGCTCTTCACGGTTTCTTCGGGATTGCGGATGTGGAAAAGAAATTTTCCGGCATCGTTGATCACCCAGAACACCACGAACTGAATGTCGATGATGTTCTCGTCACCGGTCAGCATCAGGCTTTCCGCGCCCACGTCGCGGGTGCTGGTCGAACGCGAATTGTCGAAACTCGTTCGAAACCCGACCTCAACCCGGTTGACACGCGTCACTTTCGGGGTCTCGACATGACCGATCGGAGCAGGCCAGTTGTAGTGCAGGCCAGGCGAGGTTGTCTCGATCCATTTGCCGAAGACCAACTCCACCCCCTGCTCTTCAGGCTGCACGCGATAGATCCCGAAGGCGAACCAGACGATAAGCACTGCAAGTATGACCAGGAGCAGGCCGCGGCCGGAGCCGAACATGCCTCCCGGCAGGATCTGTCGAAATCGGTCCTGGCTTTTCCTGAGCAGCTCTTCAAGGTCGGGCGGACGATTCCCGCCGAATCCTCCACCACCTCGGCCCCATGGATTGTTGGAACCGCCGCCTCCGCCGCCCCAGGGGCCGCCTCCGCCTTGATTGTTCCACGGCATTGTCCTTAGGTCCTCAATCTGGCGTCGCGCGCGGCCTCCCGGCTGGCTCACGACTGATGGCGCTCGATCGCGAAACGTCTCGCTTTGCAAGACGATGGCGCCGCCTTATATGACAGCTACCTTCCCCGGTCATCCGGCACTTTGGCCGCCGGCCCTTTGACGGGGCATATTGTCCGAATTGGCGGAGAATTCAAGGATGCCAGATGTGAGCGAAGCAGAAGTGTTGGACTGTCTGCGGCGCGTCGCGGGTCCGGAAGGCGCCGGCGATCTCGTTTCACTTGGCATGATCGGCGGACTTGTGGTGAAAGGCGGGCATGTCACATTCGCCATCCAGGTCGATCCCAAGCGCGGGCCCAAGCTGGAATCGCTGCGCCAGGCTGCGGAAAAGGCGGTCGAGGCCCTGCCCGGCGTGCTCTCGGTCACCGCGGTTCTGACGGCAGAGCGTCCGGCGCCGACCTCCGGGGGCGGGCAGCGCCCGGCGTCCGGGCATGGCCATGGGCAAGCCCCTGCCGGACGCGCCCTTGTCCCCGGGGTCAAGGCGATCGTCGCGGTGGCGAGCGGCAAGGGCGGCGTCGGCAAATCCACGATTGCATCCAACCTCGCCGTGGCTCTCGCCCGAATCGGCCGATCCGTCGGGCTCCTCGATGCCGATATCTACGGTCCCTCGCAACCACGCATGCTCGGCATTCGTGGCCGCCCGAACACTACCGACGGCAAGATCCTGGAGCCGATGCAGGCCTTCGGAATCAAGACCATGTCGATGGGCTTCCTAGTCGCCGAGGAGACTCCGATGATCTGGCGGGGTCCGATGGTAATGAGCGCGTTGCAGCAGATGCTGCGCGATGTGAACTGGGGGACGCTCGACATCATGCTGGTGGACATGCCGCCGGGCACCGGCGACGCGCAGCTCACAATGGCTCAGCAGGTTCCGCTCGCCGGCGCCGTAATCGTTTCGACTCCCCAGGATATCGCGCTGATCGACGCGCGAAAGGGCCTGAACATGTTTCGTAAGGTCGATGTGCCCGTGCTCGGTATTGTAGAGAATATGAGCTATTTCGCCTGCCCGAACTGCGGCCATGTCTCGCACATCTTCAGCCACGGCGGCGCACGTGAGGAGGCTGAACGGCTGGGTGTGGAGTTCCTCGGCGAGGTGCCGCTCGACATCGCGATCCGAGAAACCTCCGATCAGGGCTGCCCGATCGTGGCAAGCCGGCCGGAAAGCCCCCATGCGATCGCTTTCCTGCGGATCGCCGAGCGCATCGCCGCGAAGATCGGAGCGGGAGCGGCCCGTACCCCGCCGCGTATTCTCGTTCAGTGACGGAATGCGGTGTCGGATACCCGCCCAAAAACACGGCCCCGCCGCTTAAGGCTTCACTCCGCCGCGACCTGCAGTTTCTCCAACAGCGTCGCCTCCACAGCGGCCAGTGCTGCCGGAGCGTGACGCGCATCCGGCCCACCAGCCTGGGCCATGTCGGGCCTGCCGCCGCCACCCCTTCCGCCGACCGCCTCGGCCGCGGCGCGAACAAGGTCGACCGCGCTGATCCGCTGGATCAGATCATCGGTGACGCCGACCACGATCGAGACCTTACCTTCGGAGGTTCCCACCAGCGTCACCACGCCCGAGCCAAGCTTTGCCTTTATCTGGTCGGCGAGGCCTTTCAACTCCTTGGCGGGCAGGTCGCCGACCAGCCTGCCCGCGAAGGCAACGCCGGCGACCGTTTTGACGGCGGGCTCGGCGGCCGCCGCTCCGCCCCCGGATGCCAGGCGTCGTCGCGCCTCCATCAGCTCGCGCTCGAGCCGTCGACGCTCCTCCATCAGGGCGATCAACCGTTGAGGCAGCTCTTCGGGCACGGCCTTGATGGTTCCGGCCATTTCGCCAACCAGCGCATCGCACTTGGCCAGATAATCGAACGCGTCCTGCCCGGTCAGCGCCTCGATACGGCGCACGCCCGACGCGACCGCGCCTTGCGAGACAATCTTGAAGAGGCCGATATCGCCCGTTCGGCGCACATGGGTGCCGCCGCATAATTCGGTCGACCAGGCGGGACCGTCATCCTCCTCATGGCCCATGGAGACGACTCGCACCTCCTCTCCATATTTCTCGCCGAACAAAGCCAGCGCGCCGGCCGTAACCGCGTCGTCGGGCGTCATCAGCTGGGTCACCACCGCCGCATTTGCTCGGATGCGGGCATTCACCTCCTCATCGATCCAGCGGATATCCTCCGCGCTTAACGCTTTGGGATGGCTGAAATCGAAGCGCAGACGGTCAGGGGCGACCAGCGAGCCCTTCTGCGTCACATGCTCGCCCAGCCGACGGCGCAGGGCCTGATGCAGCAGATGTG
>DASPGI010000205.1:0-32679 GCA_035620695.1 Alphaproteobacteria bacterium
TGGAACGGGCCGACCACAGCGCAAGCACCTGCAGTATGACCTGATTGCACCCGGGCTTAGGACCGATGCAACTTTCTTGTTTTGTTCGACAACTAGATTTGGTAAAGTGTTGACGGTTTTTCTACCAAAAAGCGTAGATGATGCGCTCGCTGCATCTGTTGCTCGCCGGGGCACTATTAGTGATCGTGCTCGGTCCGGACCCGATCTCGGAGCCGTCGCACCCCCTTGAGCGAGCATCAGAAAACACTCATTCTCGCGCTCTCTCCGTTGGGGCGTCCGAAATCTCCATGCGCAAGGCGGGTCTGTTCACGGTCATGGGGGCACTCGGACTGGCGGCGATCCTAAGCAGATACGAGCTGGAGGGGCCGGTCGCCGCCGAGGTGCTGCGGGTCGTCGACGGCGATACGCTCACCGTCAGGGCGCAAATCTGGATCGGCCAGGAACTCACCACCAATGTGCGTCTTTCAGGCGTCAATGCGCCGGAGCTCGGCGGCGGTTGCGCGCGCGAGCGCGAATTGGCGCAGGCCGCGCGCCGCTACCTTGCGGAGCGGGTCGAAGGCCGGACCGTCAAGTTGCGCAAGATTGGCCTCGACAAGTTCGGCGGCCGTGTCGTGGCGATTGTGGAGGACGGGACCGGCGATCTCGGCGCGGGCCTGCTCGCCGCCCGGCTCGCCGTTCCCTATGATGGCGGCCGCCGTGGCTCCTGGTGCGAGTGAGGGTGAATGAGCGCTTGCAGTTCCTTGGCCACTTGGCGAATTGCGGCCTCTCAGTCCTCCGTCGGAACGAGCGAAGAGGTGCTCTACTGCAAAGCCATAGGGTGGGTCGAGGCGGAGGGGTTGTGCGGACGCGTGCTTGATTATGGCGCGGGGACAGGAAGCCTCACGCGGCGGCTGCTTGGAACCGGACGGTTTGAGTCCGTGGTCGGCGTCGATCTGATGGAGCGCTCAGGGGATATTCCAGCCGGGATAGAATGGCATGTCCAGGATCTCAACCAGCCGCTCAACCTTCTCGTCGGCAGCGTCGACGCGATTCTTTCCATCGAAGTGATTGAGCATTTGGAAAATCCCCGGGCCATTGCTCGCGACTGGTTTCGACTGCTGAAGCCGGGCGGTCATCTGTTTTTTACCACGCCCAACACCGATTCCTGGCGTTCGCTCGTAACACTTGCCGTGAAAGGGCATCATCAAGAATTTACGGACGAAAACTACCCCGCCCATATCACCGCGCTGGTCGGCACCGATCTCAAGCGCGTTCTGGCCGAAGCCGGGTTCGAGTCAATCAAGGTCGGCTATGCCCTGACTTCGCGCCTCTATGGACGAGTCACATGGGCGACCCTCATACCATGGTTGGAACCCGGCCGGCGAACGGGCAAGCATGCAGTGGTTACCGCGCTGAAGCCCGGCTGAGTGCAGCAGCAGCGCCTACCCCCGATTCATCCGATTGCTCACCAGATCTTGCACAACCGCCGGATCGGCGAGGGTCGAGGTGTCGCCCAGGTTCGCATACTCGTTCTCGGCGATCTTCCTCAAGATCCGGCGCATGATCTTGCCCGAACGGGTCTTCGGCAGGCCCGGCGCCCATTGGATGAGATCGGGCGTGGCGATGGGGCCGATCTCCTTCCTGACCCACTGCACCAGCTCCTTGCGCAAGGGCTCGCTCGGCTCCTCGCCGAGCTTCAGCGTCACATAGGCGTAGATGCCCTGGCCCTTGATGTCGTGCGGATAGCCCACGACCGCCGCTTCGGCGACCTTCGGATGCGCAACCAAGGCACTTTCCACCTCCGCCGTGCCGAGCCGATGGCCGGCGACGTTGATGACATCGTCCACACGGCCGGTGATCCAGTAGTAGCCGTCCTTGTCGCGGCGGCAACCGTCGCCGGTGAAGTACTTGCCGGGGAAGGTTTTGAAATAGGTGTCGATGAAGCGCTGGTGGTCGCCGTAGACCGTGCGCATCTGACCCGGCCAGGCATCGGCGATGCAAAGATTGCCCGTGGCCTCGCCCTCCAGCAAACGGCCCTCGCCATCAACGATCACCGGCTTGACGCCGAAGAAGGGCTTGGTGGCGGAGCCCGGCTTCAGGCCGATCGCGCCGGGCAAGGGCGTGATCAGAATGCCGCCCGTCTCGGTCTGCCACCAGGTATCGACGATCGGGCATCGTCCCTCTCCGACCACGCGATGGTACCAGAGCCAAGCCTCCGGATTGATCGGCTCGCCGACCGTGCCCAGGAGACGCAGCGATGTACGCTTGGTGCGCCTGACCGGCGCCTCGCCCTCGCGCATCAGCGCGCGGATCGCGGTCGGCGCGGTATAGAAGATGTTGACCTTGTGCTTATCGACCACCTGCCAGAAGCGCGAGGCGTCGGGATAGTTGGGCACGCCCTCGAACATTACCGAGGTAGCGCCATTTGCGAGCGGCCCGTAGACGATGTAGCTGTGTCCCGTCACCCAGCCGACATCGGCGGTGCACCAGAAGATATCCCCATCGTGATAGTCGAAAATATATTGATGGGTTATCGACACATAGACGAGATAGCCGCCGGTCGTGTGCAGCACGCCCTTGGGCTGTCCGGTCGAGCCCGAGGTGTAGAGGATGAAGAGCGGGTCTTCGGCGCCCATCGGCTCAGGCGGGCAGTCGTCGGAAGCTTCGGCCATCAGCTCGTGATACCAGTGGTCGCGACCCTCGACCCAACCGATCTCGCCGCCGGTGCGCCGGACGACGATGCAGGTCTTGACGCCGGGGCATTTTCTCAAGGCCTCGTCGGTATTGGCTTTGAGCGGAATGCGGCGGGCGCCCCGGAGGCCTTCGTCGGCGGTGATGATGCAGTTCGAATCGCAATCCTGGATCCGCCCGATCAGGGATTCCGGCGAGAAGCCGCCGAACACCACCGAATGAATGGCGCCGATTCGCGCGCAGGCGAGGATCGCGACCGCCACCTCCGGGATCATCGGCATGTAGATCGTGACCCGGTCGCCTTTACGGACGCCCTTGCCCTTCAGGACATTGGCCAGACGGCACACGCTCTGATGCAGCTCGGCGTAGCTGACATGTCGGTGCTCCTTCGGATCGTCGCCCTCCCAGAGGATGGCGGTCTGATCGGCGCGCTGCGGCAGATGGCGGTCAAGGCAGTTGGCCGAGGCGTTCAGGATGCCGTCATGGAACCAGCGAATATGGACGTTGCCGGTGTAGTCGACATCCTTGACCTTGGTGAACGGCTTGATCCAATCGATGCGCCGTCCGTGCTCGGCCCAGAACCGTTCGGGATCCGCGATGGACTGGGCGTACATGTGCTCGTATTTGGCGGCGTCGATCCAGGCGGATTCGGCGACCTCGTCGGGCACCGGAAAAAATGAGGTGTTGCTCATCGCGACTTCTCGTCTCCCCGCAAGCCGCAAGGCCGCCACCCAAGCCGGGGGCGCCCGCTTGATTTTCGTGCCCGGGGATTATGGACGAGGCTTTGCCGGTAACTCAACTGCGCTTGGTGATCCCAGCCATCAGCGGCGCCAGCCGGTCCCGACCGACGCAGAACGACCGGTTAACGAAGGATGACCCACCCTTCCTCAATGTCGATCGCGACTGTCTTCAACCGCTCGCCCAGACATGGACCATCGACGCACAGCCCGTCCCCCGTGCGGAACAATGCCCCGTGCGTGGCGCAGATGAAATGCACGCCGTCGGGGGCGATGAACTGGTCCGGCACCCAATCCAGGGGGGTGCCCTGATGGGGACACGAGTTGATGAAGGCGCGAACGGCCGCGCCCTGCCGGTAGACGAACAGGTCGTGCTCGAAACCGTTGACCGGAAAACCTCTTGCCTTGCCGTCCGGGATATCCTCGAGCCGGCACAGCCGCCGGCCGACGCTCACGTGAGGCCGCCCATGCGGGCGATCAGCTTCCAAGATGCCTCATCCACCGGCATGACGGACAGGCGCGACTGGCGCACCAAGGCGAGATTCTTCAATTTCGGTTCGGCCTTGATCGCGGCCAGCGTCACCGGCCGCGCGAGCGGCGCCACCGTCTTCACATCAACCATGCCGAAACGGCCGCTCTTATCCTTAGGGTCTGGATAGAATTCCCGTACCACCTCCACGATGCCGACGACTTGGCGTTCCTCGCCGGAATGGTAGAAGAAAACGCGGTCGCCCTTGCGCATCGCCTTCAGGAAATTCGTCGCCTGCGGGTTGCGCACGCCGTCCCAGTTGGTGGTCCCAACCTTCACCTGATCCTCCCAGGACCAGGCGTCGGGCTCGCTCTTGACCAGCCAGTGGGCCATCTTGATCCAACCTCGCAATGATCAACTGTCTGCGACCCTAGCGCAGCGCCGATCAGCCTTCCAGAGTGACCGGTTCGCCGTCGAGCGGCCAGCGTGGCCGCGGCGCGAAGTCGAACCCGTCGCGGAGGCCGAGACGCAGTCGCTCGATTCCGGCCCAGGCGATCATCGCGCCATTGTCGGTGCACAGGCGCGGGGGAGGGGCGATCATCGGTAGGCCGGCCTCCTCGGCAGTGCTCCTCAGCGCTGCCCGAAGCGCCCCGTTCGCAGCGACGCCGCCGGCGACAACCAAAGCGGAAAGCGCAATGCCGGCATCGCGGCAGTGAAGCAACGCCCGCCCTGTGCGATCGGCCAGGCTCTCGGCGACACGTGCCTGGAAGGCGGCGGCGATGTCGGCGCGGTCGGCGTCGTCGAGCTCGGGGAGCGTATCGACCAGGTGCCGCACGGCAGTCTTCAGCCCGGAGAAGGAGAAATCCAGACCTGGCCGGCCCACCATCGGGCGCGGCAGCTCGAAGCGGGCGGGATCTCCTTTGACGGCCCAGCGCTCGACCGCCGGGCCGCCGGGATAGCCAAGGCCAAGCAGCTTCGCGGTCTTGTCGAATGCCTCTCCGGCGGCATCGTCCAGCGTGGTGCCGAGGCGGCGATAGCGAGCCACCCCTTCCACGACCAGCAGCTGGCAATGGCCGCCCGAGACCAGCAGCAGAAGATAGGGAAAGGTGAGTTCGTCCGTCAGGCGCGCGGTCAGCGCGTGGCCTTCCAGATGGTTGACGGCAATGAACGGAAGCCCGTGCACCGCGGCGATGGCTTTTGCCGTCATCACTCCGACGATGACGCCGCCGATCAATCCGGGGCCTCCGGCCGCGGCGACGCCGGCCAGCTCGGGGTAGCCCAGTGCGGCCTCCGCCATCGTTTCCGCTACAAGCCGGTCGAGATGATCGAGATGGCTGCGCGCGGCGATTTCCGGCACCACGCCGCCATAGGGCCGATGCTCGGCGAGCTGGGTGAGCACGCGCTGGGCGAGAATGCGCCGGTCCGAGCGGACCGCCGCCACCGCCGTCTCATCGCAGCTCGTTTCGATGCCAAGGACGATCATTTGAGTCTCCATAGTCCCTTTTCATCGGCCCGGTCATCGCCTACAGACTGCGCCCAACATGACCCATCCGGTCTTGCGCATAGGCACGCGCGGAAGCCCGCTTGCCCTGAAGCAGGCGGAGCTGCTGCTCTCCGCCCTCGCCACAGCCCATCCCGATCTCAACGAGCCGGGCGCGATCGAGGTGGTGCCGATCCACACCAGCGGCGACCGCATCCAGGATCGCACCCTTGCGGAGGCCGGCGGGAAGGGCCTTTTCACCAAGGAGATCGAAGAAGCGCTTCTGGCCGGCGCGGTCGATCTTGCGGTCCATTCGGCCAAGGATATGCAAACCTGGCTTCCCAGCGGCCTTGCGATCGGCGCGGTCCTGCCGCGGGAGGATCCGCGTGAGGCCCTCTTCTCAAGCTCGGGCGCCCGCTCCCTTGCTCAACTGCCGCGTGGCGCCGTGCTTGGGACCGCCTCTCTGCGCCGGCAGGCGCAGGCATTGATGCGACAACCCGACCTTAAGGTGGTGCCGTTTCGCGGCAATGTCGAGACACGGTTGAGGAAGCTCCGGCAAGGGCTGGCCGATGCCACCCTTCTTGCGGTTGCGGGGTTGAAACGGCTCGGTCGCGCCGACCTCCTCGACGCCATCCTCGAGCCGGAGGAGGTGCTGCCGGCCGTTGGGCAGGGAACCATCGCCATCGAGATTCGAGCTGGCGAAGCGCGGCTCGAAGCTCTTCTGGCGGCCCTCACTCATCCCCCGACGGCCGCTTGTCTTGCTGCCGAGCGAACGCTCCTGGCCGTCCTCGACGGATCCTGCCGCACGCCGATCGCGGGGCTCGCGGAGCCGGTTGGAGCGGACAGGTTGCGCCTCAGGGCCCTTATCGCGCTTCCCGATGGAAGCAAGGCGCATGAGGAGGAGGGCGAAGGCGAGATCGCCGATGCCGAGACCTTGGGCAGGGAGCTTGGCCGGAGGCTCTTGGCCAAGGCGGGGCCACAGTTCCTGCGGAGCCTCAAGTGAGCGCGGCCCTGGTGCTGGTGACGCGTCCCCTGCCCGAGGCGGACGAAACGGCCGTGCGGATTCGCGCTCTCGGCTACCGGTGCATGATCGAGCCGATGCTCGAGATCGCGCCGCTCGTCGGCGCGCCCCTTTGCCTGCAGGGAATCCAGGTACTCCTGGTCACCAGCCGCAATGGCGCGCGGGCCCTGGCCGGGCGATCGGCCGACCGCACGATGCGAGTCTTCGCGGTGGGCGAGGCCACCGCCAACCAGTTACGGGACCTGGGATTTACCAATGTGGAGAGTGCCGCCGGCTCGGGTCGCGAGCTCGTCGAGCGCGTGCGTCAAAGCTGCGATCCGGCCGGCGGCGCCCTTTTGCATGTCCGGGGCGATCGGGTGGCCGTGGACCCGGTGCCGATGCTTCAGGCGGCCGGGTTCGAGGCGCGGTCGGTCATTCTGTACGAGGCGCGCACACCGTCCGCGTTCACCGAGAACCTCGAACGTACGATGCGGCAACGCGCCCTGCGCTATGCATTGTTTTTCTCTCCCCGGACTGCCCGCACGTTTGTTACGCTGGCGCATGGCGCAAGCCTTGATGCGTGCTGCAGCGCGATCGAAGCCTGCTGCCTCAGCGCGGCGGTTGCGGCGGGACTGGAGAAAGTGCGTTGGCGCCGGGTGCGGGTATCCGTACGGCCCGAGCAAGAGGCGCTTCTCGACATGCTGCCGCCTTTGCCGACAATCGACGGATAACAGGATCAAGAGGCTTGGATGACTGGTGAAGCGGATGGCGAAACGGGTCGGCCCGAGGAGGTTGGGGCTGCTGATGGTGCGCTTCCGGCGCTCCCGGTCATCCAACGCTTCGGCGGCATTCGTCCGATGGCGCAGAAGCTTGGCGTTCCGGTCTCGACGGTTCAAGGCTGGAAGGAGCGTGGTGCCATTCCGGCCAATCGGCGCGAAGAGGTGCTTGCCGCCGCCGCCCGCCATGACATTGCTTGGGAGCCCGGCGACCTGAGCCCGCCCGCCATCCCTCCGGTGAGCGAAATCACCGGTGATGCGCAGGCCCGAGCAGGCGCTGCCATGGCGCCCGAGGGGCAGGCGGTTCACGGACCCGCCTCCGAGACTTCGCCCTGGACCGGCGTCGTGCAGGTCGAGGAGCAGACGGGCGGGCCGGAGGTCGCATCTTCGCGCGAGCAGGGGGAGACGAATACTGCCACCGCTCCTGCACCCTCCCGGTCCAGCCTGGTTTCGGCAGCGTTTGTCTCTGCGCTCGTCGCGCTTCTGATCTCGGCCTCCGCGCCGTGGTGGACGGGCTGGGTGGGATTGGCGCCGCAAGTCCAGACCCCGGATGCCAAAGGGTCAAGCGATACGGCAACCTTGGAGCGGCGCATCGCCGAGCTTGAGAGCCGTCCCGCCGTGGCCGATCCAGAGGTCACTGCCCGTATCGAGACTCTTGAGCAACTCGGCGGCGAACTCCGTGGCGAGTTGGATCGTTTAGGCGCAGGCGCCGCCGCTCCTTCGGAAGGCACGCCTGCCATGGAAGGGCGGCTTGAAGCCCTGCAGGGGCAAGTTGCGGAGCTGCGCGCTGAGCTGGATGGGATTCGCCGCGACGGCGCGCAAGCAGGGACCCCGGAACGCTTGATTGCGCTCACCAATCGCATCGAGGAAAATGCGGCTGAGCTTCGCGCCATGCAGGGCGAGCTCTCGCGCCTGATCGAGCTTCCCAAGCGCGTTCAGGATCTCGGCGCCACGATCGAGGCTGCCTCGGGCCAGACGCAAAGCACCGCCTTCGTACTCGCCTCCGGCCAACTGGAGGCGGCGCTCGATTCCGGTCAGCCCTATGCCTCTGAGCTTGGCGCCGTGCGGCGGCTGGCCGGGGGCGATGCCGAGCTTCCGGCGTTGCTGGCGGCGCTTGAAGAACATGCCGATGAGGGGATTGCAAGCATGGCCGAGCTGCGGATCCGCTTTGACGATACCGCTCTCGCCGTGGCCCAAGCGGCGCAGAGCGATGTGGGCGGCGACTGGATGGATCGCGCCTGGGCGCGGCTGCGCTCGCTGGTCACGGTCCGTCCCGTCGGCGGCGATGTCGCGGGTGATTCGCCCGAGGCGCGTCTTGCCCGCGCCGAGGCCCGCCTCAACGAAGGCGATCTGGCAAGCGCGGTCGCGGAACTGGAGGTGCTGGAGGGAGCAGCGGCGGAAGCGGCAGCGCCCTGGCTTGCGGGGGCGCGTGCGCGCGTTGCAGCCGATCGGGCGATCGAACACCTGCGTGAGCGGGCTTTGGCGCGGGTTTTGCCCGACGGCGCGATCGAGTGAGCCGTCGGTCATGCGGAAAATCCTGATCTTTCTCTTGAAGCTGGTGATCCTGGTCGGGGTCGCCGTCTGGGTTGCCGAGCGTCCGGGCACCGTCACGCTTCGATGGCTGAATTGGGAGCTGCACACCACCGTCGGCGTGCTGATTCTTGTGGTGGTCGTTGCCGCGACCCTTGCGGCGCTCCTCTACCGGCTGTGGCGGCTGACGCTGCGCTCGCCGCGCGACTATCTAAGCCGTCGCAGGGCGCGTCGGCGAGAGCGAGGCTATCGTGCCCTGACCCAGGGCATGGTTGCGGTTGCCGCTGGAGACGCCGAGGAGGCCAAGCGCCAGGCGCGCCGGGCCGGAGCGTTGCTCGACGAGCCGCCGCTAACCTTGCTGCTCGCCGCCCAGGCCGCGCAGCTCGACGGCGACGAGGAGGCGGCGCGCGATTACTTCACCCGCATGATCGAGCGCGACGAGACCGCCTTTCTGGGCCTGCGCGGCTTGCTCATGCAGGCGGTTCGCGGCGGCGATGATGCAGCCGCGCTGGAACTTGCCGAGCGCGCCTATAAAGAGCGGCCGGAGACGCCCTGGCTGGTGCGCACGTTGCTTGATCTGCAAATCCGGCGGGGACAATGGGAGCAAGCGAACGAGGCTCTGGCCCAGGCGCAGCGCATCCGCCTCGTCGGTCCAGACCAGGCCAAGCGCCAGCGTTCCGCGCTTCTGGTCGAGCGCGCCCGCGCCTTGCAGCAGGGTGGAGAGACCGGCGAGGCCTTGCGGCTGGCGCGCGAAGCGCACCGCCTGGACCCGGGCTTCGTTCCGGCTGCCGCGCAGCTTGCCGGACTGCTGATCCCGGTCGGCAAAGTCCGCGAGGCCGGCCGCGTCATCGAGAATGCCTGGAACCAGTCGCCGCATCCGGCCCTTGCTCAGGCTTATGCGGCGCTGAGGGCGGACGAAGATCCACTTGCGCGCGCCCGCCGCTTCGAACGGCTGGGCGAGGTGAACCGCTCGACCCGCGATGCGCGTCTGGAATTGGCGGCGGCGGCGATGGGGGCGCGGCTCTGGGGCGAGGCAAAGCGGCATCTCGAAGTGGCGTTGGAACTGGGTGCGACGGCGCGGGCCTATCGCATGCTGGCGGAGCTGGAGGAGGGAGAGCGGGGCGACCCCGAGGCGGCGGCGCGCTGGCTGCGCAAGGCGGCCGAGGCCGCCCCGGATCCGGCATGGGTCTGCGAGCGCTGCGGCGCTGCTCATCAGAGCTGGTCGGCCCGCTGCGAAGGCTGCGGCTCCTTCGCGACCTTGGCATGGCGGCAGCCGAACCGGACCGAGGCGCCGGCCTTGGCGGTGCCCGAACGCCCACGGCTGCCGGAGACGGCTGGCGCGGGCGAGCGCGAGGAGCCGGCGCTTGCGCCCGAATCGGTCGCGGCCGCCCGGCTCGTCACCTGACTTTGCCCGCCCATGGTGGCGAGAGAACGCGATTGCGCGCTAGGCTGAAGCGCCGAGACCTTAAATCATCCCGGAGAGAGAACCCTCATGGATGTGCCGCTCGAGATCCGGTTCCACAACATGGACCCTTCCGACGCAATCGAGGCCCGGGTGCGCAAGCGGGTCGAGAAACTCAACAAGCTGTACGATCAGCTCGTTGCCTGTCGCGTGTCGATCGAGGCTCCACACAAGCAGCACCGCAAGGGCAATCTGTTCACGGTACATGTCGACATGTCCGTGCCCGGCAGCGAGCTGGTGGTCAGCTACGGCCCTCACCATCCACAGAAGAAATATCGCGATCCCGATCTCTATACCGTGCTGAACGAGGCCTTCGAGGCGGCAGAGCGGCAGCTCATCGAGTTCAAGCGCAGGCAACGGGGCGAGGTGAAGAACCATCGGCCGGCCGGCGGCGGAGGCCTTCCCGGCGAGCGCTGATCGGACGCCTGTCCTTGCCTATCGCGGCCGAAGGGCAGGCGGGGTTGACAGGGCCGGGCCGAAGCCCCACAAACAGCCCCTCAAGCCTGCCGCCGCCGCAGTAGCTCAGTTGGTAGAGCAGCGCATTCGTAATGCGCGGGTCGGGGGTTCGAGTCCCTCCTGCGGCACCATTTCCTAGCTTGTCCGACCCTGAGACATAGGTAACGGAACGTACCTAAGACATGGGTGACACGCCTGGGCCGAAGGGGTGCTCGGACATTTCCGAGCGAACAACGTACGCCTTCCGCCACCCTCCCTGCTGCGATGGCGGTCTTCGAACAGACGGTCTTGAAGAGATGCTCGTCAGGTTTGCGTCGGTTTCAGCAGCACCTGTGCACAGGCCGCGGCCAGATCGCTATTGGGCGTGTCTGACGCCGGCATGGTTGCCCAGCCGCTCTTCATCACGAAGTCGCGTTGTTGGTAGGATGAGGTGAGTGCCTTCAGTTCAGCCAGTTTCATCGTGACCTCGGGATCAGCATTCGACTGTCCGATGCACGCTGGCACGAGAGCCTCGATCACGGCGGCGATGGATCTCTGCTTGGCCATCTTCTCGGCGGAGCTGCCGAGCATCCATCCGGCTTGAGAGAACCCGACGGCCATGGTTGCAATCGCTCCCACCACGCCGCCCAGAATCGCTGGCTTCAGCCATGTTGGCGTTTGCATCACCCGACCTCCCATGTTGACGTGCGGCATTAGCCTACGCCCAATAAGTCGAGGGTGAGGAACTACTCCGGTGAGGGCCGGAGCCCGTGCTCGTGGGGCGTCATCGTACGCCGCGGTCGTAGATCGGCCTCGGACCGAGTTGACGGTGCCATCTTGCCGCGCGAGTTGCTCAGCAGGCAGTCCATGTCGTTGATTTGACGGAGATCGTGCGCTGTTGGCATTGTGGAGAACGTCATCCGCAAGGATTTCCTGCGAAGCGAGATTGACGCCGTCCGGCGGGGGTCGCATGAGCCGCTGGAGCGCGGGGCGGCGCCAGCTCAAATTCTTGCGGTGATCGGTGGTTCGGGCCGGTACAGCCGCAGCAGCGTCCGGGCCAGAGCCCCGACCTGGTCGCTGCGCTGCGCAAGCGTGGCCAAGATCAGCAGGCTCCGCCTCAACTCCCTGCCTTCGGCTCTCCCACTGCGAACCACTGACGCGGCGACCCAGAATGCAGTAGTTGGAGAAATCGGGACGCCCATATCTGTATCTGTCTCCGGCCCTCACTCTGGGCGAGCAAGGTGAAGGCCGGCCTAATCGACGGGGCGAAGGTGCGGCCCAGATGCAACGCCCCTCCCTTGCCAAGGATGTAGCCCGGGAGGGAGTCTTGGGCCGCGCCGGCCCGAGCCCCTAGGCTCAGCGCCGTTCTGCTCGGGGGTGGACGGCGGCAGACATCATTCGAGCCGGGGGGCGCGTTGATGGAGCCGGACCGTTACTGGTTGCTGCTCTTGGTCGGGGTCTTGGCCCTGCTTGCATTCGTCGTCGTCGATCGCGCGCTGTAGCGGCGATCGGCGGGACCGTTGGCTGCCGCGGGGCGTCTGCCCGTGACGCTCAAGGGGTGGAGTGCGCCTGCAGCGGCGAGCGCTTGCTGCCGTTACACGGCTCTATTCGGTAGCTGAGCCGTCGCGGTCCCTTTCATTGTTGTTGCGGCCCAGAGCGCTGCGACCGGGCTCCTCCCGCTTCGCATTCTCCAAGCCCTTGATGCCCCAGTCTCCAAACCTCAAGAAGCGCTCTTGCTTCACGGTTGCCGACCGATCGGGTGGTTCTTTTTGGCCCTCAAGAGCCGATCCGCAATACCTCGCAAGAAAGCGCCTGCCGAGAAAGCGGTCTTGGGGGTCAGGGCCAAGGCATCGGGTCGGCGCATGGCGTGTCTATGCAAGTGACCGGTGGACGTTTGAGGAAAGCGAGCTTTGCATGCCCGCGCGCGCAGATGGTGAAAGAAGGTTAATTCGTCTGGGCGATGTCAGCTTGCTGCTCCTGCTGCTCGGCCTATGGCCAATCGCCTGGTTGTTGCCGGAGCGTTTGTGGCCGGATGCCGTAAATGCCATCTTGCCCATTGTGCAGAAGAGCGGGAAAGCAAGAGCGCGCCTTGCGCACATTCAGAACGTGCTCCAGGACCGTAGTCACAGAAGTCGTCAGATCGATGAAGAAAGCGCCAGAAACTGGTTGCTGAAGCAACTGCAACTGCTGCGGGCGTATCGACCCGGTGGGTGGCGCCCGAAGATCACGGTCGACGGCCACGAGCATATCGATGCGGCTCTGGCTCGAGGATGTGGCGTCATCCTTTGGACGCCGCCATTCTGCTTCAACGAATTCATCTCCAAGATCGGTCTTCGCGAGGCGGGATTTCGCCTTACTCACGTCGTCATTCCCACTCATGGATGGTCCAACACGCATTTTGGCGTGCGCGTGCTCAATCCGCAGTGGACGCGCATCGAAAAACGATATCTCGAGCGCCAGATTGTGATTTCCGACGGCAACTGGGGCCAGGCCAAGAGCGATCCTCGGCCCCACGGAATTCATCTCTTCAGCGCAACGCGCCCGTCCATTTCCCGAGATACCGTTCCCGTTTCGTTTTCTCTTTCGGCTATTCGGCAGGTTCTTCGCGGCAATGGAGTGGTCTTGATCGCGGCGCGCAAGGGCGCCGCTCGACGGCCCGCCACCATTCGGCTGCTGAATGCACGATTCCCGCTCGGTCTCGGTCCAGCCGTTCTTGCCTATGATTGCGGAGCGGCCCTCATTCCCGTCTATACGCTGCGCGAGAGCGTTGATTCCTACCGCGTTGTGGTCGATCCGGCTCTGCCGATCCGACGCGACCTCGCGCGTTACGAAGCAGCTCTGGATGCCGCCCAGAAGCTGGCAGCCCGGCTGGAACATCATATCCGCGCCCACCCGGGTCAGTGGAACTGGTGGGAAACGATGCGGGATTCCACCAATGAAGCGGGTCAATCGCTAGACATGAGGGCGGAACGAAACGAGGTTGATCGATTGACGGCAACCAGCGGCTGAAAGGCGCGTCGTTGCGCTCGGCGCCATCTGTCGGCACGACGCGGATGGATGGCACACGGCGAAACCCCCGGAGTGGACTTCGACTCGAGTGCTTTGGCCGCATCGCTTCTGGTTCGAACCGGGTGCCGAAGCGCCCATTAAGCATAGAGCTTAAAGCAACCGTAAGTATCCCAGTCGCAGCCTTGCGCTCCCGTCGGGAGCGGGCGGCGATCGGGGCTCCGCATCACCGCTCCGGGCGAGCCCCAGTCATGGGGTCTTTGGGGGTCGGTCGGTCATGCATCTTGGCGATATTCTGGTTGCGCACGGTCTCGTCAAGGCCGCCGATGTCGAGCGCGGCCTGCAGCGGCAGCGCGAGCGCGGAGGCCGGCTGGGCGACAATCTGGTAGCCCTCGGGATCATCTCCGCGGAGGAGTTGGCGCGCATTCTGACCGCGGCTCCTCCGGCTCCCAACAGCGTGCGTGAGACTGGGATTCCTCTGAACAGCTTGCTTGGGCTGATGCTGAAGCTGATGCAGGCCCGGGGGCTGGAACGTCCCTCGCAGCTTGCCGAGGAGTTGCGGCTCTCCGGAGCCGTCACCGTCGAGCTCATGCAGGCGGCGGCGGACCGCAAGCTGGTCGAGAGCCTAGGCGTGGTCGAAGCGAACGGCTTTCAAGAGAAACGCTATCAGATGACCGAAGCGGGCCGCCGCCGGGCCGCGGATGCTTTCCAGCAGAGCCAATATGTAGGGCCGGCGCCGGTTGCGCTGGAGGTGTGGGAGGAACGGATCCTCAGGCAGTCGATCATGAACGAGCGGATCGAGAAGAGCGCGATCGACCGTGCTTTCGCCGATCTGGTGGTTCCACCCGAGTTCGTACGGCGACTGGGGCCGGCGGTGAATTCCGGGCGATGCATCCTGCTCTACGGGCCGGCCGGCAACGGCAAGACCTCCATCGCTGAAAAGATCGCGGCCATCTACGAGAACGTCGTCTACATTCCCTACTGCCTCGACATCAGCGGCGAGATCGTGAAGGTCTTCGACCCCTCGCTGCACCGCGTCGCCGCCAAGTCCGCCGGCAACGGCGGTGAGGTCAAAAGCATCCGTCGGGAAAGCTTCGATGCACGGTGGGTCGCCTGCCGCCGCCCGGTGGTGATCACGGGCGGTGAGCTGACCTTGGAAATGCTCGATCTGAAATTCAATCCGATCGCCAAATACTACGAGGCGCCGCTTCATGTGAAGGCGCTGAACGGTACTTTCATCATCGACGATTTCGGCCGCCAGCTCGTCAGCCCGGAAGCGCTGCTCAACCGCTGGATCGTTCCGCTGCAAAGCCGGATCGATTTCCTGAAGCTGCATACCGGCAAGAGTTTCGAAATACCCTTCGACGAGCTGGTGATCTTCTCGACCAACCTGTCGCCGACCGACCTGATGGATCCGGCCTTTCTACGGCGCATTCCCTACAAGCTGGAAACCTGCAGCCCCAGCGATGGAGATTTCACGCGCATCTTCGAAGGGGTGGCCCGCCACGAAGGGCTTTCCCTGCCGGCCGACATCATCGATCACGTGATCGCTGGAATCCGGCACCGCTTCAAGGCGGACCTTGCCTGCTACCAGCCCCGCTTCATCACCGATCAGGTGATGGCCGCCTGCAAGTTCCAGGGGGTTCCACCCGCCTTTACTCAGGATGTGGTGGAGGACGCGCTGGCCAATCTCTATCCGCGCACCAGCGCATCGGTTCACGGCGTCGGGCTGTCTCGAAGAACCTCGCGCTCGGATTCCATCGCCGCCGAATAAAGGCGGGACGCCCGCCCCGAATCTTTACGCGCGCGCGTGGCTCGCACATAGTCTCACCCGTCGCGGCGAGCCGCACCATCCGAGCAGCAGCATAATGCTGGTAGTGGCGATCGTTGAAGCGGACCGGCACAGACGGCGCGGCCTGAGCGAAGGCCGCTCTCGCCTTCGCGCCATGGCGGCGGCCGCCGGCCTTTCAGCACTGCTCATGCTGCCCCCGAGCGCGGGGCACGGCAATGGATGGGAACATGGGGCGGTGCCTTTGACGGCGCTGCTCGTGGCCCTGTCCTCGGAGGATCCTGGCCTGCGGGCGCGGGCAGCGGAATCGCTCGGCCATCGCGGCCAGCGCGAGGCGGTGCAGCCCTTGCTTGCCGCATGGACGAAGCCCGAACCTCAAGAAGAGGTGCGCGGCGCAATCGTGGCGGCGCTCGGCCGGCTCGGCGATCGAGCTGCGCTTCCGGCGCTCGTCGACTGCCTTGCTGACGAACGAGAGGACCGGGTGCGCGGCAGCTGTGCGGCGGCGCTCGGCGCGATCGGCGACCCTACCGTCCTGCCGGCGCTATTCGCTGCGCTCGACGGGGATCCTTCGGTGTTGGTAACTGCCGAGACGGTGGATGCGCTTGGGGGCTTCTCGATGCCCGATACGCTCGATCGTCTTGCCGCAATCGCGAGGGGCGCCGATCCAGCCCTGGCCATGCGTGCGGTTTCGGCGCTCGGTCGCACCGGAGCGGCGGAGGCGGCCGAGCCCTTGCTGTCGGCGTTGGCGCGCGCCGAAACGACCGAGGAGCGCGCTCGAGCCGTCGAAGCGCTCGGCCGGCTTGGCCAGCCGATCGCCGTCGCGCCACTGGCGCGGCTGCTCGAGGAAACCACCGAGCCGGCATTGAAGATACGCATCGCCGTGGCGCTCGGAGCGATCCGAGAAGGGAGCGCACGCCCAAGCCTTGTGGCGCTGCTTGCCGAGCCGGTTCCGGCCGTCCAATGGTATGCGCTCGATGCGCTGGCCGCGCTCGAGGATCGCACCGCCGTGCCCGACCTCATTGCCTATGCGCACCATTTGGCCGCGGCGCGTCGGGGCCGCTCCATCGAGGACTTTACGTCCGAGCCCGAGAGTATCCTTGCCGATCTCAGCCTGGAGGTGCGTGCGCTTGCCTTGCTTGCCGAGCTCGATGGGCCGGCGGCGCTCGACCTGTTTCTTGACGCGGCCGCGCCCGTCTCGGTTCGACGCGACAGTGCGGCGGGTGTGGCGCTCGCCAACGGCTTTTACCAGCTTCGCCGAGCCGCCCTCTACGGGCTCGCCTATACGCGCGAACCGGAGCGGGCAGGCGCGCTGCTGATCGGACCTGCCGGCATCGGCGATCCGGATCCGCGGCTGCGCGCCGTGGCCCTGCGGTCGCTGGCGGTGCTGGGCGCGCCGGGAGCGGTCGATGCGGCCCTTGCGAGCTTGGGCGACGACGCTCCCGAAACGCGCTGGACGGCGGCGATGGTGTTGGGCCGTCTCGGCGATCCACGCGCCGAGGACCCCCTCATCTCGGCGCTTGTCGATCCACATGGGGAGGTGCGCCGGCAGGCGGCGGCAAGCCTGGGCTTTCTGGGCGCGGTGGCGGCGAAGCCGGCGCTGGAACTCCTGGCGGCAAGCGACCCCCGCTCCAGTGTGCGCGCCGAGGCGGCGGCCGCCTTGAAGGTCCTCGCGGGTGGCTGACGATCAAGTCAGCACGCGCTCGGCCGCCCACCAGAGGGCAAGGAGCAAGCAAGCCGCCGAGGCGGTCCGGATTGCGGGAGTGCGCCAGCTCCGGCGCGAGGTCCACCATAGAAGCGGCGCGGCGGCGGCCAGGATCATGAGCTGACCGATCTCGACCCCGAGATTGAATCCTAGCAGCACCGTGACCGCGCCCGTTCCTTCAAAGCCGAGATCGGCCAGCACGGAATAGAAGCCGAGCCCGTGGATCAGCCCGAACAGCCCCGCCACGAGCCAGCGATGCTCGATACCGCGGCCCAGCAAATTCTCCGCCGCGACATAGGCGATCGACAGCGCAATCACAGTCTCGACCAGCTTGGGAGGCAGGGCGATGAGGCCGTACCAGGCGAGCGCCAGCGTGATCGAATGTGCGAGCGTGAAAGCGCTCACCATCACGATCGCTGGTCCGATACGTGGCAGCCCAAGCATCAGCACAACCAGAAAGAGCACATGGTCGATGCCGAGAAGAATGTGCTCGACACCGAGCGCCAGCAGGCGCGAAAAGCTGGGCGATGCGACGCCAACGTCGACAAGCCGAACCGTGGTGAAGTCGCGGTCGATCACGGCCTGTCGACCGCCAGCCTCGACAATTGCGCGATGGGCGCCATCGATCTCGAAAAACAAACGGTAGGTCAGTACGAGGTCGTCTGATCCGGAGGGGCAAGCGAAGGTGCGACGGATGCTTAGTTCCTCCCCAGGGCGCGTTTCCTCGATGTTGAGCCCACCAGGGGTACAAATCTGCTCTCCCGCGCGCAGGGCGAGCCGCTCGTCGAGATAAAGAGCGATGCGCGCTCTCGCAGCCTCAATCCCGGAAAAGGGCACAGGAGTTGCCGGATCGGCGTTCAGGCCAAGCGCCACACCCAGGTCATGGGCCGACAGATGCAGGATTACCTGGGTGGCCGCCCCGCCTTCGACCGTCACATGGGCGAGGCTGGTCCGGTGCGCCGCCGCGGGCGAGGCGGCAAACCAAAGGATGAGAGAGGCGAGCGCCAGACGGAGCGCGCCTCCCTTGGTCACGGATTGGCGATCCGCCGGTCCCTCAGCGTTCGCACAGAGCCAGCACCCGAGACGGTCCGCCGGTGCCCCGCACATGCTTGGGCGCTCCGACCACGACCGTGCAGCTTCCCGGGCTGGCCGCGGCAAGCTGATCGAGATTGGTGGCGTTCTCGATGAATTTCACCCCACGCTGCAACAGCCGTACATGAGCGTGCCAGGAATTCGTCCACTTATCGTCGTCGCCAATGGCACTCTGGCCGGACTCGATGCCGATATTGTCGGCCATGATCCCGCCGATCAGGATCTGCTTCTGCTCCATGATCTCGATGAGCTTGTCGACCGCTTCCTTGTTCATCCCGGGATGGTTCCAGCCGTTGATGTAGGGGTCCTTGGCGAAATCCGCTCCCTGGAAGAAGAATTTCGACCAGCCGAGATTGAGTGCCAGCCAAACGCCGTTCTCGAGCTGATCGGCGACCGCCTCGATATCGTCGGCCGTCACGACATTGTTCGAGCTGTTCGAGAAGTCGGTGACGGATTTATCCGGACTCGGCTTTCCGCCGTTCTTTGCCAATTCTGTGTCCACCCGGCTGGAAATGTCGATGATGATTGCCTTGCCGATAAGGTCATCAGAGCCCAGGGCGTGGACGAGCTTGCGCTGCTCGATCGGGATGCCGGCGCTCTCCTGCGAATTGGCTTCGTTGACATAGTGGCCCGGCGTATCGAGATGGGTGCCGTGATGCTCGGAGAGCACGAGCTGGCCAAGATCAAAATGACCCTGGTTGGTCGGGAATGCGCTGATCGACAGGATCGCCTGCTGTCCGAAGCTCGCGATCGGTTTGCTGTCCAGCCAGGGCTGGTTGAGATCCGGCTTTGACGGATCTCCGGCCATGGGCTGGAAGGTCGGGATCGGGTGGGTGAGGTCGATGGTGAAGGTCTCGGCCAAGGCCGGACCGTTTGCCGCCGCGAGGGCGAAAGCCGTCGCCGCAAGAAAGCTCTTGCGCATTGCTGTATGGTCTCCCTGCTCTTCCGGGCGTCGCATCGCCTACGGTTCAAGGGCGATTATGGCGCTTATCCCGCAACTTGGGCAATCGGGTGCCTGGAAGGGGACGGATCAGGGATCGGAGGACCCCAGCGCATGAGCTTGCTCGACCGTGTCAAGGCCTGCCACGGGTTCCGGCCCGAGCAGTTTCGGAGCTTCTCGATCGCCGGCGAGCGCGTCGGCTGGGTCCTGCCGGACTTCGCCGAGGCGGTGCGGGCGTATGACCGGGTGTTCGAAGTCGACGAGGACGAGGTCCGTCTCTCGGATCGGCTCTCCGATTTCCGGTCTCGAACCGAAGCGGTCCAGTCGGTTCTGGAGGAGCTGGTTCGCCGCGGCCGGCTGTGGAAGCTCCGGCGCGAGGCCTATCCGGTCGGCCTCGGATGGGGCACGAGGCCGCTGATGACGGTCGACCGCGCCGCGGTGCCGCTCTTCGGCATCGAGGCCTACGGCATTCACGTCAACGGCTTCGTCCGCACCGAAAATGAGCTGAGCATCTGGGTCGGTCGCCGCGCGAGAGACAAAGCGACGGCGCCTGGCAAGCTCGACCATCTGATCGCCGGTGGACACCCCCATGGCATCAGCCTCGCCGCCAACCTCGTCAAGGAGGCCGGCGAGGAGGCAGGCATTCCCGAGGCGCTGGCGCGCCGATCGGTACCTGCCGGAGCGGTCAGCTACCGGCTGCGCAACGAGGAGGGCCTGCGCAACGATGTACTTTTCGTCTACGACCTGGAAGTGCCGGCGGAGTTCACACCCGAGAACACCGATGGGGAGGTCGAGGAATTCTTCCTCTGGCCGATCGAGAAGGTGATGCGGGTCCTCGCCGAGACCGAGGACTTCAAATTCAATGTCGCGCTGGTGCTGATCGATTTTCTGATTCGGCGCGGACTTATCGCGCCCGACGATCCGGACTACGAGGCGCTGGTCCACGGCCGCCTGCGCGGCTGGGGCGAGGGCTAGGTTAAAGCAGAAGTTCCGGGAAACCCGCGCGCGCACGAACCTCGGCCGCCGACCAGCCGGCTTGCCGCAACGCCCGCACCGCGAGGGCGCCATGGCGCTTAGAGAGGCGGTGGCCGTCCTCGTCGGTCAGCATCCGATGGTGATGATAAACCGGCTCGGGCAGGCCGAGCAGCGCTTGCAAGAGACGGTGCACATGTGTGGCCGGCAACAGATCCTCCCCGCGTGTGACCAACGTCACTCCTTGAAGCGCATCGTCGAGGGTAGCGGCGAGGTGATAGCTGGTGGGCGTATCCTTGCGCCCCAGGACGACATCGCCGAGGAGTCTTGGGTCGACTTCGATCCGGCCATGTCCACGATCGACGAAAGCGAGCGATCCCGTCCGTCGATTGGCCTCGGCCGCATCGAGGCGCAGCGCGTAGGCCTGTCCCGCGGCGATCCGCTCCGTACGTTCGATCGCGGAACGCCGCCGGCAGGCGCCCGGATAGACGCCATGCTCGATCCCGTGCGGCGCCCGCCCCGCCGCGGCGATCTCGGCGCGTGTGCAGAAGCAGGGATAGAGAAGGCCCTCCGCCTCCAGGCGCCGCAAGGCCGTCGCATAGTCGGCGAAGTGGTCGGACTGGCGGCGCACCGGCCGCTCCCAATCGAGCCCGAGCCAGGCCAGATCCTCGTGGATGCCGACCTCGAACTCTACCCGGGCGCGGGCGCGGTCGATATCCTCGATGCGTAAGAGGAAGCGACCGGCTTGCCTCTTTGCTTGGGTCCAGGCAAAGAGGGCCGAATGAGCATGACCCAAATGAAGCCAGCCGGTCGGGCTCGGCGCAAACCGGGCGACGGGAATAGGCGCATCCATGACGGTGCGTTGGATTTAGGGCAAGCCGCGGCGCCGGGCAACAAGGGCGCCGATCCCGGCCTGATCGCCCTGGCCCGGCTTGCGCGGCGCGATCGGGACATAGCCGCCGCCTGGGCCCGCGTCGGCGATCCGCCGCCGCGCCGCCGTCCAAAGGGATTTCCCGCGCTGATCGGCTCGATCGTGGCGCAGCAGGTTTCCTCGGCCGCCGCGCGCGCCATCTGGACCAGGCTCCTTGCCGCCGGGCCCGTTAAGCCCGAGTTGTTCCTGCGGCTCGGCGAGGAGGAGCTGCGGGCGATCGGATTCAGCCGGCAGAAGATTGTCTATGCGCGGGGCATTGCCGAGGCGATCGCAACCGGTTCCTTGAATTTTCGCCGGCTGCACCGGATGCAGGACGAGGAGGCGATTTCCGAGCTGGTGCGGCTTAAGGGAATCGGCCGATGGACGGCGGAGATCTATCTGCTGTTCGGGTTGCAGCGTCTCGATATCTGGCCGGCCGACGATCTTGCCTTGCAGATCGGCGTGCAGCGGCTGAAGCGCCTGCGCCATCGCCCGAACAGGGCGGCGCTTGTCGAGATCGCCGAAGTTTGGCGGCCTTGGCGCGGCGCCGCCGCCCGCTTTATCTGGCACTATTATCATGTCACCGGCCGGCGGGACGATCCGGCCCCGATCCAAGGATGACCTCATGGACCTGACCGGACCTCGCCTTGTGCCGGCCGAGGGCGGCCCGGCCCGTTCGGCGGTGCTGCTTTTGCATGGTTACGGGGCCGACGGCAATGACCTGATCGGCCTTGCCGCAGAATGGGCTTCGGCGTTGCCCGAGACCCTGTTCTTCTCGCCCAATGCGCCTTTTGCTTGCGAAGCCAATCCCTTCGGTCGTCAGTGGTTCGGCTTTGAGAATAAGCGCCTGGACCTCGTCGCCGTGGAAGTGGCGACCGCCGCGCAGGTGATCGACCGGGCCATCGACGCGCTCCTGGCTGAATTGTCGATCACGCCGGGACAGATCGCGCTTGCCGGGTTTTCTCAAGGGACGATGATGGCGCTGCATGTGGGGTTGAGGCGGAGCAAGCAGGTTGCCGGCATTCTCGGCTATTCGGGTCTTCTGATGGCGCCCGAGCTGCTCGATCGGCAGCTCAGATCGAAGCCGCCGGTGCTGCTGATCCATGGCGACAGCGACACCGTCGTCCCCTCGCAATCCTTGGGTGAGGCCGAGGCTGCGCTGAAAGGGCTCGGCGTGCCTGTTGAGGCCTTGCTGCGGCCGGGTCTGGCCCATGGGATCGATCCGCATGGCTTGGCCGTGGGCGGCAAGTTCCTCGAACGGGTGCTGCCCTAGCCCCTTGGCGTCCGAGGCAGCCGGGCCGGCTTTGGTAGCGTTGGTGTCTGCAGGGGAATGGGGTGGGGCTAATCCATGGTTCGGTTGATTGCTGTTCTGCTCTTTCTGGCGGTGGCGGCGCCGGTGCGTGCCGACGGGCTCGCTCCCTCCGACCAGGCCGCTATCGCTGCGGTGATCCGCGACCAGATCGCGGCCTTCCGGGTGGACGACGCGGTGCGCGCCTTCGGCTATGCCTCTCCAGCAATACGGGCCAAGTTCGGCACTCCCGAGGCCTTCCTGGAGATGGTTCGGACCGGTTACCTCCCGGTCTATCGCGCCGCAGACATGGCTTTCCGCGGGATCGTCATCAAGGACGGAGCGCCTGTGCAGGCGGTCGAGATCCGGGGGGCGGACGGTTCGGGCGTCCTTGCGCTCTATTTCATGGAGCGGCAGCCGGACGGCAGTTGGAAGATCAACGGCGTCCTCATCACGAGACTGCCGGAGCGCGTGGCGTAACGGAACCCGCCTTGAGATTGCCGGCGCAGCCCGACAAGGCTACACAAGGGGCTTGGCAGTCGGGGGCATTCTTTGGGGGTCCGGCCATGGCCATCAGCGCTCGCAAAACCTTTCCGGTCACGTGGGACGAGCTGCACCGCAATGCCAAGGCGCTCGCCTGGCGGCTGGTGGAGGGCGGGCCCTGGCACGGCATCATCGCGGTGACGCGCGGGGGCTTGGTTCCTGCGGCCATTGTCGCCCGCGAGCTGGAGATTCGGCTGATCGACACAGTCTGCATCGCCTCCTATGAGGAGCGCGCGCAAGGCCGGCTTGAGGTCTTGAAGCGTGTCGAGGGCGATGGCGAAGGCTGGCTCATCATCGACGATCTCGTCGATACCGGGCGCACCGCCAAGGCGGTGCGCGAGATGCTGCCCAAGGCGCATTTCGCCACCATCTACGCCAAGCCGGCGGGCCGGCCGCTGGTCGACACCTTCATTACCGAGGTGAGCCAAGACACCTGGATCCTTTTCCCCTGGGACATCGAGCCGCAATTCGTGCAGCCGATCGTGAAGATGGGGGAGAAGGGGCGTTAGAGCCGGTTTCCGGGGAGCGAGTTCCACAAGGGTGGGGGGGACGCAAACTGCCGGTGGAAGTTCACCCGCGCCGGCGCGGTCGGCGGCAAGGAGCCGTAATGACCGGCGAGATCAGGCGCCGTCGCTGAGATCCTCGCCGGTTAGCGTCGTGCTGAAGGAGGGGTAGAGGAGATTATTGATATCCACCAGCCCGGCGCTGGCGATGGTCACCGCCACGTCGAGGAGAATGAAGTCGTAGGTGAGGTCGCGCAGACTTACCGTGACCGACGGCACGACCGCGCCACCCGGGCGTCCGACGAACCCGAGGCCGACATGATGGTATTCGATCACCACGTTCTCCGCTTCGATCGCCGGATAGATGGCGGCCATCTCGTCGACGATGTCGGCAAACGCGGTGGACGAGAAGCCCGGGCTGGTGATCGCGCCCGCGCCCGTGCAGCCGTCGCTGTCGCAAGTGATGTCGACCTGCAGACCGACCGGCAACGGATCGCCTCCACCGAGCGAGCCTGAAATGCCGGTGTAGGTCGCAAGCGCGGGCGCGACCGGGTCCCAGGTGACCGCCTTGCGCGCGCCGATCTGCGTCGCCTTCTCCGCCATGTTCACCTGGTTCATCACCAGGCCGAACTCGATAATGCCGAAGGTGAGCAGCAGCAAAAGCGGGAACACCATCGCCAGCTCGACAGCGGCCCCGCCGGAGCATGAGCGCAGAAAACACCGCATGGGCTTGCCTCTACTCGCCGACATGCGCCTGCTCATGGGCGATGTTGAATGCGACATCGTCGAGCCCGATGATGCCGAGGAAGTATCCCTCGAACGGCACCTCGGCGTTCATCTGCACCACCGGAAGATAGGTTCCACCGGACAGCCCCAGATCGGCCGCCACTCGGCAATCCACCGTCACCGTGAAGGTGGCGGAATTGTAGGCATTGATGATCGGAGTGCCGCCCGTCGGATCGCCGGACTTGACCAGGTTCTCGGCCCTGGTGATCTCGGTCGGGGAAAAGCTGCCCGCTCCCGGTCCCGGGCATGAGACAGGCACGCGGGTGAGATAGCGCACGCCATCACGAACGCCCTTGGTGACGATCTCGTGGTGCCACACTACCCGCCCCATCTCTATGGCGCCGAAAGTCAGGATGACAAGCAGCGGCAGGACGATGCCGAACTCCACCCCGGCGGCGCCCGCCTGGCCAAGTCGAGAGGATCTTGCCTTGTCCTGCATGGCCCTCACGCCTACCGATAGAGCTGCACGATTTCTCGGGCGACGGCGTCGTCCTCAGCGACATCGATCTCGCGGATCACCTCGAAGAAGAGCTCCTGCTGATCCGGTGGGTCGCCATAGGAGCCGGCGGCCTCGGTCAAGAACATCAGCACCCACGAAGCGACTTGCACGGTTTTCTTGCCATTGAGATTGCCGAGGGCCTTCTGCTCTTCGCAGTTGACGACCGCAGAGACCATGACCCGTCGATCAGGTCCGTCCGCGGATGTATCAAATCCCTCTTCGCGAACATCGGCCCCGGTCTTCAGGTTGTCCCAGGTGTCGGCCGTGTAGCAAAGATCCGTTACATCCTCATTTGCCGGAGAAACTTGCTGAGGCACCTCGCCGGACTCCACCTCGGCCCGGTAGAGCCCATAACGGGTGCTCATTTCCTTTGTACTGGTTACCGGGGCGCAGCTCGTGTCGCCGTAATTGACCGTGCAATAATCGCTTTTGCTCCAAACGCCATCGCCAAAGCGTGTGCAGGTCCCGTTGTAGAAGCAATTGTCGCGCGGATATTGGAGGAGCTCGGCGCCGTCAGGGTCCCCGGGCCCGCTCCAAGTGTTGAATCCCGTGGTCTGCGGATCGCATTTTGTGGCGCCGCCACCCCGCCCGTAGCCAAGCCCCTTGACGACGTTTTTGGAGGGATAGTAGTTCGGATTATTCTTCAAGCCCGCGGTGACGCCCTTATACATGTCGAATCGGACGTTGATTCCGGCATTGACGGCAACCGGATTGCCGGGCTCGGTTGTGACCAGATTGCCGAAGCAGACCGGCGAGCCGCCGAGTGATGCGAAGGCTTCGCGGATGTTGTTGACGCCCGGCAATCCCGGGATCTCGAGAAGCGCATAGTTGCCTGGGCCCCAATAGGCCTTGTTGCCGCCGCCATCCTTCACCAGGATGCCCATTCCCGGCGTAAGATTCACTTCCTTGTTTGTCGGTGTTTCATCCGGATTGCAGATCATCAACGGTGGGGTGTTGCAGATCGCCATCCCATAGCCGGCGACCGAGCTCTGCTGCACCGCGGAACTTGCCGGTCCGCCCACCGCATGGATCAGCAGATGGTTCACGGTGGTCTGTTCCACCACGACCTGGATGAAGTGCGCATCGGCATCCGTCGTGGCCTCGACATCACCGGCGGTGCCTTCGCCCGGTCCCAGAGTGGTCAAGAACTTGACGTTGACAACTTCGATCGCATCGGTGTCGGGATCGAAGGTGTCGCCATTGGCCGTCAGGCCGACGCCGCTGCCGCTTAAGGCTCCCGTGGCGGCGAGCCTGGCCCGGTCGCGCGCTCCCGATTGACCGTCCAACTGGCGCGCGCCGGCGAGCGCCGCCGCGTCGGCCGCCCACTTCAGCTCGGTGTCGGTGATCGCGGTGCGCCCGAGATCGAGCGAGAGCGCGACGATCCCAACCATGGCGGCAATGCACCCAGCCATCCAGACCGCGACCGCGCCGGTTTGGCTACGATTGAATGCTCGAATTGGCCCTACTCGGGTATCTGCCATTCGTGGCCCCGGGAAAACGAATTATCGATAGATTTTATGCTAATACACTAAAAACTACATAAGAGGCATCTGTTCAAAAGAGTTAGGTCGCGCTTATATGTTATATCCGTTAGATCTGTGACTGCTGTGCAATGCCTGGTCGGCAACAGACAGGCCGGCAGCGGCCAGCCCCGTGCCGCTCGGACAGGACGAGAATTGCTTTCAACCATCGAGACATAAACTATCTTACCCGTAGTGGATAGTTGTCCGGTTGGCGGTCCTTTAAGCAGTTCTTAAGGACCTTCCGTATGATGCTAATGGAGCATCATCTGAAGGACTGCCATGGCCAGATACCGATTTACTTTGCTCCGCGATAATCGCGGCGGCGTGACCGTGTTTGGCGCGATGGTGGTGCTGACCGCGGTCGGCGCCGGGGCCGTCGCGATCGATGTCGGGCGCATGGCGGTCTTGCGTTCCCAGATGCAGAACGCGGCCGATGCCCGCGCAATGGCCGCCGCGGCACAACTTGACGGGCGCGACGGCGCCCGTACGCGCGCCACGACGGTCGCCCAGAACGTCATGGTTCATGGCAGCGCCATCCCCGAGGACGACACGGAGATCGATGTCGCCGCCGTCCAGTTCTACAGCCAGTACACCCCGACCAAGGTGGCGGCAACGAACGATCAGGACGCTGTTGTCGTCGAGGTCGCGCTTGAGGCGCGCCAGGTCGGGTTTCTCTTCGAGCCCGTACTCGACATGCTGACCGGCGATGATGCGGACAGCGCCCAGATCACGACATTTGCCGCCGCCGGGCCGGACCCGTTCATCTGCCATGCGCCGCCGTTGATGATCTGCGACTATGGCGACCAGGGCGGCGGGGTGCATGACTGGGACGACGATTTGCGCAATCCGGTTCATACGGGCAAGCAGATTCGCCTGAAGGAGCAGGGCTCGGGCGGCACTTGGGTTCCGGGCAATTTCGGCCTGCTCGCACTCCCTGACGGCAGCTCGGGCGCTTCCGATCTGGAGGGGGCGCTGGCCGCGCTCATTCCGGAAGAGTGCTACGAGCTCGATGTGACCACCGCGACGGGCTCGAAGACAGAAAAAATCGTGGAAGCGATCAACTCACGCTTCGATATCACCGGCAATCCGTGGCCTTATCCGGCGCCAAACGTGATCAACTATCCGCGCGATTCCGATCTGATTACCGACATCAACGAGAAGCTGGGGGCCGGTGACTGGGATCTGACCGGCTATTGGTTGGCAAAGCATGGCGGAACCGTTCCGATCGAGCTTGCCGACGCCACGCGCTATCAGGTCCATCTATATGAGTTAGGGCTGCCCTTCGCGCGTAACGGCAAGCAAACCGTCTATCCGGCGCCCGCCGACCTCACTCCCTATCCCGGTTACAGTCTGGTCAATCCTTCGGCCGCCACGGTTCCGGTCAACGCCGCCCACCAGCACGAGCCCGAATATGATGGCGAGCCGCGGCCGAGCAATCCCACAGCCTATGGAGATGTGCTCAAGGACTATTCTCGCCGCCTGATCCAGGTGGTGCAGCTTCAGTGCACGACGCAGGACGTCAAGGGCAAGCACGACTATCCAACCCAGGGGAACTATCTCGAAATCTTCATCACCGAGTACATGAAGGACCCGCCCGAGGCGCATCTCTATGGCGAGGTCGTGCGCTCGCTCTCGCCCACCAACAATCCGGAGTTCCACGCGAATGTCCGCCTTATTCGCTAGGCTCAGGCGTGACGCGGAGGGCATGAGCGCGGTGGAATTCGCGCTGATGCTGCCGGTGTTCCTGCTGATCCTCGTCGGCATGCTGGATCTGGGCAGGGCGCTTTATCAGACGAACACCATCGAAAAGGGGCTGCGGGCCGGGGCCATGTATGCGGCGCGCAACGATTTTCCGCTGACCTCGACTCAACTGAGCGAGGCGGAGAACATCGTCAAGAAGGGCAATCGGGCGGGATCTGGCGACTATCTGGTTTACGGGTGGTCCGATCCAAGCTCGTTGAACATCTTCACGACGACCGAAGTCGTCGACGGCACGGCGCTGCCCGTCTATCACTTCGTCGCCGATGTTCCTTACGATCCCCTTCTGCCCGGGGTTGTGTCAGCGCTTCAGATCGACCAGATCAGGCTCAAACTGTCCCATGAACAAGCTCATATCGGCTATTAGCACGCGGCTGATGCGCAGGTTGCTGCGGGATAGCGGCGGCAACGCGTTGGCCGAATTCGGGCTGATTCTCCCAGTTCTGCTCATTGTTACGTTTGGGGCGATCGAATTCACCATAACCATGCTCGACTATCACAGGTTTGGGGAGGCGGCGCGGCGCGGCGCCCGCCAGGCGATCATCAGCGCCCCCGTGGCGAAGCTTGAAACGCTCCAGACTTTGGGCACCATCATCTGTACGAAAACCAGCAGCATAAGCTGCGGTTCGGCGGCGATGCATGCGGCTGCCGCGGCCAATTTCAATGCGGTGCTTGCGGCTATTCAAGAAATTGCGCCGACGGTGGATGCAACCAATCTGTCGATAATCTACAGTTGGAGCGGAATCGGTGACCTAAGCACGCCGGGCGGCATCAAACCGAATGTGACGGTACAGTTGGCCGGCATTACACACGAGTTCATGCTACTAAGCATCTTGCCGTCGGTCGACTATATCGTTCTGCCGTCCTTTTCGACCAGCGTCACAGCCAACGCCTATACATCGTCGTAAGGCGTTTTCCCGCCTCTTTTCAAAACTCGGTTTTCCAAGAGTAGCCGAGATCTAGCGGTTCGCGATTTCGCCAACCGAATCGACCGATCGGATTTTATCAATTGCCCTCGTACGGTGGCGGAGACTGTCGCCAGTGCGCAACGGATAATTCCACGAAAAGCGACCAAAAGCGAACTACAAGGAGGTGCTTCGTCAACGTTCATTTACCATATTGAAACAAAGTAATGCTGCCCTGTGCGAACTTGGCAAATTGCTTTGAGAGGTAAACTGATGAAACGGTTCGCTCTTGCAGTTTTGGCCGTCCTGCTTGTCAATTCGGCTTGGGCCAGGGACGGAGAGCGAGCGCCTAGACCGTCGAATCAGATCATCACGCGGGCGGCAAATAATCTTCCACGGCTCGCTCTGGCCACTCCGCGCCTGTTGAGCGCAACCACCAGCTCCAACAGAGTCGCCCTGAGTTGGGCTGACGTTCCCAACGAGACCGGCTTCATCATCGAGCGCCGTCGCTCGGGCACGAAAAGGTTCGCCGAGATCGCCAAGACAACGGTCGACCGCACCACCTATACCGATATCCTGACCGACACCGCGGTGCGGAACGAATATCGGGTTCGGGCCTACAGTGCCACAGGGCGCGTAACCTACTCCGGTTACACCAATATTGCCTATTCGACCGTAGCCGCACCCTGCCCCTGAAGCGCCGGGCGTCGGACCGCGCTCGGAAGAGAGCGGCCCGACGCTTCGTCAGCACAGAGCGCGCAGGTAGGCCCGAAGGCGATCGGGATCGGACTCGTCAAGCAACCGCTCGCTGTCCGACTGCGCGCGCCGCCAGAAGGGAAGAGCTTTTACGAGAAGCACGCGACTGGCCCGGGTAAGCCGCAAGGAACGGCCGCGCCTGTCCGTCTTGTCGACGAGAACTCTCACCAGACCTCGGCGCTCGAGGGGCTTCAGATTGGCGGTGAGCGTCGTCCGATCCATTACAAGGAAGCGCGCGAGAACGCCGATGCTGGGCGGCTGTGCGCGATTGAGCGCCATCATCAACGAGAACTGCCCGTTGGTAAGTCCCAACGACCGCAGCGCCTCGTCATAGCGCCGGGCGGTCGCGCGCGCCTTTTTTCCAAGGAAGCCCGCCTGGCCGCCCCAGCATCCCTCCCTTGTGATAGCGGTCGGCGATATTCGCGTGGCGATGAGGAACGTCGCCGATACCGGCGGCAAGGTGCGCGGCCTGCCGATGGATATACTGGGCGTCGGCCAGTATGTTTCATTCCATGACACCGAAGGCAATCGTATGAGCATGCGTCAACCGATGCCGTGCGGCCAGAAGAGGCGCTAGGTATTGCCCGAGGTGTGGATGCCGCATCAGCGCTGATCCCGCGCGTGCGGCTCTTATTGTATCGATTGTGGTGAGGTCGTTGCCTAAGGCCGGGCGCGACCGGCATTGGGAGCGACTGTAGACCCGGGCCCATTTGCCGCCGGCCCGGGTGTCGATCCAGGTAGCGGCCTCAGCAGCCCGAGGACGCCGCGCAGCCGACCTGCACTGTCGTCGACCTCTCCGTCGCCATCAGCATCGAAGCGGCATCGGGAGAATTGGCCCTCGGCGTCGACAGCAGCACCGTCAAGAGAAACAACAGCACGGGCCCCTGCTCCGACATGGTCACGGCGGGCCTGGCTTCGTGAAGATCCGCGGCGACGGCCGTGCTCGAGGTCGCCGACAGTGCCAGAAGTAGGACCAGGGCGAGTGCACGCCTGGCTCGATTTCCCTGGTCCCGCATGTACCGCCCCCCTTGGCAGACATCAGGTAGAACTAATGTATGTTGAGCCAGGTTCGTTACGCGTCTATTAAGCTCGGGAATTCGTTCAATCTATAGTTTTATTTATTGCAACTGCGATTCGCCAAGGCGCGTTGTTTCGAGGCCCTTTCCATGTGCGGGTCGAGAGAAGGAGGCTCCTATGAGCTCCAAGGAGTGCGCAAGGCGCGGGCCAAGACTGACCACGTGAGTGCGGGAACTCGAGTGCTTCGCCCCGATCGCGATCGCGGCCGCAACAGTGCTGGTCTCCGGTTGCGCCGGCGGGGTCGATGCCCCAGCTGCTACAAGGTGGAAAGACCTGACAAGGGCGATCGCGTTGATCACTATCCCCCGCTACGGAAGAACGAAGCGCCCCCGCCCGCGCTGGCAATTGCAATGACAGTGCTGTTCGTTGTAACCACTCCGCCCGCTTGATTTTAGAGGAGACGCAGCATGGACCGATTCACCGGCGGTTGCCTGTGCGGCAACGTCCGAATTGTGGCGTCGGGACTCCCATACCGGGTCGGCCTTTGTCACTGTCTTGACTGCCGCAAGCATCATGGGGCGCTTTTTCACGCTTCCGCGGTGTTCCCTCAGGATGCGGTGACGATCGATGGCGAAACACGCGACTATGTCGGGCGGTTTTTCTGTCCCCGCTGCGGCTCCTCCGTTTTCGGACGCAGCGCAGACGAAATCGAAGTGAACCTAGGATCCCTGGATGCCCCTGACCAACTGATGCCAACCTATGAAAGCTGGATCGTCCGTCGCGAGTCCTGGTTGCCGCCGTTTCCGCTCAAGAGACGATACGAGCGCGATCGTGACGCCACGAGTCGCTTTGAGGAGTAGGTCGCACGAACGGTGCGAAGGCCCCTTGAGAGGTGACGCTGCTCCCTCGGCACCGCCGGCTTTTCGCGCCGTACCATTGTCGCCATGATGGCGAATGGTCCCCGGGGTGAAGCCTGGCAGGGCAATCCTCGGCGTGTCGGACGAAGGTCTACTTGATCGCCGTGATCGGCTCTCCATCCCACATCATGGGCGCCTCGGCTTCGGGTTCTTTCGTCTTCCACTCGTCAAGCCAGTCCCGTGGATTGTCCGTGATCCGCTGGTCCTGCTGCGAGATCTTCCGTCCGGTTGCGCCACCTCTACGTGCCAGCAGGCCCGGCGACGACTGCATGCTCTTCGAATTGGGGCAGATCGTCGGTGATTGTGAACCACCCCGCTTTGGAACCGACGAATATGTGCTTGTTCGGACGGATCGTGGGATCGTGGGCGAGGGTTCCCATGGCGACGTGAACGTAGGCGCCGTTGCGGACCACCGAATAGAGGAACGAACCGCACACCGTACAGCGCGTGTCGTTGCTGTTTTCGTCGCCAAAGATCATAAGCTTATCTCCGCCCCTGATGATGCTCAGCTTTTCGCGCTCGATGCCAGCGATCGACTTGAAGGCTGCGCCCGTAGCACGCCGGCAAATCGAGCAGTGACAGTTCAGAGCGTATACAAATTCATCCGCGACGGCGTAATGAACGGCACCACATACGCATCCTCCGGCAAGCATGCGGCCAGTTGTTGTCTTCGGGAGTGTCGCCATCCGTACATCCCCGTGCCGTTGGTTCAAGGGAACAAGATTCCACTATGCGCCGCCAGGAGCGGGCACTCGGCGTGACCTGTTTCGACCCCTTGCGGACGCCAGTAAGTCACGGGAGAAAATCGCGATGAGTACGAAATATGACATCATCGGACACAATTATGCGGAGCTTCGCAAGCCGGATGGGCGAATAGCTTGGATCATCGAGAGCGCACTCGGGTCAGCGCAAACTGTCTTGAATGTCGGCGCTGGGACCGGCTCCTACGAACCGACTGATCGATCTGTGATTGCTGTTGAGCCTTCGCGCGAGATGATACGAAAGCGTAGTCCGGCGGCGGCCGAGGCGATTCAGGCCAGCGCCGACGATCTGCCATTCGACGACAAGAGTTTCGACGCCTCGATGGCAATCCTGACGATACATCACTGGCGTGACAAGGAGGCTGGCTTGCGCGAAATGCGCCGCGTGACACGTGGTCGGATCGTCCTGCTGACGTTCGACCCGACGCACCGGCCATGGCTGACTGAGTATCT
>DASPGI010000206.1:0-38619 GCA_035620695.1 Alphaproteobacteria bacterium
AACCGCTCGGCCCCGACCCAGAACGGGTCCGCGAGGAACTGCCAGCGCTTCAGCCCGTGGCCGAGGAAGATCAAGAGAAAGACCGGCGCCAGCGCCAGCAGGATCGAGAGCATCTCGGGTCGACCGCCCCCTCACCCCAACCCTCTCCCCCGCTGACGCGGGGGCGAGGGAGACTCGTGCTGAACCTCTCGCCGCCGCTGACGCGGGGGCGAGGGGGTCTGAGATTGAGCCCCTCTCCCGCCCCTCTTAGGGGCGGGAGAGGGTTGGGTGAGGGTGTGGTGAGGGAAGGCGAATCTGAACTTCAAAGCCCCCCCTCCAGGTCCTTCCTCCCCTCTGGTTTTCCCGTCTTTGCGGCACCGCGCAACGCATCCAGGGCGCCTTGCAGGATGTAGGCGGCGGCCATCTTGTCCACGACCGCGGCGCGGCGCCGACGCGTCATGTCCGCCTCATTCACGAGAAAGCGCGTGACGGCGGCGGTGGAGAGCCGCTCGTCCCAGAATGCGAGCGGTAAGTCCCTCCGCTTCAGCAGGTTCTCCGCGAAGGCGCGGACCGACTGCGCGCGCGGGCCCTCGCTGCCGTCCATGTTGATCGGAAGGCCAAGCACGAGCCCGCCGACGCCGCGGCCTTCGACCAGCGCGAGCAACGCCTTCGCATCGTCGGCGAAGCGCTTGCCGCGCCGCAGGGTCTCGATCGGCGAGGCGACCGTAAGACCCGGATCGGAAAGAGCAAGCCCGATGGTCTTGGCGCCGATGTCAAGCCCGAGCAGCCGCGACTTGCTCGGCAGGAGCTTGGGCAGTTCGGCGAGTAGCGCGACCGGCATGGGGTGTGAGCATATCGTTGCGCTGCTTTTTCGTCAGGCTCTGTTCGCCTCTCCCTCCAGCGAGAGGTCGCGAGAGGCATAAGCCACGAGCGGGTGAGGGTCGCTTGACGATACGCCCCCTCACCCGCCCCTCTCCCCCGCTGGAGCAGGGGAGAGGGAGAAATGGTCTCGCCCCTTGCCAGGGGGTGGCGGGGGCGGCTATTCCAGGCGCGACCCATTCCTCCGGCTCAGGAATAGAACTCATGGCGATCGATCGCTCGACCGTCCTCAAGATCGCGACCCTGGCCCGCATCCGCGTGCCGGTGGAGGAGCTCGACCATCTCGCCGGCGAGCTGCAAGGCATCGTGCAATGGGTAGAGCAGCTGAACGAGGTCGATGTCTCGGCCGTAGAGCCGATGACCTCGGTCAGGCCGATGGGCTTGAAGCGGCGTCCCGACCGGGTAACCGACGGCGGCATTCGCGACAAGATCCTCGCCAACGCGCCCGAACCCGCCGGCGGTTTCTTTGCCGTGCCGAAGGTGGTCGAATGAGCGCACTGACCGACTTCACGATCACGCAGGCTCTGGATGGGCTTGCACGCAAGAATTTCTCCGCGCTCGAACTGGCGGAGGCGCATCTGGCGGCCATGGAACGGGCGCGCGGCCTGAATGCCTTCATCACCGAAACGCCGGATCGGGCGCGCGCCATGGCCAAGGCCTCGGATCAGCGCCGGGCAAAGGGCGCCGTCGGACTGCTCGAGGGCATCCCGCTCGCCATCAAGGACCTGTTCTGCACCGAGAGCGTGCTGACCACCGCCGGTTCCCACATCCTTGACGGCTACAAGCCTCAATATGAATCCACCGTAACGGCGAAGCTGTGGCAAGCCGGTGCGGTCATGCTCGGCAAGACCAATCTCGACGAGTTCGCCATGGGCTCGTCCAACATCACCAGCCATTACGGCCCGGTTGAAAGCCCCTGGAAGAAGCGCGGCGACAATCGCAAGCTGGTGCCAGGCGGCTCCTCGGGCGGCTCGGCCACGGCGGTGGCCGCGCGGCTTGCGCCCGGCGCCACCGGCACCGATACGGGCGGATCGATCCGGCAACCTGCCTCCTTCACTGGCATCGTCGGGCTGAAGCCGACTTATGGCCGCGTCTCGCGCTGGGGCATTGTCGCGTTTGCCTCCTCGCTCGACCAGGCCGGGCCGATGACCCGCAGCGTCGCCGATGCGGCGCTGATGCTGCTGGCGATGGCCGGGCACGATCCCAAGGACTCCACCTCGGCAGACTTGCCGGTGTCGGATTTTCGCGCCGCGGTCGAAGCCGGCGTCAAAAACCTCAAGATCGGCATCCCGAAGGAATATCGGGTCGAGGGAATGCCTGTAGAGATCGAGCGGCTGTGGGCGGCCGGCATCGACTGGCTGAAACAGGCCGGCGCCGAGCCGGTCGAGATCAGCCTGCCGCACACCAAATACGCGCTTCCCGCCTATTACGTGATCGCGCCGGCCGAGGCCTCCTCGAATCTCGCCCGCTATGACGGCGTGCGCTACGGCTTGCGCGTTTCTGGCAAGAGCCTGGAGGAGATGTACGAGAGCACGCGCGCCGAAGGCTTCGGGGCAGAGGTTCGCAGACGTGTCCTGATCGGCACCTATGTGCTGTCAGCCGGCTATTACGACGCCTACTACCTGCGCGCGCAGCGGATCCGCAGCCTTATTCTCAATGATTTCACCAAGGCCTTCGAAAGGGTGGATGCGGTGCTGACACCCGCCACGCCGTCGACCGCCTTCGCCATCGGCGAGAAGTCCGACGATCCGATCGCAATGTATCTGAACGACGTCTTCACCGTGCCGGTCAACCTTGCCGGGCTGCCCGGCATCTCGGTGCCGGCTGGGCTTGGCGAGGACGGGCTTCCGCTCGGGCTGCAGGTGATCGGCCGCGCCTTCGACGAGGAGACCGTGCTGAAGGTGGCGCGGTCGATCGAACGCGCCGCCGATTTTACCGCGGTCCCGACCCTGGTTGCCGAGGGAGGCAGCGCATGAGCCTCATCGAAGGACACACCGGGAAATGGGAGGTCGTGCTCGGCCTCGAGGTCCATGCGCAAGTGGTCAGCAAGGCCAAGCTCTTCTCGGGCGCCGCGACCGATTTCGGCGCAGAGCCCAACACGCAGGTTTCCTTCGTCGATGCGGCGATGCCGGGCATGCTGCCCGTCATCAACGAATTCTGCGTCGAGCAGGCGGTGAAGACCGGGCTCGGCCTCAATGCAGAGATCAACCGGGTTTCGGTCTTCGACCGCAAGAATTATTTCTACGCCGATCTGCCGGCCGGCTATCAGATCTCGCAATACACCCGGCCAATCGTCGGCAAGGGCAAGATCACGCTCGACCTGCCCGACGGCCGGACGCGCGAGATCGGAATAACGCGGCTGCATCTGGAGCAGGATGCCGGCAAGAGCCTGCACGACCAGCATCCGAGCCTGACCTATGTCGATCTCAATCGCGCCGGCGTGGCGCTGATGGAGATCGTCTCCGAGCCCGATATGCGCTCGGCCGAGGAGGCGGCGGCCTACATCCGCAAGCTCCGCGCGATCCTGCGCTATCTCGGCACCTGCGACGGCAACATGGAGGAAGGGAGCCTGCGCTGCGACGTCAATGTCTCCGTGCGGCGGCCGGGCGAGCCCTTGAGCACGCGCTGCGAGATCAAGAACGTCAACTCGATCCGGTTCATCACCCAGGCGATCGACTACGAGGCGCGCCGCCAAATCGCGCTGGTCGAGGATGGCGGCACGGTCGAGCAGGAGACGCGGCTCTACGATCCAGGCAAGGGCGAGACGCGGCCGATGCGCTCCAAGGAGCATGCGCATGACTACCGCTACTTTCCCGATCCGGATTTGTTGCCGTTGGAGCTGGATCAGGCTTGGATCGACGACATCGAGAAGTCCATGCCCGAGCTGCCCGACGCCAAGAAGGCGCGTTTCATGCGAAACTACAAACTCTCGGCCTATGACGCGGGCGTGCTGGTGATGGAGCGCGCGACGGCCGATTTCTACGAGCAGGTCGCGAAGGGCCGAGATCCAAAGCTGGCCGCCAACTGGGTGATCGTCGAGCTGTTCGGAGCCTTCAATCGAACCGGAAAATCCATCGAGGAGTCGCCGGTATCCGCCGACGGATTGGGCGAACTTCTCGACCTCATCGCCGACAACACGGTGTCGGGACGGCTCGCCAAGGACGTCTTCGCGCTGATGTTCGAAACCGGCAAGCGCGCCAGCGCCATCGTCGAGGAGAAGGGATTGCGCCAGGTCACCGATACGGGCGCCATCGAAGCGGCGATCGACAAGGTCATGGCCGAGCAGGCCGACAAGGTCGCCGAATTCCGTTCCGGCAAGGAAAAACTGTTCGGCTATTTTGTGGGCCAGGTCATGCGCGCCACAGGCGGGAAGGCCAATCCGGCGCTGTTGAACGAACTGTTGAAGAAGAAGCTGAGTTAGAGCCACGGCTACAGACTCCCCTCCCCCCTTGAGGGATCTTTGCGGAATAAGTTTTGGGGTGGCCTCGGTCCTTCGAGGCTCGGCTAACGCCTCGCACCTCGGGATGAGGCCAAGCCTAGAAAAAGCCTCCTCATCCTGAGGTGGCCGCGAAGCGGCCCTCGAAGGAGAGGAGGCTTTCGCCAAGGTTCCCTCGAGGGGGAGGGAGATCAAAGATGGGGAGAGGCCACTCATGTCACGTCGGCGCTTGCGCGATCTCGGCATCGCCATTGGACGGCTCGAGCCGGGACCCTGGAACACCATCACCGATGTTCCGGGCGTGCAGGTCGGCCATTTCACGCTGATTGAGGACGAGCCGCGGACGGTGCGCAGCGGCGTCACCGCCATCCTGCCGCGCGCAGGCGGCGATGTCTTCGCATCCAACCTCTTCGCAGCCATCCACTCCTTCAACGGCTATGGCGAGATGACCGGCATTCCGTGGATCGAAGAATCCGGCATCCTCGATTCGCCGATCTTGATCACCAATACCTGCTCGGTCGGGGTCTGCCGCGATGCGATCGTCGAATATGCCGTCGCCAAGGGCGCGCCACAGCGGTTCCATCTCCCCGTCGTTGCCGAGACCTGGGACGGCTGGCTCTCCGACATCCACAGCTTCTCGATCACCAAGGAGCATGCCTGGGCGGCGATGGACGCGGCGCGCGCCGGCCCGGTGCCTGAGGGCAATGTCGGCGGCGGCACCGGAATGATCGCGCATGAATTCAAGGGCGGCATCGGCACCGCCTCGCGCCGTCTGAAGCTGGAGGACGCAACCTACACGGTGGGCGCGCTCGTGCAGGCGAATTACGGCAGCCGGCGCATGCTCCGCTGCGGCGGCATTCCGGTGGGCGAATGGATCGGGCCGGAGGTCGTGCCCGTGCCTTGGCCCGAGCCGCGCGATCAGGGCTCGATCATTGTGGTCCTGGCGACAGACGCGCCGCTGATCCCCGCGCAGTGCAAGCGCCTCGCCCGCAGGGCCACCACCGGCCTCGCCTGGGTCGGCGGCTACGGCTCCAACAGCAGCGGCGACATCTTCATCGCCTTTTCGACCGGCAATGTGGTGCCGCCCTCCCAACCCAATGGATCGCCGGCGCCTGTGGCAGTACGCATGATGCCCTCGGAAGCCATGACGCCCCTTTTCCTCGCCGCCGCCGAAGCCACCGAAGAGGCCATCCTCAACGCGATCTGCATGGCCGAAACCATGACCGGCTGGCAAGGTCGGACCGTTTATGCCCTTCCGCTGGAGCCGCTCAAGGAGATCGTGGCCAGAGGACGGGCCGCACTTGCCGGGTGAGCGCCCGTTAACCAGGCCTGAGCGACACTCTGGCGGATGGAGGATGGCCGGGCTCAAAATCCCGCGGTTGGGGGCACTCAGTCGAGCGATGCTGGCACGGCACGGCCGAGCATTGCGGCCGGTGCGCTGGTGCTGTTGGCTGCGCTCCATGTCGGAGCGCTGGCTTGGCGCATGCGCGAGTTTGTCGTCGACGACGCCTATATCGGGTTCGTCTTCCTGCGCAATCTCCTAGAAGGACAAGGTTTCGTCTTCCATCCCGGCGGCCCGGTGGTCGAGGGAGTGACCAATATCGGCTGGATCCTTGTGCTCGCACCGTCCGCGGCATTGCTCGATCCGGTCACGGCCGCCAAGCTGACGGGCGCGCTCCTCCTCTTCGCCTGTCTTTTGCTCGCAGCCGCGATCGGGGTGAAGCTGCAACGCCAGTTGACGCCGCTCGCCCATGCCGAGACGCTGGTCCTGGCGCCGCCCCTTCTTCTCGCTGCCAGCTTCGAGTTCCTCTATTTCCCGCTGGCGGGAATGGAAACGGCGGCGCTCGCCTGCGCGCTTCTGACGATGGCACTGATCGCCATGTTGAAGTCGGACTCACTCGCCCTACCGATTCTTGGCGCCATGGCCTTCACTTTCCATCCAGAGGCGCTGCTGGTGTTCCCGCTGTTCGTCGTCCTACGCGCCGCTGCGGCGGGGTTCCCGCATTTCTCCCGATTGCGAGAGAAATCGCGAAGGTGGGAGCCCGAGCGGGCGAGGGAGTTGTGGGCAATCGCTCGATCAGCCTTGCCGTTGATCCTCTATATTGCGCTCCTGGCGCTCATCACCTTTGCTCGCTGGATCCATTTCGGCGCCGTGCTCCCGAACACGTTTGCCTCCAAGCCGCCAGCGGAGATCGGAACGGTAATCAACGGTCTGGTCGAGCTCGCCTCCGGCGGCCATCCCGGCATTGGCTTTCCGGCCGCGGGGCTGCTGGGGTTGGGATTGATCCTGCTAGGCTGGCTCAGGCTCCATCGAGCCTCCCCGTCGGCTGCGGCGATGCTCGGCGCCGTTTGCGCAACAGGCCTCCTCTTTGCCCTCTATGCGCGGCCGGACTGGACCCACTCGGCCCGCTATTTCGCCCCCTATCTGCCGGCGGCCCTCATCCTGCTTTGGCTCGGGACGATCGATCTCCTTGGCCGGCTCTGGCCGGGGAGGATCACGCCGCTCGCCGCCTTCGGCGGGCTGGTCCTGGCGGTGCTGGGGATTACGCTCGGCGCTCGGCTCGGCGCGATGGAACGTTATCCTGGCTATGTCATGGCGAGCCGAACACTGATCCCTCCGGCCGAAGCGATCGGGCGCATCGTTCCGGAAGGCGACACGATCGCCACGCGCCGGATCGGCGCATTGGCCTACGTAACGCGCCGAAACCTGTTCGACTATGTCTATGGCCTGACCGATCCGGAGGTCGCCCGGGCGGTTGCCAAACGCGGCGAGGCCTTCGAAATGCCAGAGGTGCCAGAGCTGGAGCCAATCTGGCGGGCCCGCGCGCCGCGCTGGATCCTGGAAGATGAAGGGGTGCTGGCGGAGATCGCCCGCAAAGCGGGTGGCAGCCTCGACTATTTCGAGGTGTACGGGATCGCTTATGAGGCGGTCGAGCGCTTTCCGATTGCACCGGAGATCGATTGGGTCCTCGCACGGCGTATCGATCGAAGCCTCGCTGCCGGCCATTGACCGGCGCCGCCGGGGGGCCATCTCTTATTTCATGATCCGCGCCGCCGCACTCTGGCTCCTAATGGTGCTGGGGCTTGACCCAGCGGCCGCCGACGAATTCACCAGCTATGCGATCGTGCGCGAGGATGCCTCGCTCCTGATTGCCGGCCGGGTGGTGCGCCTCTATGGAATTTACATACCGGAAACTGGTACCACCTGTCGCACCTTCATCTCGCCCGCTCAATGCGCCAGCCGGGCGGCCCTGGCGCTGGAGTTCAAGACCGACAACCTGTTCGTCACCTGTCGCGAGCTGGTGGCGCTCTCCGACGGCAGCGTCAGCGCTTACTGCTGGGTCGAAGAAGACGAGTACGAGGTAGAGGATCTGGCCGCCTATCTCATCCGCCAGGGCTGGGCCCTGGCCGCACCTGGCGCTCCGTTCGAATATGCCGCCCTCGAGCGCATCGCCGAGAGACGCGGCATGGGTGTCTGGGGATTCCAGGTGGATCAGCTAAGGGTGCGACGACACCGGGACTGATGAACCGACACAGCCGGCCAAACAGCCTGGCGGCGGCGGAATTTCCGGCCTTTCATTCAGCCCTCGCTCCGTTCGACGCGGCTCAAGGACCGCGCAAGGCTGCCGGTGATCTCGGTCCTGAGCCGGCTGAGGGAAGGCTCATCTTCGGCGGTAAACGGAACGGGGCGGCAGGTCCCCATCGCAAGCAATCCAAGCCGCGCCACGCGAACGGCCGCATAAACGCCCTCGGCGAGCTTGGCGGAGATCAGACCCGCGACGCGATGACCGAGATGCTGCGCCCACATATCGCCCATCACATCCACCGCCGAGATGCCGGCAACGCCGGTCAGGACCTTGCGCGCGAGGCTCATGGTGGCGATCGGGCCGGGCCTTAGACCATAGGCCTCGGCGATCTGCCGGATCATGCGCAGCGAGCGCCAGAGCGCGATCAGCGCATCCAGCCCGGCGATCGGGCTGGCGGAAACGCCGATCGCGGTCCATTGCGCCGCGCGCCTTACCGCGGCATAGGCTTCGGCATCCAAGGGCAGCAGGATCTCGCGCCGGAACAGCTCGAGCGCGTCGCGATCGCTCATCGTCTCCAAAACCATATCCTCGAGCCGGTCGAAGCGCCGCGCCACCGCTGGCCGATTTGCCAGCGCGCGCCGCGCCTCGGCGATGAAGCTCATGGCTCCGCCATGACTGTTCCGCGCCATCATCTCGGCGCCGTGGATTCGAATAGCCTCGACCGCTCCAAGCTTGCGGATCTGGCGAAGCTCCACTGCGCTCCAGGACAAAATTGCGACGACGGCCGCGCCGATGAGCAGCGCGAAGGCAGCGCCCAGCGCAAGGCTGCGCTGGAACAGCCCCTCGAGGAACAGGCCGAGATCGAGCACGATGAGGCCAAGGATCAGGGCCGCGACCGTGCGCAGCACCCAACGCCAAGCCGGATTGCGCCGCCGCGCAGGCTCGATTGCCGGGATGGGCTCGCTCGGCTCGAAACTTTCCGGCAGCCTTGGAGGCGGCGCCGGCTCCGCCTTGGTCACCGGATAGAGCCCAGCTTTCGGTTTCGCCTCGGGGGTCATCGGAAACGGTCTCCGACCAGGAAATCCAGGGCCTTGTCGAGATAGACGGCGCGTACGCCCCGATGAAGTGGGTCGCTGCGTCGTGGCGGCAGGAAATCGACGAAACGGAATCGCCCCTCGCGCCAATCCTGCGGGGTTGGATAGTGGGTCGGGATCTCGCCTGGATATAGCACTTGCTCCTCCTCGGAGCCTTCGGGAATCCCCCGCAGCGCCTCGACCGGGCGGCCCTGGAAGCGCAGCGACGCCGGCTCGGTGCATTTCATCGCCGCAATCAGCCCAAAAGCGAGCGCCCCCTCGCCCAGACCGGGAAAACGGCCCTCGCGCATGGCCATCGCCTCCAGAAGCGCCCGCAAATTGTTGTACTGGTTCGGCGTTATATGGTCCGCCTTGGTCGCGGCAAACAGGACCTTGTCGATGCGCGCTCCGAAGAGCCGTCCGATCAGCCCGCCGCGCCCGTAGCGATAGACGGACAAGACGGCGTTCAAAGCCCGCTCCGCATCGCGGAACGCTTCGTAGCCGCTCTCCAGCGCGGAGAGCAGGTCGACGAGCACGAGTTGGCGGTCGAAGCGGCGGAAGTGATCGCGGAAGAAGGGTTCGATCAAAACCCGCTTGTAGCTCTCGTACCGCTCGGCCATGAGCGTGCCCAGCCGGCCCGCTTGCGGCGGCAGGGGCGCAAAGCGGAGCAGCCGTGGGTCGGTCTCCGCCTCGCGGCCGGGCAATAGGAATCGCCCCGGTTGGACGAAGCTGAGATTGGTCTGTCGCGCGCGACAGGCCCGCAGATAGTCGGTGTAAAGTTCGGCCAGCCGCTCGGCTTCCGCCTCAGGCGGAGCATTGGTGAACGGTGCCTCGGCGGCGGAAAGAAAGGGCTGCGCCAGCGCAGCGCGCGGTGCTGTGCGGGCCAGTCCCAAGGTTTCGGCCGACCAGGCTTCATAGCTCCGCTCCAGCAGGGGAAGGTCGAGCAGCCACTCGCCGGGATAGTCGACGATGACCAGCGTGACCGAGGGGCGGTCGGCGATCAGCCGCGCGGTCAATCCGCGTGGCCGGTAGTCGATTGCCAGCCTGAGCTCGCTGATGCCGCTGGTCGAGGGCGGCCAGATGGGCGGGTCCGCGCTCAAGCATTGCAGCACGCTATCAAACGGAAATGAGGGGCGGCGGCGCGGCGGCAGACGACGGACATCCCAAAGACGCCGCTCATGCGCCGGCTCGAAGAAGGGCATCAAGGTCGGTCGTTCGCGGGAAAGGAGAAGGTTCTGCACCAGCGCCGCCGTCAGCACCGTCTTGCCGGAGCGGGCAAGGCCGGTCACAGCGAGGCGGACTGTACGGCTCAGCGCGGTTTCGCCGGCGCGCCGAAGCTGCCGGCCAACCTCGGCGGCGACGGGCGCGATCCAGCGGCCGAAGCCGTCGGTAGCACTCTCACGATCCATGCGCGCGCGAGTGTCGCCGCATTCGAGCGCAGGAACAAGCCGCCAACCGCGGCCCGGACCTACCGGATAGCGATCGAACCCTCTGCCTGACCTTCGCGAGAGTCCTAGAGATTTGACCCCCTCTTCGTCGCCGCACGCGGAGGCTCTGGCGGCGAGACTCTAGCGCCCTCACTTCCGCCAAGTCGCGGTGAGCGGACCTCGTGCGGACGTGACCAGATGGTCTCAGTTTGACCCAGGGCCGACGTAGGGTCCGCTCTGTCTGATCAAAGATGTGCTGGTTTTCGGCGCGCCAACCGCAACCCTGATCTGTTTGCTTAGCGAAGCACGTCAAGCAGCGCCTTGGCCTCAACCAGGTCGCGGGCGCCGAGGCCCTCCGTAAACCAGCCGTAGACGGGTGCCAGCAGGTCGTGCGCTCGCCGCCGCTCACCCCGCTCCGCCCACAGCCGCGCGAGGCTCATCGCGGCGCGGAGCTCGAAGGTCTTTGCGTGCTGTTCACGAGACAGATTGAGCGCGCGCTGGTAGCAAGCCTCTGCCTGAGAGGAGAGCGCCGGCCGTTGAGCGAGCCGGGCCTCGCCCTGCAGCCGATAAAGTTCGGCCGAATACCACTTCTCCCCAGTCTCATTGACCATCTCAAATGCGGCGTGCAGGGCAGCCTCGGCCTCATCGATCCGTCCTCCGAAGAGGCAGGCCTGCACAAAGTACGACAGCATTTGAGCCGCTTGGAATTTGGTTCCTCTCGCTAACCAGTCAGACAGCCCCTGTCGAGCCATCTCTACGCCATTGGCATTCCGATCCAGCCTACTCACCACCAAGCCCTTGATAATCAGGCTTCCGGCCCGCCAAGTCGTCAATGAATTTTCAACCGCATAATTTATTGCATCATCACATGCCTTAAGGGTTTCATCAAATAGACCACGCTCCAATAGATGGCAGGCAGCGATTAATTTCGTAAATCCTATGGAATTAACATGTCTTGATTGAGTTGTTTGTTCTATCGATAGTAACATGCTCTTGTATGCCATTTCATATTGCCCAAGACATAATTTCGTCTGCATCCAATTTGTATGTATCAGCGCTCCCGGATGTTCTGTCAATTTAAACGCAACGTCGTATTCATCATCACGGACGTATTGACTTTGAGCCAATTCGGAAAAATGATCGGAATCTTTTAGCTGTCCGCGCATCATATGTGTATACGAGAGCATCATACTGGGAATGTAATTAAACTGATTAGAAGATGTTTCCACAAGAAATTGCGCCAATTCTTTGGCGACATTGTCGGCCTCGTCATTTTGCCCCAGACCGAGAAGGGTAGTCCATTCCCCGTAGAGGACTGGAATGACGCGGTCCAAGTCCCGAACACCTCGGCATACTTCCCTGGCCCGCCTAACGATCCGCTGCGTCTCGGCAGACGCATATCCCTGAACGGCCGTCAGAGCCGCGCCAAGCGCGATCAGGATATCGAGTTCTAACTCTTGAATTCCGACCCGATCGGAGCGCGCGTCAAGGATGGCAAGGGCCTTTCCCAGGCTTGCGATCGCCTCGACGTTCATGGATCGCTCGAACGCCTGCCTTCCAGCCCTTGTCCACCACTCCACCGCAGATTCATCGAGGCCACCCTCCGCGTAGTGCTGCGCGACGACCTCGGGTGCGGCGGCGGCCTCCTCCGGGAACTGGTTTTCCAGCACAGCCGCAATGCGGGCATGGAGGCGCTGGCGCTGGCTCTTGAGCAGGCTGCCATGGGCAGCGTCCTGGACGAGGGCGTGCTTGAACGTGTAGGTCGCGTCGGTGCCCGTGCCCTGGCGGAACACCAGGCCGGCGTCCACCAGCTGTTCGAGCGCGGCGCGCAGGTCCGCGTCGGAGCGCGTGAGGACCGCCGCCAGAAGATCGTGCCGGAACGTCCGGCCGATGGCGGCGCCGGCCTGGGCGACCTCCTTCGCCGGGGCGAGCCGATCGAGCCGGGCCATTAGGCTGTCGTGCAGGGTCGCCGGGATCGCCAGCGGCGGCAGGGGGCCATCCAGCACGTAGCGGCCGTCCTGCTCGCGCAGGATCCCGGACTCCATCACCATCCGGGTGAGCTCCTCGACGAACAGCGGCACCCCGTCGGTCTTGGCCACCACTTGGTCCAGCACCTCGGACGGCAGCGAGATCCCACCCGTCATGCCCTCGACCAGCTCGGCGCCCTGCCGCTTACTCAGCCGGTTCAACACCACCGTCGTCGCATTGGGCCGCCCGAGCCAGTTGGGGCGGTACTCGGGACGGCCCGTCACCACCACCAGGAGCCTGGCTCCCTCGGCACGGCCGATCGTCAGGTCCACCGACTCCTGGGTCGTCGGGTCGATCCAGTGGGCGTCCTCGACGATCATCAGCACCGGCTTGGTCGCGGAGAGACCGATCGCCTGGTCGGTCAAGGTCGCCAGCGTCCGGTCCTTCTGCCGCTCCGGGCTCATCGCGAGCGGCGGGTAACGATCGCCGGTGGGAACCCCCAGCAAGGCGGCGATCAACGGCACTGCCTCGGCAAAGTTCGCACCCACCAGGCCCATCAAGGCTTCCAGCTTGGTGAGGCGGATCTCGGGCCCGTCGTCCCGCTCGAACCCAGCAGCCCGCTCCAGATGCTCGATGATCGGATAGAGCGCGCTGTTGGTGTGGTAGGGCGAGCACTGGAAACGCAGTCGGATGTGATCGTCCGCCATCAGGCGCTCGCGCAGAACCTCGGTGATGCGCGACTTGCCGATCCCGGCCTCGCCAGATACCAACACCACCTGGCCTTCGCCCTCCTTGGCCCGGCGCCAGCGCTCCAGCAGCAGCGCAAGTTCTTGTTCGCGACCCACCAGCGGCGTCAGCCAGCGCCCGTGCAGGGCCTCGAACCGGCTCTCCGCCCCACTCGGCCCCAGCACCCGCCAAAGCTTGATGGGATCGGAAAACCCTTTCAGCTTCCGCTGCTCTGGTTCCTCATACTTGAAGGCCTCTCCGGCCAGAACACGAGTGCGCTCGGCGACGACCACCCGGCCCGAGCCAGCCACCTCCTGCAAGCGATATGCGAGGTTCGGCGTCTCACCCGTGACCGCGCCCGCCTCGATTCCCTCGCTGCCCACCAAATCGCCTACCACGACGACTCCAGTCGCCACGCCGACCCGCCCACGCAGCCGGCCGCCGTGGTTCGCCAGCATTTGCTTGCCCAGATGCTTCACCGCGCGCACCACGGCGAGCCCGGCGTAGATCGCCCTGACCGCGTCGTCTTCGTGCGCCTGGGGGTAGCCAAAGTACACGAGTACCCCATCGCCCATATACTTCGCCACGTGGCCGCCAAAGCGACCGACTTCACGCGCCGTCGCATCCTGATAGGCTCGGGAGACCTCCCGCAGCTCCTCCGGGTCCAGCCTTAAGGACAGCTCCGTCGATCCAACGAGATCGACGAACATTACAGTGAGCTGCCGGCGCTCGGCGGGAGGCGGCGCAGGTGCTGGAAGTACAGTGCCTTGCTCAGGCGTGCCTAGCGCGTTGAGTACAGCTGTGGCTGGCCCTGGAGTCCCGCGCAGCGCCGCGATGGCCTTCAACAGCTTTACGCGGTGGCCTAACGGGATGCCGAGTTCCTTGAGGTAATGGTCTGTGAGCTCAGGCACTACTTCCGCGTCAACGGCATTGTCGCGAAACGCCTGTTCGTACTGCTCAAGCCCGAGGCTTCGCAGCCAACCGGCTATGTCCAAGGCGGTTCTCCCCAGACCGCATTTGCCTCCTGAACTTCTAAGTCTATCCCAAAGTTAGATCGGCGCTGTCACAGAATTCAGAGGGGCGTGGGCGTTGCGTCTGCCCCTGGTCCGATCGCGAGAGGTCCGCAAATGGCACTACGCTGAAGGTTTCCCGTGGCCCCGGCCAGGTCGGCTATCCAGGGTACAGGCGACGCACACCGGAGGTTACTGGCTCGGCGCCCCGTGACGAGCGTCCGCTCCTGCTCCTTGCTCGCGGCCCTCTTTCAGCGCCGCCTCGAGATGCGGGCGGAAATGCGCGAAATCCGGGGTCGAAAGGCCGATCTCCTTGGCTTCGTCGTCCCAGCGCCTGAGCCGCACCGCCTCGGGCGAATGCTGTTGCATCGCGAAGGCCCTGGCCTCCGCCTCGGACATCGGGCCGCCTTGCAGGGTCAAGCTGAGCCGGGACGCGTCGGAGAGTGCCCCGACATAGCCGGGTTCGACCGAGCAGAGATAGCGTTTGGCATCGACATGCAGGCGCACGGGCTCGCTCACGGCCAAGCCGAAATGCTGCGACAGCCAAGCCGAGGCAAGCCTCTCATGGCGCGTGTCGATCCCTCGCTCGGCAATGTCTTCCGGCAGATCGTGCAAAAGATGGCCGATATCGTGCAGGAGCGCCGCGACGATCAGCTCGGGCCTCGCACCCGCCTTCTCCGCAAGCCACGCGCTCTGGAGCGCATGCTGGTTCTGCGTGACGCCCTCGCCGTAACTCGCCTCTCCGCGCCGGCGGTACAGAGCGAAGATTTCGTCGGCAATGCTCATGACCGCGCTCCCTCCCCCGCGCGCGCCAGCACCCGATGGCGGCTCTCGACACCGTCTTTGTCGACATAGCAACCCTGGAGGTGCCGGGCCCCGGCATTGGGGTCGAACATGCTGCGGCCATGCAGCGCGCGGCCATTTTCCAGCACGAGAAGATCGCCCGGCTCAAGACGCAGCACGAGCGTGAGCTCCGGTCGCACGAGGATGCGCGCGAAGCGGCGATAGGCCTCGGTATAGGGCTCGACCAACTCCCCGGAGATGTCGAGGGGCGCGGCGGAACGGTTGTTGAAGTGGATCTCCCTCACCGATCCCTCGGCATCCAGACCGATGATCGGAAAATGCGCACGCAGATCGCATGCATCGTCGGCGAAACGGAAGGGCCGTGGCAACTGTGCAAGCAGGTCGAATCCTCTCGGATCCTCTTCGCGCATGCGCTCCGCAGCCGTGAAGCCATCAACCAGAAGCGTGTCGCCACCCGCTGCCTCGGCAAGAAGACAATGCAGCAATTGATACCCTGGTGTTGGGTCGCGGTAAGGATTGTCGGTATGGACGCCGAGCGCCAGCGCCGTATACGCGAGGTTGTTCGGGTCGGGTCTTGAGATTACGTCGAAGACGCGCCCATAGTTGGTCGTGCGCACGAAACCGATATGATCTCCAACATCCGCGACCATTCCGGGAATCTTGGGCACGCCATGGAGCAGGGCGAAGCCGTGATCGAGGAGCGCCCCGAGCCACCGTAGCTCCACGGCCGGGCTCCGCGCGAGCGTCGGCCAGTCGGCTTCTGGCAGGGCGTTCAAGCGCGCGTCCCACAATATGGGTTTGCGGCGTCGCGCCGCCCGCGTCTCAGGCCCATAGGAACGCGACCGCAGCCAGTCGGGCGCGTAGCGGCTCTCATGTCCATCGGGTTCCCAAACGATCGACAGCCCCCCCGTTTCGCCCAGCGTCACCGCGCGTGGCGCGACGTCAGGGGAGAGGTCCAGGATATCGACGAGCCGCTGGCCGTTCGGATGCAGGCAGAGCGGACAGGGGCAGTTGTCGCGCAGCCAGACATAGTGAAACTCATCCGAGCCGCCGTCGCGCCAATCCAGGGCCAGCTTGCGCTGGCCCGGAGTGACGGCCTCGATGGCCGGTTCGGAGGAGACGGCGCGAGCAAGAGATGCGGTCATGGCCAGGGCAGCGAGTAGGTCTTCACATTGGTGAAGCTTTTCATGGCCTCGATCACGCCCTCCTTGACGCCTAGGCCGGAATCCTTGATGCCGCCGAAAGGCGAAGATTCGATCCGATAGCCAGGCACCTCCCAGATATTGACGGTGCCGACTTCGAGCTCGGTGACGAAGCGGGTGATCCAGTCGAGGCGGTTGGTGCAGACGCCGGAGGACAGCCCGTAGGCGGTCGAATTGGAAACGCGGATCGCCTCCTCGATATCGTGGAAGCGGATGACCGGCGAGACCGGACCGAAGGTCTCCAGCCGTACCAACTCCATCTCCGGACGGACGTGATCGACGACCGTGGGAGAATAGAGCGCGCCGCGCCGCAGGTTCCCATGGAGCAGCTTCGCGCTCTCGGCAACGGCGTCGTTGACGCGCCGCTCCATCAACACGGCCGCTTCCGCGTCGATGACCGTTCCCATATCCGTCTCGGGGTCCATCGGATCGCCGTATTTGACCCTCTTCGTTTTCGCGATCAGAAGCTCGACGAACCGGTCGGCGACGCTGTCCTGCACCAGGATGCGCTTGACCGCAGTGCAGCGCTGGCCCGAGTTCTTGTAGGAACCGGCCACGGCGAGGTCGGATGCCTTCTCGAGATCGGCGTCCTCCATGACGATCAACGGGTCGTTGCCGCCCAATTCCAGCACCAGACGCCGATAGCCGGCATGGGTCGCGATCCATTTACCGACGGAGACGCCGCCGGTGAAGGTCACCACCTCGACATTCGGATTGGTGATCAGCTCCAGCCCGATTTCGGCGGGCTCACCGGTCACCACCGAGAACATCTGCGGCGGGAGCCCCGCTTCGTACAGAAGGTCAGCCAGAAGCAGCGCCGTCAGCGGCGTCTTCTCCGAAGGCTTCAGCACCATGCGATTGTTGGTGGCGATCGCCGGCGCCACCTTGTGCGCCACCTGGTTTAGCGGGTGGTTGAAGGGGGTGATCGCCGCGATCGCCTTCACCGGGTCGCGCTGTGTATAGATGCGCCGCTTCTTGCCCTGCGGACTTATGTCGCAGGAGAAGATCTGCCCGTCGTCGATCATCGCCATCTGCGCGGCGAGATTGAAGACGTCGAACGACCGGCCGGTCTCGTAGAGCGAGTCCTTCATCGACAGGCCGGATTCGGCGGTGATCAAAGCGGCAATCTCCTGCCGGCGCGAAGCGATAATTTCGGCGGTGCGGCGCAGCACTTGCGCGCGCTCGTAGCGCGTCAAGGGCGAGCGGTAGGAGGCAGCCGCGACGAAGGCCCGGCGCACATCTTCCACCGTGGCCTTCGGCACCGAACCGATGACCTCCTCCGTATAGGGATTGAGAACCTCGATCCGGCGAATATTGTCGACGCGTTCGCCTGCGATCCGCATGGCCTCGTGCCGGATCGGGCTCCCGGTTTTCCTCATGGGTCGCGTCTGCATCGTCCTCGTCCCTCGCATCAGGCGGCGCGGTTCAACGCTACATCGAAGATATCGAAATTCCGGAGCTTCTCGCTCGGCAGGTCGACGGGGCGGCTGAGGATGAAGGGAACGCGCTGCTCCGACAGGCCGCCATGGGAGCGCAAGGGCGCATCGAGGCCGCTCAGATCATGCCGTTTGCGCGTAGATCCCAGCGCGGTATCGATCTTGCCGATCACGGTCAGATCGCCGATGCGGTCCTGCGGCAACTCGAACCGGCGCGCCGCGTCGGCCTTCTGAAACACGGCCTCGACCCCTTCCTCCTCGGCAATGCGGCGCGCGAGCGCCATCGCGTCAACGCCATCGACAAGATAGGCGAAGGCGAAAGAACCGAGCGCCCCATGATGGACCACGTAAGGGTCGGTAATCGGCAGGATCACTCGGGCCTTTCGCTTGCCAAGCCAGCCGTCGAGCAGGTCCTGGAGATAGATCACCTTCGGCCTGCCGGAGGCGTCGGTCTTGCCGTTCATGCCGTGATCGGCCGTCAGCGCCACGGTCGCACCCAGCACCTCGTAGCGCTCGAAATAGCCATCCATCATACGGTAGAACGCGTTGGCGGCCGACGTTCCCGGCGCGTGCTTGTGCTGGATATAGTCTGTGGTGGAGAGATACAGAAGATCGGGCCGCTCGTTGCGCATGAGCCATTCGCCCGCCGCGAACACCGTCTCGCTGAGCTCGGCGCTGTAGACCGATGGCAGAGGCCGACCGAGCTTGGTCAGCGCATTATCGATACCATGCTCGGCGCGCGTCGTCTCGTTTGCCTTCTCGGAGGAGAAGCAGATCCCCTCGAGCCCCTTGCCCAGCAGCCGGCGCAGCTTATCCTTCGCAGTGACCGCGGCGACCTTGGCGCCGGCCTTGGAGAAAGCGGCGAGAATGGTCTCGGCGCGCAAGAACTTCGGATCGTTCATCATTACTTCGGCGCCGCTCTCGCGGTCGTAGAAGTAGTTGCCGCAAATGCCGTGCACCGAGGGCGGCGCGCCGGTGACGATCGAGAGGTTGTTCGGATTGGTGAAGCTCGGCACCACGCAATCGGCCAGCGCGTAGGTACCGCGCTCGCGCACGCCCGCAAGCCAGGGCATGACGCCGGCCCGGATCGCCTCCTCCATATAGGCGGGCTCCGAGCCATCGATGCAAACGACAACGAGCGGCCGTTCGGGCCACCGATAGCGCCGGCCATTGACCTCGATGGGTGTGCGCTTCTCCGCCATCAGGGTCCTACTCCGCTGCCGCCCGGGCGGGTGCCCCGCTCTCCACGCCAAGCTCATGCAGTGTCGCGCGAACGGCGTCCAATGCCCCGCGCATCTCCTTGGCCCGGAGGTGGCCGATACAGCCGATGCGGAAGCTGTCCGCGACCGTGAGCTTACCCGGATAGATGATATAGCCCTTGGCGCTCAGCCGATCGTAGAACTCCTGAAAACGGAAGCGGGGGTCGGCCGGCATCCGGAATGTGACGATGATCGGCGCCTGCAGCGCGTCGGGCAGGAGAGTCTCGAATCCCAACGCCCGCATGCCCCTCACCAGAATCTTGCAGTTCTCGCGGTAGCGCCGCCCGCGCCCCTCGACCCCGCCTTCGGCCGTATGCTCTTCCAGCGCCCGATGGAACGCGGCGATGACATGGGTCGGCGGCGTGAAGCGCCATTGGCCGTTCGCTTCCATCGCCTTCCATTGGTCGTGGAGGTCGAGGCTCAGCGACGGCGCGTTTCCGGCCGAACCCTCCAACACCGCTTTCCGGATCAGCACGAAGCCCATGCCGGGCACACCTTCGAGGCATTTGTTCGAGGAGGCGGCGAGCGCGTCGAACGGCACGGTGCCGGCTTCCATCGGCAGCGCGCCGAAGGCGCTCATGGCATCGATCATAAGGCTCCGTCCAGCCGATGCGACGGCCGCCGCGATTTCGGCAATGGGGTTGAGGATGCCCGAGGTGGTTTCGCAATAGACCGCCGCAACATGCGTGAGCGCCGGATCGGAGCCAAGCCGTCGCTTGACTTCGATCGGATCGGGGGGCGTGTCCTCGGGCGTCTCGTACGTCTCATAGGCGCGGCCATAATAGTCGCAGATGCGCGCCATCCGCTTGCCGTAGGCGCCGTTGACGAGGATCAGGATTTTGCCCTCCCGCGGCACCAGGGTTCCGATCATCGCCTCGACGGCGAAGGTGCCGCTGCCCTGGAGAGGCACCGCGACGTGGCTCCCTTCCGCGCCCGCCAGCTCCACCAGACGGCGGCGGATCGTGGCGTTCATCTCTATGAAACGGCGGTCGCGCGAGCCCCAGTCGTGCGCCATGGCACGCTTGACGGTATCCGAAGTAGTGAGAGGCCCGGGCGTCAATAGCCAAGGATCGCGGTCGGGGCTCATCCAGATCTCCTCGAGGAAAATTTGCCCGATTTGACGCCCCCGATTACTATAAGTCAAATCGCTATTCTTGAGGTATACTATAGATAGAATCTATGAATATCGCACAGCTCCGAGCATTTCACGCCGTCGCCAGCGCCGGCGGCTTCACCCGCGCCGCCGCGCGCCTTGGCGTAACGCAGCCTACGCTTTCCGGCCAGGTGAAGGCGCTGGAGGCTGCTTATGGGGTTGAATTGATTGAGCGGCGCGGCAGGCAGCTTGTCCCGACCGAAATCGGAACGGCGCTGCTCGACGTGACCCGGCGCATATTCGGGCTGACCGAGGAGGCAGAGCAGCTTCTGGCGGCGGCGCGTGGCTTGGACCGCGGGCATCTGCGTCTGGGCGCCGACGCGCCTTATCACGTCCTGCCCGCACTCGGCGCCTTCACTAAGCGTTACCCGAAACTGCGGCTCTCGCTCACGGTGGGAAACAGCGAAAGCCTGATTCGCGACCTGCTCGACCACCGGATCGACGTCGCGGTCGTCGCCAATCTTGCGCCGGATCCACGCTTCCACGCTGTTCCGGTGCGCCACGATCGGCTTGTGCTGTTCGTACCGAAAGCGCATGCCTGGGCGCGGCGCCGACGGGTGAGACCGGCCGACCTTGCGGGCCAGCGGCTGGTGCTTCGCGAGCCGGGCTCCTCGACCCGCCGCGTGTTCGAGACGGCGATGGCGCGGGCCGGTATCGCGCTTGAGGAGGTGATCGAGATCAACAGCCGGGAAGCGGTGCGCGAGGCTGTTGCGGCGGGACTTGGTATCGGCATCGTCTCCGAGAGCGAGTTTGGCAACGACCCGCGCCTCGCCAAGATCGCCCTTGTCGAGGCCGAGGTCGGCGCCACGGAATATGTCGCCTGCCTCGACGACCGGAAGGAGCTGCGCTTGATAAGGGCGTTTCTGGAGCTGGTCCAGAGCCACCCCGACTAGGGTAACGAGATGATCGCGCCCATTCCTACCGTTGTCGCCACGCTTGCGTGCGCGTGAGCAGGCCACGCGTCGCGGCCATGTGCAGAAGCTTCACCGCGGCGGAGGTATAGAAGATCATCATCGCCATCGCCGCCGCCGGAGCGACGTCGCCGGCATCATCCATGTTGAGCACGGCGACCGATGCCAGCGTGGTGTGCACCGAATAGAGGAACACCACCGCCGAGACCGTCGTCATCGCATTGACGAAGTAATAGACCGAGATGTCGAGGATCGCGGGGAGCGCGATCGGCACCGTGACCCGGAAGAAGGTCTTCCACACCGGCACCTTCAGCGAGGCCGAAACCGCTTCGAACTCGGCATCCATCTGCTTCAGCGCGGTGACCGCCGTCAGGTGGCAGACTGTGTAGAAGTGGATGATGGTCGAGATCACCAGGATCGCCATGGTGTGGTAGAGGATGTAAAGCGGGTTCGAGGGATTGTTGAAGAAGAAGATATAGGCGAGCCCCAGCACCATGCCGGGGATCGCCATCGGCAGCATGGCGAGAAAATGCACCGCGGTGCGCACCGGGCCAAGTCCGCGCGTCTTTTCGACCAGATAGGCGCCGATGAAGACGATCGCGGTGCCGATCACCGCCGTCCAGGCAGCCATTTCGATGGAGTTGTAATAGGCCGCCCAGCCGCCGCCATCCATCAGATCGAACCGGTAGTTTTTCAATGAGAGCGTCAGATTATAGGGCCAGAGCGTGACGAAAGAGGCGAAGGCGGAAACGCCCAGCATGCCGAGGACCAAGAAAGCGATGACCCCGCAGATCGCCAAATAGGCATAGTCGAGCCGAGGACTGCGCTTCGGCTCCAGCGGGACCGCTCGCGCCGAAAGCAGCGCCACCTGCCGGCGTTGCACCAGGCGGTCGACGGCGAATGCAAGCACGGCCGGAGCCAGCAGCACCACCGAAACGACCGCCCCCATCTGGAAATTCGCTTGGCCCACCACCTGCTTGTAGATGTCGGTCGCCAGCACGTTGAAGGAACCGCCGATGATCTTCGGCACGCCGAAATCGGTGATGACCAGAGTGAACACTACGAAGGCCGCCCCGATCAGTCCGTATTTGGCGCCAGGTACGGTCACGGTCCAGAAAACCCGCCAGCGCCCGGCGCCGAGACTGGTGGCGGCCTCATAAAGCCTCTGATCGGCCAAAGCCAGCGCAGTGCTCACGATCAGGAAGGCGTGCGGGAAGCAGTAGAAAACCTCGCCGATTACGATCCCGAGCGGCCCATAGATGCTGGTTCCGAACAGAAGCTCCTTCAGCATGCCCTGGTTGCCGAACAGATAGATCAGCGAGATGCCGGGCAAGAGCGATGGCGTCAGGATCGGTATGAGGGCGATCAGCCGGAAAACGCCCTTGAACGGCATCGCCGTGCGCGTGATGCCATAGGCGTAGAGAAAGGCCAGCCCAATCGTGATCGCGGCGCTGATCGCCGACACGGTGATGCTGTTCCAGATCGAAATCGACAGCGCCGGCGTCTCGAAATAGGTGGCGTAGTTGGCAAGGCCGACAAATTCGCCGGCGCGGTTGCGCAGGCTGCGCGAGAAGATGGTCCAAAGCGGAAATACCAGCGCGGCCAGGAAGAACAACGCCACCACCGCCAGAAGAGCGCGCATCAGCCAGTCGTCACGGCTGGCCTGCGGGCGGATCACGGCCTCCCGCGCCGGCAGAGCGACCGGGGTGTCGGCGCGAATCACCGCCATGGCGGGATCCCATCACAGGAAAGGACACCGCCCCCACCCCATCCCTCCCCCTTCAATGAGGGGGAGGGAGAAGGACAGCGTTGCCATATCTCCCTCCCCCCTTGAGGGGGAGGGTCAGGAAGGGGGGTGATGTGGCGGCTGCCGTGCATGGTCACCCCGCCGCGAACACGCGCAAGCGGTCGGGCGGCAGGCGCACCAGCACATCACGGCCGCGCTCGAGTCCCAGATCGCGCACCGCGTTGATCGAGAAATCGGCGAGGATCGGCGCAGCTTCTTCCGCACTCGCCGCCGGCTCCAGCGTGCCGCGGCAGAAGGATCCCAGGAACTCAAGCTCGCGAATGCGAGCGGGAAGCACATTCTCCTGTCCCGTCGCGACGCCGCGAATGGCCACGTCCTCCGGTCTGAGGCAGACCTGAACGGCGCTGCCCTGCGCCAGGGATACCGCGCCATCGGCACAGACCAGATCGGCGCCGGCCACCCGCACCCGGCCCGGAGCCACCACCGTGCCTTTCAAGAAGTTCATCGAACCGACGAAATCCGCAACGAATGCGGTCGCAGGCTCGCGGTAGATTTCAACCGGGCTGCCGACTTGGTCGATGACGCCGTGATTCATCACCACGATCCGATCCGCCATGGTCAGCGCTTCTTCCTGGTCATGGGTCACCATGATGGTGGTGACGCCGAGCCTGCGGTGCAGCGAGCGGATTTCGTGGCGCAAGCGCACGCGCACGCGCGCATCCAGAGCGGAGAGCGGCTCGTCGAGCAGCAGAAGCCCGGGCGAGGTCGCAAGCGCCCGCGCCAACGCGACGCGTTGCTGCTGCCCGCCGGAAAGCTGCGCCGGATATTTGGGTCCGGAGTCAGAAAGGCCGACCAGCTCCAGGAGCTCGCGCACCCGGGCGGCGATCTGATCGCGGCCCATACGCCGACTTTCCAAACCATAGGCCACGTTTTTCGTGACGGTTAGATTGGGAAAGAGGGCGTAGGACTGGAAGACAATGCCGAAATCTCGTTTGGAGGGCGGCAGTCGCGAGATGTCCCGGCCGTCCTGAAGAATGAGCCCGCTGGTTTGCGGATCAAGTCCGGCGATGGCGCGCAAGAGTGTCGTCTTGCCGCAGCCGGAGGGCCCCAGGAAGCAGACGAATTCGCCGGGAAAGACTTCGAGCGAGACGCAGTCCAGCGCGGTAAAGGCGCCGAACCGCTTCGTCACCTCCTCGATCTCAAGGTAGGGCCGCTCGCCTCGCTCGGACGAGTCGGCCGCTTTCGGGTTCCGGCTCATCGCTTCGAAGTCCTGCCCCGCCGATCGGATATGACGCCCGACCGGCAGGGCGGTTACGCGAAGCTCAGCTCTTGGGCTCGGATTTGGCGTCGTAGCGCTTCGACCATTCGGCCAGAATGCTCTCGCGCTGCTTGGCGGCCCAATCGAAATCGTTGTCGATCAGCATCTCCTCGTAGTTCTCCGGGATGTATTCGAGCTTCTGCGCCGCACCCGGCAGGGCAACCACGGCATAGCCCTTGGCATACATCTCGTTGGCCTTCTGCGAGATCGACCAGTCGACCAGCTTCTTGGCGGCATCGAGCTTCTTGGTGCCCTTCATGATGCCGGTCGCCTCCATGTCCCAGCCGAGGCCTTCCTTCGGGAAGACGATGTCGATCGGAGCGCCTTCAGCCTTCGACTTGGCGGCGCGGTACTCGAAGGAGAGGCCGATCGGATATTCGCCGGCCGCGGCCATCTTGCAGGGCTTGGAGCCGGAATGGGTGTAGACGGCGGCGTTGTTGTGGAGCGCGTCGAGATATTGCCAGCCCTTCTCCTCGCCCATCATCTGCAGCCAGCTCGACACCATGAGATAGCCGGTGCCCGAGGAGGAGGGATTAGGCATCACCACCTTGCCGGCATATTCGGGCTTGGTGAGATCGGCCCAGCTTTCCGGCTTCGGCAAGCTCTGCTTTTCCGCCTCGACCGTGTTGAAGCAGATGACCGCGCCCCAGGCGTCCATGCCAACCCAGGCCGGCGGATCGCTCTTGTCGCGGAACTTCGGCGAAAGCTTCTCAAGGCCAGCCGGCGCATAAGGGTCCAGCATGCCTTCGCCATCGAGGAGCTGGAGGGAGGTGGCGGCCAGCCCCCAGACCACGTCTGCCTGGGGATTGCTCTTTTCCGCCAGCAGTTTGGCGGTGATGATGCCGGTCGAATCGCGGACCCAGTTGATGGTGATGTCGGGATTGTCCGCCTCGAAGGCCTCCTTGTAGCCCTGCAACTGGTCGGCCTCGATCGCGGTGTAGACCGTCAGCTCCTCGGCGAAGGCTGGAGCGGTCAAGAATGCCGCCGCGCCAAGCGCAACCGCGCCGAGGCTCCGGCGGGTCCAGGTTGAGATGGTCATGTCTGTAGTCTCCCTTCTCCCGTGTCGCGGGGCCGTTCGCACAGGCCCTCGTTCGTTTGTGACAAGTCGATGACAGGTTAGGCACCGGTTCGAAGTTCGGTCAAACAAATGGCGACTAACCCTGTCGGGCGATGGCGAGAGTAAAGGAACTGCGTTTCACCTGAATGACAATGGGCGACAGAGCCCCTGAACGTGGGAGCAACCATGGAAACCCGTATCGACGAGATCGCTCCTGGAATACTGCGTCTGTCCACCCTGGTGACCGGGGAAAGCATGCCTCAAGGCTTCACCTTCAACCAGTTCCTGGTGATGGCCGACGAACCGCTTTTGTTCCATTGCGGCCTGCGAGGACTTTTCCCTTCGGTATCGGCGGCGGCCGCCCGCGTCCTGCCGCTGGAGAGCCTGCGGTGGATCGGCTTCGGACATGTCGAGGCCGACGAATGCGGCGCGATGAACCAGTGGCTCGCCGCCGCCCCGAGGGCCGAGATTGTCCACGGGCTGACCGGCTGCGAGGTTTCCATCAACGACCTGGCCGACCGGCTCCCGCGCGTGCTTACCGATGGGACGGTGCTGGATCTCGGCGGCAAGCGCATCCGCTTCATCGAGACGCCGCATGTGCCGCATGGCTGGGAGGCATGCGTTCTCTTTGAGGAGACGACGGGCACGCTCCTCGGCGGCGACCTTTTCTCTCATATGGGCAATGGCCTGCCCGCGGTGACGAGCGACGATCTGGTCGGGCCCGCAGCAGCCGCCGAGGACATGTTCAAGGCGAGCGCATTGACACCCCAGACCGCGCCCACCATCCGCAAGCTGGCCGCGCTCAAGCCCCGCACCATCGCGGTCATGCATGGCTCGTCTTTCAGCGGAGACGGCGCGGCGGCGCTCCACGCGCTCGCCGACGACTATGCGCGGCGGCTCGAGGCGGCGATGCGGGAGGCTTAGGCTGTCCCTACCCCCGCATCCGGGCGCCTTCGGGATCGAAAAGCGGCTGGGTGACGAGCCGCGCCGGCCGGAGATCACCCAGGATCTCGATCTCGAACTCCGCGCCGTCGCGAATCATCCCGATCGGCACGAAGCCGAGCGCCACCGATTTCTTTACGTAATGCGCATAACCGCCGGAGGTGACGAATCCGACGACTTTGCCATCGCGCCAGATCGGCTCGTCGCCCCAGACATCGGCGTCCGCCGCATCGACCACGAAGGTGCACAGGCGCCGCTTCGGCGGAGTTTGCTTTTCCGCCATCGCCGCGTCGCGCCCGATGAAGTCGTTTTTCTTCCAGGCGATGAAGCGGTCGAGCCCGGTCTCGGCCGTAGTGTAGTCCGGCTTGAACTCTCTGAGCCACGATCCGAACGACTTTTCGAGCCTCAGCGACATCATCGTCCGCATGCCGAAAGGCGTGAGGCCGAGATCGTGGCCGGATTCCGTCAAAGCCTCGTAGAGGGCCACCTGGAATCGCGCCGGCACATAGATCTCGTAGCCGAGGTCCCCGGTATAGGTGACGCGCTGCACGATCGCGGGCGCGAGCCCCACCTCCATGCGGCGGATCGAGAGGAACGGGAAGGCCTCGTTCGAGACATCGGCGCGGCTCACGCGGGAGAGCAGCTCGCGCGACTTCGGCCCCGCGATCTGGAAGCCGAGGCGTCGCAGCGACATGTTGCGGATCTCGACGCCGCGCTCCGGCAGATGCCTCTCGAACCAGCGCAGGTGATAAGCCTGCGCGCCGTAAGAGGCGACGAGCTGGAACCGCTCGGGTCCAAGCCGGCCGACCGTGAAATCGCCGATGATGCGACCCTTGGGCGAGAGCATGGGCGTGAGTGCCACCCTGCCCTCCTGCGGCATGCGCCCGGCCATGATCCAGTTGAGCCAGGAAAGAGCCTCTGGCCCAGTCACCTCGTATTTCCCGAAATTGTGGATCTCGTTGATGCCGACGGCCTCGCGCACGGCGCGGCACTCGGCGCCGATCGTCTCGAAGGCGTTGGAGCGGCGGAAGCTCGGCGTCTCGAAGCGCTCAGTCTCGCTGCGGGCGAAATAGTTGACATGCTCGAGCCCGTAGCCGACCCCGAACACGGCGCTCTCGTTCTTCCAGATGGCATAGGCGGGCGTGGTGTGGTGCGGCCGCGCGGCGGGGAGCTCTTCGTTGGGATAGGAGATGGCGAAGCGGCGCTGATAGTTCTCGCGCACCTTGGCTCGGGTGTAGGCCCGCGTCGTGTAGTCGCCGAAGCGCGCCACATCCATGGCGAAGACGTCCCGTGAGGGTTCGCCCTCCACCATCCATTCCGCCAGCGTCAGGCCGACGCCGCCGCCCTGGCTAAAACCCGCCATGACCGCGCAAGCCGCCCAGTAGTTGCGCAACCCCGGCATCGGGCCGACCAAGGGATTGCCGTCGGGGGCGAAGGTGAACGGCCCGTTGATGATGCGCTTGATGCCGGCCCTGCCCAGCACCGGGAAGCGCTCATAGGCGATCTCCAGCGAATGGCCGATCCGGTCGAGCTTGTCGGGCAGAAGCTCGTGGCCGAAGCTCCAGGGCGTGCCGTCAACGGCCCAGGGCTCGCAGTCCTGCTCGTAAAATCCGATGACAAGGCCACGCCCTTCCTGGCGCAGATAACTCTCGCCGGCCGGATCCATGACATGCGGCAACTCGGCGCCGCTTTGAAACACTTCGGGAATGTCGTCGGTGACGAGATACTGATGCTCCATCGGATGAAGCGGATGGTAGGCGCCGGCGAGCGCGCCCACCTCTCGCGCCCACAGTCCCGCCGCGTTGACGACGTGCTCGGCGCGCACTGTGCCCTGTCCGGTCACCACCTCCCACGAGCCGTCCTTCTGCGGGTTCAGCTCCAGCACGGGGGTGCGCAAGCTGATCTCCGCGCCTTGCAGCCGGGCCGCCTTGGCATAGGCGTGCGTGGTGCCGGAGGGATCGAGATGCCCGTCGAGCGGGTCGTAAAGCGCGCCCAGGACGCCATCGGTGTCGGTGATCGGCGAGAGCTTGCGGATCTCGTCGGGGCCGACGATCTCGGTTTCCAGGCCCATATAGCGATGCTTGGCACGCGCGGCCTTGAGATAGTCGAGCCGTTCCGGCGTGGTCGCCAGCGTCAGTCCACCGACATGGTGCAAGCCGCAAACCTGCCCGCTGATCGCCTCCAGCTCCTTGTAGAGCCGGATCGTGTAGCCCTGCAGCGCCGCCATGTTGGTGTCGGCGTTGAGCGTGTGGAAGCCGCCTGCCGCGTGCCAGGTCGAGCCGGAGGTCAGCTCGGAGCGCTCGATCAAGAGCACGTCCCGCCAGCCGAGCTTGGTCAGATGGTAGAGCACGCTGCAGCCGACAACGCCGCCGCCGATCACCGCCACACGCACATGCGATTTCATCCGACAATCCTTCCAGGGACTCCCCTGGTCCCGATCCTCGCCGGCTGCGTCGGGGCAGGCAGGCCTGCAGGCGACACCGGGAGCCGGTGACGCGACTGCATCGGCGGCACACAGTGAGGACCAGCAACCAGAGCCGGGAACGGAGCAGCGTGGCTTATACCGCCGACGGCACCCTCCGCGAGAGACGCAGGATCACTGCGAGGGCACCTCCACGATCTGAGCACCGACCTGGGCGCCGGTGGCGTCGACGCCGGTTTCAGCAGTCTGGCCGTTCTGGAAGACAAGAACCTCATCGGTGCCGGGCGCGGGCGTCAGAGCGATGACGCGCGGCGCCGACGTCGTGCCCTGCAGCACCGGCTGACCCTCTGCCAGTCTCCGCGCTGAGATCCCCCGCGGCCGGCTGGTGCTCGTCAATCCCGGCCGTGCTGAGATCACGTTCGGTTGATCGAGGGTGCCGCGGAACACCGAGCCGGAGAGCACGAGGATTTGCGGACCGGCCTGTGGAGATTGCGTCTGAAGCTGGCGTCTCAAGAGGCCTGACCCGGCGGCGTCGTTTAGAGAGGGCACGGCAGTTCCGGAAAACGACGGGACGATCGAGGAGCCAAAGCTCGGCGTGTTCATCGGCACCGGGGTGGTTGCAACCTGACCCGGCGTTTCGTCGAGGCTTGTCCCCATCGAAGGGATGCCACTGGACACGGTTCCACCGTCGATTCGGGCGTCTGGCCGGGTCAAGTTCTCTTGGCCGCGGCTGTCGAGGCTTGGCTGCGGCAAGAGTGAGGTCGGCTCCAAGCCCTGGACCACAGGGGCGTCGGTCGCGCCCGTTCCAGAAGTGCCGCCAGCCTGCTGTGCTGCGGCCGACCCACTCAAGGCAAGTGACAGGGCGATCCAGCCCAACAGCTTGAAATGGAAGGACATTGGCTGCTCCCATCAAGATGACTACTCCAAATGACAACGATGGGAATTTGGCGCTGTTGCCCGCGCCGAACGCACCGTCTCGTCGCTGGACCAGAATAGAGCCCGCCCGACTTCGGGCTTGCCTCTTGCGTTCGACCGGCAGGTCCGCCTAATCAGCCCGCGAGCAACTCTTCAGATCGGGAACCGGAATTGATCCGACACATCGTCCTGTTCAGCGCCAAGCGCGCCGAGGAGATCGACACCATTCTGGCGGCACTCTTGCGGCTTCGGCAAATCCCGGAGGCCCGGCGGCTTGAGATCGTCCGCAACGCGAAGCTGGATCAGCTCTCCGGCGAGATCGACATCATCGTCCATGGCGAATTTGCCGACGGCGAGGCGTTGGCCCGTTACAAGGCCCACCCGATCTATCAGGAGACGATCGCCATCGTGCGGCCGCTGCGTGATCTGCGGATTGCGGTCGACTATCCGGTACCGGAGCAGACGGGCGAATAACGATTGTTTACCTTAATGGGCAATTAAGTTGCCTGCCCTATAAATCTAAATTTCAGAACTCCGACGGACCATGCCTTCCGGGGGCGAGGGCATGGGCTTACGTCGTTCGGCGATCATTCTCCTGTCGGCGTTGCTGACGTCGGCCGCGGTGGCGCAGGATCGGCCCACGATCACGGCCGCCCTGCAGACGCTTGCTGTCAAGGCTCAGTACCATCCGGTCGCCAAATGGCGCGCCGCGCTTGCCGGCATCCAGACCGACCGACTGCGTGTCGAGCGGTGTCTCGCGGAAAGACCCTGTCGGGACATTCTCGCCAAACCGATGGCGGATCTGGTGAAGCGCCTGTCGAGCCTGAAGGGTACGGCGCGGCTCATGGCGGTGAACCGGCACTTCAACAGTTTCCCCTATGCAGCGGACCGAATATCGGGCGGGGTAACGGATCGTTGGGCCTCGCCGCTTGCATTCCTGCAGCGCTCGGGAGACTGCGAGGATTTCGCCATCGCCAAATTTCTGACATTGCGCCTGCTCGGTGTGCCGGAAACGGCCATGGCCATGCTGGTCCTCCGTGACCCGCAGCGTGGCATCGATCATGCCGTGCTGCTGGTTGAGGAGCGCGGGCGTTGGCTGGTGCTCGACAATTTGCGCGAGCTCGCACCCCTCGAGGAATACCGGAACTATCGTCCGCTGTTGGCGCTAACCACCGCATTCAGCCTGCGCCTCGAAACGGCCCGACCGGTTCTGGCACAGCCCGTTCCCAGCGCCGCGGAATAGCAAGGCCCTCTGGAAGTCGGGCCTTATTCCGGCAGACCGGCTTTACGCAGCGCCTCTCGCAAATGCTCCCGGTCGTCTGCTTGCTTGAAGTACAGGGAGGCGATATGCGCGCAAATGCCAAAGTTGCGGTCACACTCGAGAAGACTGGCGGCATGGGTGCGCGCAGCTCGCTCGTCCCCGAGCTGCGCTTGCGCAGCGACCATGAGCGCACGTTGGTTAACGTCCAGCGTGGAGATGCGGTGCAACGCCTCGACCGCCTCGCCATAACGGCCCGCGAAGTAATAGGCGCGCGCCAGATGCATCCAGAAACGCTCCGGGTGATAGGGGTTGAGCCGCATCGCTTTCTGCACCCACCCGATCCCCTCCTCGGCGCGGCCTTGCCAGGTGAGTATTTCGCCCTGTTGCACCACAATGAGATCGTCGTTGGGGTTCAACTGAAGCGCCCGGTTCTGGTGATAGTGGGCCTGGTCGTGGTCGCCACGCACCAGATTTACGGCGGCAAGAATCCGGTGCACGTCGCTGTCGTTCTCGTCCAGTGACAGCGCCGTTTCAAGCTCGCCGACAACCACCTTCCAGGTGGCGTCGCGGTCCTTGGCCCATCCGTTGCTCCAGGCCTGCCCCAGCACGCAGGCCTTCCAGGCATGGGCATGAGCGTAGCCAGGATCCAACTGGATCGCCCGATCAAGCATTTGCAAGGCATGTCGGTTCGCTTCAGGCGAGCGGCGATGGTGCAAGGTCTTGCCCGCCAGCACGCATTCGTAGGCGGCCATGTTCTCGGTCGGCTTATTCTTCGCCCGTTCGCGGCTGGCCGCCTCCACCCGCCCGGCGAGCGTGGCCACGATCGAGGCGACCAGCTCATCCTGGATGGCGAACACATCCTCCATCTCGCGGTCGAAGCGCTCGGCCCAGACATGGCGGTCATGCTCGGCGTCGATCAGCTGCACGGTGACGCGAATGCGGGTGCCGGCCCTGCGCACGCTGCCTTCCAGGACGAACTGCACACCCAGCTCCCGTGCCACTTCGCGCAGATTGATCGACTTGCCCTTGAAGACGAAGCTGGAGCTCCGCGAGATGACGAAGAGCTCGCGAAAGCGCGACAGCTCGGTGATTATGTCCTCGGTCATGCCGTCGGCGAACAGCTCCTGCTCGCCGCTCATGCTCGTGAGCGGCAGCACCACGATCGAAGGTCGCTCACTCTTGGCCTTGCCGTCCGGTCCAGGGAGCGGGCCAGGCCCCGCCTCGTCCCACAGCACGCGATAGGCGCGGATGGGGCGGGCGATGTTCTTGAGCATCTGCTCGCCCAGATCCTCGAAGCGCACATCCATCCTGAGGCCGAGCTGATCGCGCACGCCATAGGAGATGCAGATTTGGCCGGGCTCGGCGAACTCCTGCAGCCGCGCGGCGATGTTGACGCCGTCGCCGAAAATATCGTCCTCCTGGACGATGACGTCGCCAAGGTTGATGCCGATGCGGAATTCGATGCGCCGATCGGGCGCGACATCCGAGTTGCGCCGATTCATCCGGCGTTGGATTTCCACCGCGGCCTGCACGGCGTCGACGACGCTATTGAACTCCACCAGCATGCCGTCGCCAGTGGTTTTGACGATACGGCCGCGGCTCTTGGCGATGGCCGGATCGACAACCTCTAGCCGGTGGGTCCTGAGACGCGCCAGAGTGCCGGGTTCGTCGACCTCCATGAGCCGGCTGTAGCCGACCATGTCGGCGGCCAGGATGGCTGCGAGCTTTCTAATCGGAGTTGGCTGCTGCATTGGCACCAAAATATGGCAACGGTGTCGTGATTTAAACGTCGCTATATCTTCTTATGGATCGAAATGAAAGATTCGATAAGGTCGCGCCCGGCCCCATTGGGTTGATGTGACCTAGGAACTCGGAAGTCAATTGCAGCCCATTTGGGCAGCGCGCGAAGTCCCGCGCTCATTGCGAGTGGTTCTCCATACCGTCTTACGCCAGACCGCAGGCCAAGCGCATGGCCTCGGCGGTCGCCAGTGAGGCGGCGCTCCCCTCGGCCAGAAGGCCGGCGATAGCGCCTTCCTGATCGTCTCGCGCGACATTTTGGCTCAGCTTGAACTTGCCCTCGATGCGCGAGACGGCAAGCTCGATCGCGACCACACCCTTGAGCATTCGGGCCAGATAGTCTTGCGGCAGATCCTCGATCCGCCAGGGTTCCGTCCGATGTCCCTCCTGGTGGGCAACCGTGCGGGTCAGCGTCTCCAGCGCCCCCTCTGGTCCATCCAGGATCCGCACCCGACCATAGACATGCAAGGCAACATAATTCCAGGTGGGAACGCGAGGCTGGTGGGCGTACCAGGATGCGGAGACGTAAGCATGCGGCCCTTGGAAGATCGCCAACGCCTCGGCGCCGGCGCCGATGTCGCGCCAATGCGCATTGGCTTTGGCCATATGGGCGCGAAGCCGCTCCAAGGGACGCTCGGGGTCCGTGACGAACGGAAGATGGCTGGCGAACAGGCCCTGCGGCCCAGCCGTGATCAGGATCCCGAAATTGTGGTCGCTGAGGATCGACGCCAGTTTTTTCGGATCGCTCTCATCGAAATGCGCGGGAACATACATGGTTTGACCTGCCCTGGGATGTGACCCGTCGGGCAAATTTAGCGATGAAGCGGCCCTCTGTCGTCATGACTACCGGTTCTTAAAACCATGCCGCAACGGCAGTGGCGGGACCTCCTCGCTCCCCGGTACGGTTTCCCATGGCGTTCCTCATTCTCTTCATAAGCGCAGCTCTGGCCGGTATGGCCGGCTACTCCGCTCAGCGCGCCTCCGTCTGCAGCGTCAGAGCGGTCAGGGACGCGGTCGAGCGGCGCGATCTACGCTTGCTGGCGAGCTTCGCCAAGGCAGCCGCTTGGGCCATGGCCTTTGCCTTGCCCTTGGGCTGGGCGATCCATGGCGAGATAGATGCGGACCTGCCGCCTCTAGGACTTGCCGCGCTGGCCGGCGGCTTCCTGTTCGGCCTGGGTGCCTCCCTCAACAATGGTTGCGCCATATCGACGATCAGTCATTTGGCAAGCGGCGAAGGCGCCATGCTGATGACGCTGCTCGGCTTCGCATCCGGGGCGCTCGCCGTCGAAGAGACCTTCGGCGCCGACCTGGCGCTCGCGGGTGTCAGCGCCACTCCGCTCGCCCGGCCCAGCATTCTTGGCCTTGTCGTCCTGGGATTTGCCTGGATCTGGGCGCTGCTGGAGCTGCGACATCTGATCGCAGGAGGGAAGGACGAGCGCACCCGGCTCCTGGCCTTCGCCGCGGTCGGCCTTGGCCTCTGCAGCGGCGTGCTTTTCGCCCTGCAAGGGCCTTGGGTCTATACGGCGGCGATCGTGCAGACCTCCGGCTTCGCCATCGGCCACGGTCTCCCACCCTCGCCTGCTTTGCTTCTGCTCTTTGCGGCAGTTCTCGCCGGAAGCATGTTATCGGCCTTGCGCGCCGGGCGGTTCCGCTTGCGCTGGCAGGGCACGCGGCCCTGGTATGGCCATCTCGGCGGCGGAGTCATGATGGGAGGCGGTGCGGCGCTGGTGCCGGGAGGCAATGATGCCGTGCTCCTGCACGCCTTACCCCTCGGAGCCGAGCACGCACTCCCCGCCTTTGCCGCCATGCTCCTTGGCGTTTACACGGGGCTCGCGCTGGCTCGAGTGGGATCCGGCGCAACGCTACGCCACGTGACCGGGTGACCCCTTCCGCTCGAATCCGAGACGCATCGGCGGAGCCGGCGCGACTACTCACCCTGGCTGGGAATCGGCAGCACCCGGCCGCAATGCTTGCAATGGACGGCATCATAGTCGTGCCGCAACAGGCCGCAATCCGGGCAACGGAAGCGCACCTTCTCCGGACGGAAGATCGCTTGGATCAGCCGCAGGAAGAGGGCGAAACCGACCACCATGATGACGACGGCAAGTAGCCGGCCGGCCTCGTCTTTCATGGTGATGTCGCCGAAGCCGGTCGTGGTTAGCGTGGTGACGGTGAAGTACAAGGCGTCGATATAGCTGCCGATCTCGGGATTGCTTCGGTGCTGCAGCATGTAAACGAGCGCGGTGATCGTAAAGAGGAAGACCCCGAGATTGACCACCGCAGCGATCACCTCCTGATGACGGCGGAAGAAGAGCATGCGCTTGCGCAGGTCGACCAGGACGCGGTGCGAGCGCAGGAGCCGGAGCGCCCGCAGCACTCGGAGGAAGGTCCAGTTCTCTACGAAGGGCCCGGCAATCAAGGTCGCGATCACCAGGAGATCTATGAGGTTGAGCGGATCGACGGCGAATCTGAGTTTTCGCCGAGAGATCCAGAACCGCGCCGTAAAATCGGCAATCATCGCCAAGGCGATCGCGCCGTCGATGACCAACAGCCAGGGCGTGGGAGGGATGGCCGAGGCGATGACGAAATAGAAGATGACGGCGATGTCGAACGCGATCAGCCCGTAGCGGAAGCGTTCCGACCTCTCGCCGCGGCCGGTATAAAGCCGCTCCAGGATGCCCAGCGTCCCGTCCGCCCCGCCCGAATCTTGGCGATGCCGCCGGATCGTCCGTTCGGAGGAGGACCGTTCCCCGCTCAGCCGCGCCTACTCCGCTGCTCCCGCCTCCACGGAAAGGCCGATCGGGCAGGAGACGCCGGTGCCGCCGAGCCCGCAATAGCCGCCGGGATTCTTGGCCAGATATTGCTGGTGATAGTCTTCGGCATAGTAGAAGGGCGGCGCCTCGCGGATTTCCGTCGTGATCGCGGCGTGCCCGGCCCCCTGCAGGCGCTTCTGGTAAGCGGCGCGGGAGGCCTCGGCAAGACGGCGTTGCTCTGGCGAATGAGTATAGATGGCCGAGCGATATTGTGTCCCGACATCGTTTCCCTGGCGCATGCCCTGGGTCGGATCATGATTCTCCCAGAAGATCCGCAACATCTCCTCATAGCTCGTGGCCTTAGGGTCGAAGACCACCAACACGACCTCGGCATGGCCGGTGCCGCCCGAGCAGACCTCCTTGTAGGTCGGGTTCGGCGTCGCGCCCCCGGCATAGCCTACCGCCGTCGTATAGACCCCTCGGGCCTCCCAGAACTTGCGCTCGGCCCCCCAGAAGCAGCCCATGCCGAAGACCGCGACTTCCAGCCCTTCAGGGAAAGGCGGCTTCAGGGGCGCATCCTTGACGAAATGTCGGTGCGGCACCGGAATGGGGTCCGAACGGCCGGGCAGGGCCTCCTCCGGTCTTGGGACTTCAAGCGTCTTGCGGGAGAACATCCACATGTTCGGCGGCTCCTTCGCGCCAGATGCAATGGAAGCTCCCAATACATAGGAGGTTGCGGCCATCTCGGCCAGAGCATCGGGCGATCACATTCGCGGCATCAGAAGAATTCGATGGAGAGGAGCTTATGAAAACCGCCGAATTCGTCAAAGGCACCGGTCTGGAGTTCCTGCAAGTGACGCCCGGATCGCCTGCGCGCATCCGCGAGCGCGATACCGGCTGGATGGGCACGCCCGAGATGTGTGCGCTCGGCGAGGCGAAGTTGAAGGATCAGGCGAAAGACTATCTGGAGGATTGCCGCAAGGAGCTGTCCGACCTTCAGGAACGGCTCTATGCCGACGACCGCCATTCGGTGCTGATGGTGTTCCAGGCCATGGACGCCGCCGGCAAGGACGGAACCATCGAGCATGTGTTCTCAGGGGTCAATCCGGCGGGCTGCCAGGTGGTGAGCTTCAAGGCCCCCTCTGCCGAGGAGCTCGATCACACCTTCCTGTGGCGCGTCGCCAAGGCGCTGCCCGAGCGCGGGCGGATCGGCATCTTCAACCGCTCGCACTACGAGGAGGTGCTGGTGGTGCGCGTCCACCCGGAATTCCTTGAGAAGCAACGGCTCCCGGCAATGCGTGTCGATGCCGCGTTCTGGCAGGCGCGCTGCGAGGACATCAACGCGTTCGAGCGGCATCTCGACCGCAACGGCACCGTGGTGCTGAAATTCTTTCTCCATGTCTCGCGCGAGGAGCAGCGCCGGCGCTTCCTCGATCGCCTCAAGGATCCGGAGAAGCACTGGAAATTCTCCTACGGCGATCTCGAGGAGAGCCGGCTGTGGGATGCATATATGGACGCCTATGAGGAGATGCTGAGCCGGACCAGCACCCCTTGGGCGCCGTGGCACATCATCCCCGCCGACCACAAATGGGTCATGCGAGCTCTGGTCAGCCATGTGATCGTCAGCCGTCTGCAGGGCCTGGGCCTGCGCTTTCCGGAAGCGAACGCCGAGAAGAAAGCGGCGATAGAGCGGGCGCTGAAGGAGCTCAGGGCGGAGGAAAAGAAAACATAACGGAAGAGGGCTCGATTACTCGGGGCAGTAACCGCCCTCCGGCGACACCACTTTCGGCACCGGGTCGAAGATGTGCAGCAGCGACAGCTCGGTAAGCGCACTTGGGGCGGGGATCAAACTCCAGCCGGACGTCAGCCTCCACCGCCACGGCTCCCATTCGAACCCCAGAACTACGTAATGCGGATTCCACACCCCCCAGTCGCATACGACCTCCGGGGGTGTGGCAACCAGCATCAGCGGAACGATGAGAGCGGTAACGGCGGTGAACAGCACGGCGATGACCGCAAACGACGTGGATGCCGCCGGAGGCCTCGGAGCGGCCCAACCGAATGCAGCCATGGCAGGAACCGCCAACACATAGAACCAGTGTGGGGAGTCAAAAGGAGACGGCTCCAACCCTCGCGCGACGGCAACAGCTCCTCCCAGCGCCGCGCCAACCGTCGATCCGATCAGGCCGAACGCGATCCCACGAAGGGCGACGCGCGGCGCGATCCGCCACGAGGTGAACAGCGCCGCGAGGACTCGGCCCGACCAGAGAACGGAAAAGCCAAGCACGGTTTGCGCCACGGCCACTGGGAGGCGTAACGCAAGCTCAGGTTCCCTAAACCCCATTACGATCCAAATGAACGCCCCAACCAGAACCGCAACACACGCGAATGCGATCGGGGGTGCCGCAGACATTCTTGCAACCCAACTTACGGAGCGGAGAATTCGCATGCAGATCGCGGCTGCGACAAATATGCCGAGCGCCATAAGGCTGAGAAGCGTCGGCCCCGAAACGTCCAACTCGCCCGCGACCATTCTGTTCATGACTTTGGCCGGACGCAGCAGGACAAAGGCCACGATCACCGAGCCTGGCGCTGCGAAGGCCAGCGTCAAGATGGCGCTTAGCGATATGGCGAGGCCACTGGGACCTTGCAGAAGTTTGATCATTCGTAGATCGCCGTTCAGATTTGAACCGTACCGGATGGGCAATAGAAGACGATCGGTGGATCGATGTCCTCCTGTTTCACTTGCGCATAGATGAGGTAGTCGCCACCCAAATTGTTTTGATTTCGCCACTTCTGGAACGAGTCATTGGTCACAGGTAGAATGTTCCCGCATCCAGAAGAGAACGGGTTATGCCCGGCCTTATGATTTTCAATGTCCCAGTACCCCAGACTCTGGCCCTCCTCGAAATCGTATTGATCCTCCATGAAGACCCCCTTTTTGCGAAGCGTGATGCGATGCGTCATGCCGTCGGGCAGGGGCTCGGCTTCCCCGGCTGCGACAAGCAAGAGCTCGAACGCACCCAGAGCCGCCCCCCATTTGTCATGGATGAATATATTGGTGGGTATCCCGATGATGGGTATTTTCTGGCCTCGGATGACCCGATTGTCAAACTGCCGCCCCTTGAGATTCCAGACTGGCGTGTCGAACGTGAATTCCATCGGGTGATCGGTCAAGAAGCCTTTTTTGTGCAGCGAACCGCATAGGCGTTGAAGCGGCGTTCGGCCCTGACCATCGTTCGGAACGGTCCAGCGAGACTCATCCATGAGCTCATTATAGGCGGTCCGCGCTTCCTCCAACTCTAGAACCCAATCCATCGTGATCGTAGTGGTGTCGGAGTCTTCGGGCTTCTTCACCGTAGACGCCTTTCTCGTGAACCACTCATCCATCAGCTTGGCGCCCTCGCGCCAGCCGTTCGCGCGCATGATCCAGGGAATGTGCTCGACGTTGCAGGGATCGGCCGGGCTCGTCAGGTAGTCGCGATAGCCATTGTTCTTGCCGACCAGGCGAAACCATGGCGGCCGGTGGTGGCGTGGCCGCAGCTTGCCTTGTGTTCGGCTCGGCAAACCGGCCTGCCGCCGACACGGAACCAGGATTCGCCCTCGACCATGGTCGG
>DASPGI010000207.1:0-2039 GCA_035620695.1 Alphaproteobacteria bacterium
CGTTTCCGGATCGGACGTCGGATCCAGAATGGCGCCTTTGCACCCCGGGATGAACATGATGTCCTGCTCGGCGCGCACCCGCGTCGATACCGCCCACATCACGTCGCTCATGTCGAAGATGTCCACGTCCTCATCGACCACGATTACGTACTTGGTATAGAACTCGGTGCCGAGCGCCGCCATGATCGCCTGCTGCGGCTCGCCTTGTGCGGTCTTCTTCATCTTGATGATCGCAAGGAACGCGCCGCACGTGCGATGCGGAACATATACGCCGAGGACATTGGGAAGATTGCGCCGCAGCGTGTTCAGTATCTCGCCCTCCCGCGTGACGCAGGAGACCAGGATGTGATCCTGCGACATGCCGGAGACGATGGAGTGGAACATCGCATCGCGGCGCATGCGGATGCGCTTCGCCACGAACACGTTCTCGGTGCTGCGATAGGAGGCGTAGCCGGTGAATTCGCTGAAGGGGCCTTCCGGCTCGCGCACATCGGCAAGGATCTCGCCCTCGATCACGATCTCGGCGCCGAGAGGGACTTCCAGGTCGTGAAAGCCGGTGCTGGCGAGTTGGTACGGCTCGCCGAACAGGCCGCCTATGATTTCGTACTTGCGCACATGCGGCGGATAGGCATAGACCATCGCGCCCATGTAGTGCAGCGGGTGGATGCCCAGCGTGATGACCGCCGGCAGATTCTGGCCGCGCTCTGCAGCGCGGCGGTGGAACTCGTGCATGCGCCGGCGCGAATGAAGCGACACGCCCAGCCGGTTCCTGCCTTTCACCATCAGCCGGTGAAAGCCCGTCGTATCGACACCCGTCACCGGGTCACGCGCGACGATCTGGCCCGCCGTGATGTACGGCGCGGCGTCCACCGAGAAGTGCAGGGGAATGGGGAGCTTGCTTAAATCGACTTCATCGCCTTCGAGCGTCACGGCCTGCCACGGCGCATCCTTGACGACCTCGCAGGGAATGTATTTCTGGCAGCGTTCGCGAAAAGCGGTCGGGAGATCGGCCGGCTTGACGCCGAGGCAGGCCGCAAGGAGTTTGCGGTTGCCCGCGATGTTGGTGACCACCGGCATGGAATGGCCTTCGACATTCTCGTAGACCACGACCGGGCTGCGGCCGGCGTGCTCAAGCTCGAAGACGAGGGAGGTGATGTCCAGCCCGGTGCGCACGGGTGCCCGGATGCGCAGGAACTCGTCGGGAAAATCGCGTTCGACCATCGCGAGGAAACCGCGCAGGCTCTGGCGCGCGATGTCGCCGGCTTCCCAATTCATCGGTCATGCACTCCTGCGCGGGGCCGTTATTGTTGGATTGATCCTATTTACCATACAATAGCATGAGCACTTTCGGGGGCCAACTTTTTCCGTAGCACCGACCAGGGAGGTCGTCCATGAAACCGCGTTTGTGGAAGCTTTTCGCCGCGACGATGGCTGCGGCTGCGCTGTTCCCGGTTCACGTCGCCGGTCAGGATGTGATCAAGATAGGCGTCACTCAACCGCTCACCGGCGCGTTCGCCGCTTCGGGCAACTACGTCGCCCAGGGCGCGAAGATCGCCGAGGACCACGTCAACAAGGCGGGCGGCGTACTCGGAAAGAAAATCCAGCTCATCATTGAAGACAATAAATCCAATCCTACCGAGGCCGTCGCTACCGCGGAGAAGCTGATCGCCAAGGACAAGGCGCCGGTGCTGATGGGCGCGTGGAGCTCGACGCTCACGCTGGCGGTCATGCCCAAACTGATGGAGTATGGCGTGCCGATGCTGGTCGAGACCTCGTCGTCGGGCAAGATCACCACCTCCGGCAACCCCTGGATATTCCGCATCAGCCCGACCTCGGCGATGGAAGCGAAGTCCTTCGCGCCCAATGTGAAGAAGATGGGCATCAAGAAAGCCGACTTCCTTTCGACCAACAACGATCTCGGCCTCGGCGCGGCCAAGGAGTTTTCCGAGATGCTGAAAGGGCAGGGCGTCCAGATCGGCGTCATGGAGATCATGGACCCGAAGGCGACCGACTTCTCGGCCCAGCTTGCGAAGATCAAG
>DASPGI010000208.1:0-8042 GCA_035620695.1 Alphaproteobacteria bacterium
AAGCGGCACGACGCTGAAGAAGAAGAACAGCACGAAGCTATTGACGAAGGTGGCGACCTGATGTTCGAGAGGATCGAAACCCCGGAAAGGCGAGACCCGCGAATTGGGAAAGCTCTCATAGTGCAGGAAGACCAGTCCAACGATCAGGGTGATGCGCGCAAAGCCGATGGTCTGCGACAGCTCTCTGGCGGAGATCGGCGCGGCATCGCCACGCAGCGCGGAATTGAGAACGCCAACATAACGGGCGGGCGCGAATGCCACCGTCCTCTTTGCTCCTTCGCTATCGGGGCGCCGGATGTGTCCCGAGAGCCGGCACGAAACGGCTCTCGGCTCCCCCTCCCCAAAGCCGGCATGGCAAGGATATGACGCCCTCGGAACCTCGCGACAGAGGCGGAGGGAAGGGCTGCGGGTCCAAGAGAGGTAGCGGCCTTGCCACGGGCGGGGTGCCGCCTCAGGCCGGGACAGACCCCCCGCGGGCATTCAAAATTGGACTATGGCTTTACTTGGCTAGGATCGCGGAGCGCGGTGGCGCAGCTCCACGAAACGTCCGGCGTTCGGGCAGAACTCCCGGAACCGGTCGTCCCCGTCGCCCTCGGCCAGCCACCAGGCACAGATGAGCTTAGTCCGGCAGGCTGCACAGCGCCTGACCATCTCGTTGAGGAGCGGTCGTCCCGCCTCTAGGGCTTCGGGTGCGATACCAAGCCGGCTGGTCATCATTCCGACACGTTCGGGCGCCTCGGCCGCGCCGGCCACTGCCAGCACGAGCTCGTCCCGAGTCAATCCGATATCCTCAAGCTGCCGATCGGTCAGCGCCGCAAGCTCCTGATACTCTTGGAGGTGCCGCAGTTGCAGGAAGATGAGCCGGCGCAGGGCTGTCGCAAATCCGCCTATAGGTGACATGCCGGAGCCTCCCCGGTGGCTGATGATGGGCAGGAGCCAAGTGCCGCCCGCGGCTGTGTCCATGGCGCCTGTCCCCAAAGGGGCCCTTCGTGGGCAATAATTGAACTTGTGCCAGGTGCCTTGAGATAGATTTGATCGCGGTCAAAATCTGGATGACGCCGTGTCAGGGCAGGCATGCGTTGGTGGCACGGGCCATCGGCGCCGTAGTGCACTTGGTTTCCGGTTGACCCCGGACTAAAGTCGGCGCCCGAACAGGAAGGAGCGGACGAAATTCATGCGGTACGAAGCGCCTGCTTCCATTGACAAGGCGGTGGCACTCCTGGCGGCGGAGAACGGTATGAGCCGTATCCTCGCGGGTGGTACCGACCTTCTGGTTCAGTTCCGGTCCGGGTCGCCGGCTCCCGACCTGGTGGTGGACATCAAGCGGATTTCACGCATGCGACGCATCGTCGCGGAGAATGGCGGCTTTCGCATTGGCGCTGCCGTACCCTGCGCGGCCCTCGGCGAGCACAAGAAGCTCGTCAAGGCTTGGCCCGGGATCGTGGAGGCCGCGCGACTTATCGGCTCAACCCAGATTCAAGGCCGGGCGACCATAGCCGGCAATCTGTGTAATGCCTCTCCAGCCGCGGACAGCGTACCGGCGTTGATCGCCGCCGGGGCTATCGCAACCATCCTCGGGCCCAACGGCAACCGCGAGGTTCCGGTTGAGGAGGTCCCGATCGCTCCGGGCAAGACCTCTTTGCAAAAGGGTGAGCTTCTCGTATCGCTTTTCCTGCCCGCGCGCCCGCCCCATTCGGGCGACGCCTACCTGCGCTTCATCCCGCGCAGCGAGATGGACATTGCCGTCGTCGGGGCCGGGGTCTGCCTGACGCTCGATGAAGAGGGTGTGTGCACTGCAGCCCGCGTTTCGCTCGGCGCTGTTGCCGCGCGCCCCCTCCTGGTGGAGGAGGCCGCTCGGGCACTGATCGGGACGCGCCTGGAGGAGCAGGCGCTGAAGGCGCTCGCCGCCGCTGCCTCGGCCGCTTGGCGCCCGATCGACGACAAGCGGGGGACCAAGGAGTTTCGTATTAGGGTTGCGGGCGTGTTGGCGCGCCGCGCGGCCGAACGGGCGCTGGCTCGCGCCAAAGGCAACAAGATCAGGGGGCACTGATGGCCGCTCGTCACGTTAGAAGCATCATAAATGGTGACGCCGTCGAGTTCGTCTGCGAGCCGGAGGAGTCGCTCCTCGACGTGCTCCGAGACCGGCTGGCGCTGACCGGTGCGAAGGAAGGCTGCGGCACTGGCGACTGCGGAGCCTGCTCGATCATCCTGGACGACAGGCTGGTTTGCTCTTGTCTGGTTTTGGGAGTGGAGGCCGAGGGCAGGCGATTGGAGACCATCGAGGGAATGGCCCAGCATGGGGAGCTGCATCCGCTTCAGCGCAAGTTCCTCGAGCATGCCGCACTGCAATGCGGAATCTGTACGCCTGGCTTCCTTGTCGCCGCCAAGGCGCTGCTGGAGCGTAACCTCAATCCAACCGAGACCGAGGTACGTTACTGGCTTGCCGGCAATCTTTGCCGGTGTACGGGATATGACAAGATCGTTCGGGCGGTGCTGGATGCCGCCTCGGAAATGCGAGAGGGCCGACATGCCGCTTGATCAAACCGCAAAATCTGGTACCCCATTCAGCAAGGTCGGCACCCGGCCGCTTCGTCCCGATGGCCTCGACAAGGTCACCGGTCGTGCCAGGTTCGGCGCGGACATGACGGCGCCCGGCATGCTGATCGGCAGGGTTTTGCGCAGCCCACACGCGCATGCGCGCATCCGCTCGATCGACAGTTCGGCCGCCGAAGCCCTTCCAGGGGTAAAGGCGGTGATCACTGCGGCCGACTTCCTCGACCGGCAGGACGAGCACCGCGACATTCTGGTCAACGTGATGGCGCGCGAGAAGGCGCTTTACGACGGGCACGCAGTCGCCGCCGTGGCCGCCACCAGTGCGGCGATCGCACGCGAGGCACTTTCACTGATCAAGGTTGACTATGAAGTGCTGCCCCACGTCATCGATGTCGAGGCAGCGATGCGCCCGGATGCGCCGATCCTGCACGACAACATGTTCACCTCCGGCGTCGAGCCACGCCCATCCAAACCTTCGAATGTGGCGGCGCGCTACCAGTTCGGTCACGGCGATGTGCAGGCTGGCTTCGCTGCGGCGGACGTTGTGATCGAGCGGAGCTTCAGAACCGAGGCGACGCACCAAGGTTACATCGAGCCCCATGCGTGTCTGGCCAGCGTCGGCTCGGATGGGCAAGGGGAATTGTGGTGCTGCACACAGGGCCACTTCATGGTCCGCGATATCAGTGCCGCGCTGCTCGGGATGGACATCTCCAAGCTGCGTGTCACCGCCTCCGAAATCGGGGGCGGCTTCGGGGGGAAGACCACGGTCTTCATCGAGCCCGTGGCTCTGGCGCTTTCGCGCAAGGCGGGCCGTCCGGTGAAGCTGGTGATGAGCCGCGCAGAAGTGTTTCGCGCCACCGGCCCAACCTCCAGCACCAGCGTTCGGGTAAAGATGGGCGTCAAGAGGGATGGTCGCATCACGGCGGCCGAGGCCGAGCTGAAATATCAAGGCGGGGCGTTTGCAGGCTCGCCGGTGGAACTGGGGGCGATGTCCGCCTTTGCCTGCTATGACCTCGAGAATGTGAGCGTGATTGGGTACGACGTGGTGACGAACCGTCCCAAGCAGGCCGCCTATCGTGCGCCCGGCGCTCCGATGTCGGCGTTCGCCGTGGAGAGCGTGGTCAATGAGCTGGCCGAGCGGATCGGGATGGACCAGATCGATCTCAGGCTGAAGAACGCGGCGAAGGAGGGGACGCGCGCAGCCTATGGTCCGACTTTCGGCCCGATCGGCCTGATCGAAACCCTGAAGGCGGCCAAGGCGCATCCCCACTATGCCGCTCCACTTGGCCCAAATCAGGGAAGGGGCGTGGCGTGCGGCTTCTGGTTCAATTTCGGCGGACAAACCTGTGTCTCGCTCAACATCAATATCGACGGCACCGTTGCGCTCGCCGTGGGAACGCCGGATATCGGCGGATCGCGTGCCTCAATGTGCCTGATGGCCGCAGAGGAGCTGGGAGTTTCCTATGACCGGGTCCGCACGGTGGTCGCCGATACGAGTTCGCTCGGATATAACGACGTCACCGATGGAAGCCGCGTGACCTTCGCCAGCGGCATGGCGACGATCAAGGCGGCGCGCGAAGCGGTGAAGAAGCTGTGCGCCCGCGCCGCGGCGATCTGGGGTATTCCCGAAGACGCGGTGGTCTGGGAAGAGGGGCAGGCTCGTCCGGCAGGACCGAACGCCGGGGCCTTTCCGCCGCTCTCCTTACGGGAGATCGCGGCCATGGCGCCGAAAACCGGCGGTCCGATTGCCGGGCATTGCGAGTTCAACGCGGAGAATGCCGGACCCAGCTTCGCGACCCATCTGGTCGATGTCGAGGTCGATCCTGAGACGGGCCGCGCCACGGTGCTGCGTTACACCGTGGCCCAGGATGCTGGCAAGGCCGTACACCCGGCCTATGTGGAAGGCCAGCTCCAGGGTGGAGCAGCCCAGGGAATCGGCTGGGCCTTGAATGAGGAATATATCTACGGCCCGGATGGTCGACTGCAGAATCCGGGATTCCTGGATTACCGCATTCCGGTCGCGTCCGACCTGCCGATGATCGACACAGTCATTGTCGAGGTGCCCAACCCCGGACATCCTTATGGCGTTCGGGGCGTTGGCGAGACCTCAATCGTACCGCCTCTGGCGGCTATGGCGAATGCGCTCTCAGCGGCAACCGCCGTGCGTTTTACCGAACTTCCAATGTCGCCGCCGAGGGTGCTTCATGCTCTCGAGGCAAGAAGGATGGCGCAGGCGGCGGACTGATGGTCCAGGTCCGGCTCGGCGGCACGCTACAGTCGTATTCGGGCGGGCGCAGTACCTTCGAGATCGAGGGTGCCAACATCGGACAGATCCTTGCTGGTCTCGGCGAGGCTTGTCCACGCCTGAAGCCGCTCCTGGAAAAAGGGGTGGCGGTGGCGGTGGATGGCGAGATCTACCGTGGCTCGCTCTTGCATCCGGTTCGTCCTGACGCGGAGGTGTTCATCTTGCCGCGGATGGCTGGCGGCTGATGCCAGGAACGTCCAGGCTGGCTAATATCGGGCGCTTACCATCATTGCCGACACCGGCCGCGTCCATGGCCGGGCAACAAGCCATTCAACTTCGATGGCGTGGCATTCCAGCGGGTCATCGAGGCGACTACTACGAGGACTACGGGTATCAGAGGCTGCCGGCTGGATAGAGTTAAGAACAAGGCTACCGCACCCGACTTAGGTCCAGGTTTGGCCGCGGGCGGTCTCGGCCCAGGCCGTCAGGGTTGCGGTCGCTTTCACGAGTTCAATTCTTGACTGGCCCTATCACAACATTGCCAGGTGGTCGCATGAAGCTCGAGACACTTGCCCTTGACGGTCCTTATGCGGGTATCCAACTCGGCTATGTGGATTGGGGCAGGTCCGACGCAGATCGCGTTGTTGTTTGCGTGCATGGGCTGACCCGTAACGCACGTGACTTCGATGCTCTGGCGCGAGCGCTGGTCGAGCACGACATGCGTGTAATTGCGGTGGATGTGGTCGGTCGTGGTCGTAGCTCCTGGCTCGCCGATCCCAAGGACTATGTGATGCCCAACTATGTCGGGCATCTGTCGCGTTTTCTCGCTCTCAAAGGCTTGGACCAGGTCTTCTGGATCGGAACCTCAATGGGCGGGATCATCGGCATGGGTTTGGCCGCCGGCGAGAATTCGCCCGTCGCTCGACTGGTGCTCAATGACATTGGACCGTTCGTGCCACGGGAGGCGCTAGTACAGATCCAGACCTATCTTGGCCTCGACCTCGTCTTTGCCAGCATGGACGAGGTGGAACAGCATTTGCGGATGGTTCATTCGGGCTTTGGTCGGCTGGAGGATATTCAATGGCGTCATTTGGCCGAGCATGGCTCGCGCCGCCATGAGACAGGTTGGCGCCTTCATTACGATCCCGCGATCCGAATACCCTATGCCGATCTAACCGCGGAAGACATCGATCTTTGGCCGATCTGGGACTTGATCGCTTGTCCGACCCTCGTGCTGCGTGGCGCAGAGAGCGTATTGCTGACGGCTGAAACCGCGGCCGAGATGGAGTGCCGCGGCCCCAAGGCTACGATCACCACCGTCCCTGACGCCGGACATGCACCGGCGCTGATGTCTCCCGATCAGATCGAGACAATCTCGCGCTGGCTGGTTCGGTAGGAAGCCACAGCGATTTCCGCCGCCTTTCGTATCCACCCGACCCCCGCAGTCACAGAGGAGCGTTAACCGCAGCTTAATCGGCAGCCGCGCCAGGGCTCAGCCGTTCGTTAGCCAAGGAGTCCCGAGACCTGTATGCGCCAGATCTTCGCCGATAACTTCCCAAATCGATGAGCAGCCGTGTCGGAAAAAGCGCGGGGCGAGGAAAGAGGGGGCGCAAACCCGATCCTTCGGCGAACTTGGACGGCGGTGGAGAAGCCGAAAACGTCCTCCTCCCCAAACCCATCACCGACCGCTTGTTTCGCGGTATTGCCGGCAGTGCACCGACAATCATCTGGATGGATGATACGGAAGGCAATTGCATCTTCGTGAACAGGACCTGGTGCGACTTCACCGGCCGTCCGGAATCGGGCGGGCTGGGGCAGGGCTGGTCCAACAGCGTCCACCCCGATGATCGCATGATCTTTCGTCGTGCGTTCCTGGTGGCGGTGGCGCGCCGCCAACCTTGGCGAGGCGAATACCGCATGCGCCGCCATGACGGCGTTTGGTGCTGGGTCATCGACAGCGCAAGACCGCTTTTCGATGACGACGGCGCCTATCTGGGCCATGTCGGAGCGGTGATAGACATCACCGAGCGCAAGGCGGCGGAGGAGGCGCTCCGGATCAGCGAAGGCCATTTCCGCACCCTCACTCAAGCGATGCCGCATCTCGTCTGGACGAGCGAGGCCGATGGCGCCTGCCGCTATCTCAGCGCTGGATGGGCTGAGTTCCTCGGACCGGCTCCCAACCAAAAGCTATGGCGTGCGGCGATCCATCCGGAGGATCGGGCCGGCGTCGATGCTGCCTGGGCTGCCACAGAAAGTGGAGAGAACTATGAATCGGAATACCGATTGCGGCGCCTCGATGGCGAGTATCGATGGTTCCTGTCGCGCGCCGCCCCGCTTTGCGGCGAAGGTGGCGCGCTGATCCGCTGGGTCGGCACCTGCACCGACATGACCGACCGCAAACATGCAGAGGATCGCCAGCGAGTGCTGATGGCCGAGTTGGATCACCGGGTCAAGAACACCCTGGCCAAGGTACAAGCCATGGCGTGGCAGACCATGCGGACTTCTGAATCTCCACAGGCGTTTAACGAGGCCTTCGGAGCGCGGCTGCAAGCGCTGGCGCGCGCCCACGACATGCTGAACAGATCGGGCAGGGAAGGCGCCACGCTCGGAGAGATCGTTCGTGAATCGTTGAGCCCGATCGCCGGGCGGGATGACGGGCGAACTGTGATCTCGGGCGAGACGATCCCTCTGTCCGGCCGCGCGGCGCTCACGCTCAGCGTAGTCCTCCACGAGCTCGCCACCAATGCGGCAAAGCACGGCGCGTTGGGGGTGCCCGACGGTCGGGTGATTGTAGCGTGGCGCCGGAGGGGTGGTCGCATCGAGCTTAACTGGGCCGAGAGCGGTGGTCCGCCGGTGCTCTCACCCACGCGCCGCGGCTTCGGGTTGCGGCTGATTTCCGAGAGCATCGGCCACGAGCTGGGGGGAAAGGTTGCGCTCGACTTCAACCCAGAGGGCCTTGTTTGCACCATCCGTCTTCCAGCATCCGATGAAGTGCTATTCTCCGCCGCTGGACCCGCCGGTTGATCCGGGCAGAGTTCCCTCAACATTCGGGAATTCAGCGCAGATAGGCCTCAGCGGCGTAGCGGCGCATCATGCGATGGGTATTGAAGTAGCAGGCAATCTTGCTGATGCCCTCTTTCATCATGAAGATCCACCGCGCACGGTTGCCGCTGTAAAGCGGCAGAACATGCCGTTCCAGCTTGTCGTAGAGATCGTTCGCGCTGGCTTGTGCGGCGCCCTCGGC
>DASPGI010000209.1:0-4080 GCA_035620695.1 Alphaproteobacteria bacterium
CGAGACAGCCCATCTGACGATGAGGCAGTTCTCCCCACAGTTCCTCGGCCGATACCTCGCTGCCGCCGGCCCTCAAGTCCATCAGTCGGTCGGCGCCTATCAGCTCGACGGGCTCGGAATACAGCTGTTCGATCGTATTGAGGGTGACTACTTCGCGATCCTCGGACTGCCGCTCCTAACCTTGTGTGCACGCCTTCGCGAACACCGCGTCCTGGCCTCATGAAAGAGAGGAAGAGCAGCCTGATTTCTTGCGATCTCCGCTCTGAGTTCATTCGTGCAATTCTCAAGGGCCCCATGGGCCACGAGCCGGGCCATCGTGACGACCCTTAGCTCGACCGCCTTGAACAAGGATCAGACGTGGTCTGCCCCAACGGCTCAGGACGATCGGCCTTCCCCCGAGCGGATCGAGCAGGCGCGGGCCGAGGATCAGGCCGATCCCATCGATCCCCAGCCGGACAGCGTTAGGATGCTCGAGCGGGAATGGCTGATCGTGGTTGGGGTCTGCACACATCCCGATTATATCCCCCCTCGGCCAGACCAGAGGATTGGTGGAATTGATTTCCATCCTCATTCTTTGGGCAATGCCCGCCGCGCGGTTCGCGTCGGCTTATCTGGGCGACTCATCCTTTTGAGCCTCCCGCTCCGCCTGGAGCCAGTCTTGAACCGCGTGGCCTTCGCGGCGGCCTCGCGCCTCATATAGTTCATAGGCTCGCTTGGCGGTCTGCGGCGTCAAATCGGACGGTGTCCTCGCTTTGGCGGGATCGAGAATCCGATACGCGAGCAGTTTTACCCGGTCGCTCACGAGAAACCAGATCAGCGCATAGCCCCAAGTGAACAGTGCCCAGCCCCAGCCGAGGGGCGTCATAAGCAACCCATAGACCGCGATCAGGGTCGCCAGCGCCTGCGTGCCGAGCACGGCCACCCATAAGATCCGGGCGGGGCGTATCGACCAGAAGGGACCGCGCGTGCGCGTGAGGAAAATCGTCAGATGTCCCGCCACGGAAAGCATCAGGTACATCAGCGTCTGGATGTGCGCACGGTCGAGGTGAAAGACGCGGTCACCGAGGTAGAACAGGCCAAACGCCGCCACCGGGCCGACGACGCCCAGCACCGTGGCGACACCCAGCACCAGCCGCATGTCCCAGGACTCGGGCTGGTCCTTGTAGTGAACATTGTCATAGGCGATAGACAGGATGGCGCCGTCGTTCAGCAACGCCAGCATCACGATCATCACCGCCGTCAAGGGATAGAAGTTGAAGATCAGGATCGCCAGCGTCATGAACAGCAGCACGCGCAGCGTCTCGGCGATGCGGTAGATCGCGTAGCTGTTCATCCGCTGAAAGATCTTCCGGCTCTCTTTGATCGCGTCGACGATCACCGACAGGCCGGCCCTCAGGAGCACAATGGACGCCGCCGAGCGCGCCGCATCCGTCGCGTCCGAGACGGCGATGCCGCAGTCGGCCTTCTTCAGCGCCGGGGCATCGTTCACCCCGTCACCGGTCATGCCGACGATGTGGCCGCGTCGCTGCAGGACGTCGACAATGTGAAACTTGTGCTCGGGGAATACCTGGGCGAAGCCGTCCGCTTTCTCGATGGACTCCGCCAACTCCGCCGTCTCCTGCCGCTTGGTGTCGCCGAAGCCGCTGGCATCGAGGATATTGGTGCCCAGCCCCAGTTTCGCGGCGGTTTCCCGGGCGATAGCGAGCGCGTCACCCGTCACCATCTTGACCGCCATGCCCATCTGTCGCGCGGTGGCGATGGTCGCTTTGGCCTCCTCGCGCGGCGGATCGAACAACGGCAAAACGCCGATGAACTGCCAAGCACCTTCCCGATCCGCCCGGGCCACCCCCAGAGAACGGAAGCCGCGCGCCGCAAACGCATTGACCGCGTTGTCGACGGCTGCGTTGATCTGGGCGGCATTGGCCGACAACTCCAGGATCACCTGTGGCGCGCCCTTGGTGACCTTGAACTCCTTTCCATCCGGGCCCTTGACTGCAGCCTCGGTGCGTTTATGCACCGGGTCGAACGGCTGGAAATGACCGACCTGATAGTCTTTCAGGGCCTGGTCGCTCTTCAGCCCGCCGATCACGGCAATGTCGATGGTGTCATTGTCTTCCGCACGTGACGCTAGGGCGGCGCACAGGATGACCTGGTCGGCCGGGATGCCGTTCACGCTGAAGGGATCGCCCAGCGTCAGCTTGTTCTGGGTCAGGGTGCCGGTCTTGTCCGAGCACAGCACGTCCACACCCGCCAGCTCCTCGATGGCCGCCAGCCGGGTCACAATCGCCTCTTTTTTGGCCAGCAGGCGCGCGCCGACCGCCATGGTCACCGACAGCACCGTGGGCATCGCCACGGGGATCGCGGCTACCGTCAGCACGAGCGCGAACTGCAACGTCGTGAGAATCGGATCGCCGCGAAAGAGCGCGACGGCAATGATCACCGTCACCAGCGCCACTGCGAGGATGATCAGGTAATTGCCGATCTTCAGCACCGCGCGCTGGAAATGGCTGACGGTGTGCGCCGCCTGCACCAGTTGCGCTGTCTTGCCGAAATACGTGTTCGCACCCGTGGCATACACGAGTGCCCCGATCTCGCCCTGGCGAACGATCGAGCCCGAGAACACCGCCTCGCCGGGCTTGCGCGTCGCGGGCAACGATTCACCCGTCAGGGCGGACTGGTCCACCTCCACCGGGTCGCCCTCCAGCAACCGAGCATCCGCCGGCACGATGTCGCCGAGGCGCACGCGGATCACATCGCCCGGCACCAACTCACGCGCCGGCGGCGTGATCCATTTACTGTCCCGCCTTACTCTGGCTTTGACCGCCAGATTCGCCTTCAGCGCGGCGATGGCATTGCCCGCTTGGTGCTCTTCCCAGAAGCCGACCACCGCGTTGGCTATCAGCAGAAGGAGGATGATGCCAAAGTCCGGCCAATGCCGGGCAACCGCCGAAAGAATCACGGCCGCTTCGATCATCCACGGGATAGGTCCCCAGAAATAGGTGAGGAATTTTAGGAGTTCATTGGTTTTCTTCTCCTCAATCTCGTTGGGCCCGTATTGGGTCAGGCGCTTTTGCGCCTCGGCCTGAGAAAGGCCATCCGGCGACGACGCCAACTTCGCCAGCAGTTCCTGCATGGGAAGGGATTTCAGATCGTCCTTCGCATTGGGCTTCGATCCCCGCTTCGAATCGGGAGCCCTGGGCTGGTCGGCATCGGTTTCCATAGTGGGTATTTCTTGGGTTTAATCGCTCTTATCGGAGTCCGGCTCTTCGGTGGTCTTCTCCTCTTCGCCCGATTCCAGCCGCAACAGCCGGGCATCGATGTCGGCCAGCAACTTCTCGTAAATTTCCCGGCCGAGAACGCCTTGTCGGAAGGAATCCTCGGCCTCGTGCTTTGGCCGAAAGACTTCGATCACGCTCTCAGGCGAGAGGAGCGGACGCTTGCCGCACCAACAAGCGTGGAGAAACGCTTTGTCGGCATGCCGTTCCAGCAGCAGCCGCGGGTTGCTCGTCTACCTCCGGCACTGACGGACGGCAGCCGCCTCAGGCGTACCGAGCAGCGAGCAGAGTGAGCGGAGCCGCCAGCTCGGGCGCCAGGACGTGCTCGACCACAATCCGGGCGCGCCGGTAACTGTCGGCAGTGAGTGCCAGATTCCGGCGCCACCTAGGGGCTCTGCGCTCCCAATCGGACCGGAACAGCGTCTGAAGCGCAGCCGCGCGCCGCGTGACCGGCGTGCGCGCATCGAAAGCTGCTGCCCGGAGCCGAGGCCGCACGGCATCTTCGTGCCCGGCCTGATCGACGGGTGAGTGCTGCCTTGAAAGGGGCATCGTCGAGTCCTCCGCAAAAACGACAGGGGTCAATCAAGTCGGTGCTGCCACGCAGCGCTCACGCGCCGCTATTGCGCCAGGGTCGCCTCGTCGCCGATCTGCGCGGCTTTGCCGGGCGCGGGGATCTCGCGCTTCGCAAGCTCCTCAGTGCACAGCCCGGCCGCCTTGCGGTCATCGGTACGCGTTTTGTAATCGGTGGGGCTGCTCTCCGGCACGATGATTGCCCAGCCGCCGTCAGCGACGAACTTGCCCTGCG
>DASPGI010000210.1:0-2379 GCA_035620695.1 Alphaproteobacteria bacterium
AGAAGCCGCTCAATGTCAATTTCTTTTGCCAAACCGCGCCGGTCGAGGACGGCGCCAGGGACGCGGCTTGGCTCTCCCGCATCTCCCCCTACTACGTGGAGCTTGGTGTTGATATGCCGGCTCTGCCGCTCGGTGGCGGGCATCCGCCCTTCGGCGAGGCGGAGTGCGTCGCCATCGAGGAGCTTCGCCCGGAAGTGGTGAGCTTCCATTTCGGTCTGCCCGCGCCGGGCTTGCTTGCGCGTCTGAAACAGGCTGGATGCAAGATCATGAGCTCGGCGACGACGGTTCGCGAGGCGCGATCGCTCGCCGAGCGCAGCGTCGAGGCGATCATCGCGCAAGGCACGGAAGCCGGCGGTCATCGCGGCATGTTCCTGGAGACCGACGTCGCAACCCAGGTGGGGACCTTTGCGCTGGTCCGCGCCATCGCCGAGTCTGTGCCGCTTCCGGTGATTGCGGCGGGCGGAATCGCCGATGGGAAAGCGATTGCCGCGGCGATCATGCTCGGCGCGTCGGCGGTGCAAATCGGCACGGCCTATCTCACTTGCCCGGAGTCGACGATCTCGGACCTGCACCGCAAGGCGCTCGCTGACCCCGGACGCGAGACGGCCATCACCAACGTGCTGACCGGCCGTCCCGCTCGCGGCGTCGTCAACCGCTGCATGCGCGAGCAAGGTCCGATTGATGAAGCTGCGCCCGCCTTCCCGATGGCAAGGGCAGCCATCGCGCCGCTTCGCGCCAAGGCGGAGGCGCAAGGGTCAACCGACTTCTCGCCGCTATGGTCGGGGCAAGCGGCAAGACTGCCGGTGTCGATGCCGGCGGCCGAGCTGACCCGCAAGCTGGCGGACGAAGCGCTCGTAAACTTCAACTGAAGGAGGCCAATGAACCAGCTTCCCGTTTAGAGAGTAATTCTATAATATTCTCGTATAACGGGAGGAGGAGCCATTGGCCAACGGACCTCAACGAAGCCGATCCGAAACGGTCCGCCTCTGGATTGATGCCTTCGGGATTCCTTTGGTTCTGGCCCTATTGGGCCTATGGCAGTTCTGGCTGAAAAAGGTCAAATGGCCCGCCGAAGCGCCCGTCAATTACCTTCGATCACATAGGCCCATTCGGCGGCGTTGGCGTGCCAATGCAGCTCGCGCAGCGCGCCGGGCTCCAAGGTCATGTAAGCCCGGGCCAGCTTGTCCGACACGGGGAAGTCGGTGACATTCGCCTCCTTGACGGTGCCGCCGTTGAATTGTTCGGTCTTCTGCGCGCCGAGCGGATAACGGAAGGAGGGGAGTTCGGGACCGTCGAGCGGCGCCGGCGCCGGTCCATAAGGCGGCTGGTGCGACTCGCTGCTGAGTGCTGCGCTGTTCCAGAGAAGACCGCCCATCGCCACTCCTCCTAGCAAGTTCCGCCGGGATATCTCTGCCACGGCACGCCCCTTTGCGAGACGCGCAAGACTGCGCGGGAGCGCCAGCTCTAAGGCAGGAAAGCTAAGGAAGGCTTGATTGAGCAGCGCCGCACCCGATGGGGGCTAGACGTTCTAATTGCGGCCGGCGCTCCCTATATTGGGGCAACCCTTATCTCCGGAACTTCCTCATGCGCTGGTCGCTGCATATCGGCTCGGTGGGCGGGACCGAAATCCGCATCCACGTCACCTTCCTGCTGTTTCTCGTTTGGCTGGGCGCCATCTACTACCGTCAGGGCGGGGCGGAAGCCGCCTGGCAAGGCACTATCTTCATCGTGCTCATTTTCCTATGCGTGCTGCTGCATGAGCTTGGTCATGTGTTCGCGGCGCGGCGCTACGGCGTCAAGACTCGCGACGTGACACTGTGGCCGTTCGGCGGCATCGCCAGCATGGAGCGGATGCCCGACAAGCCGAGCCAGGAACTGATCGTGGCGCTGGCCGGTCCGGCGGTGAATGTATTCATCGCGATCGTCCTGTTTCTCTATCTTGGCGCCACGCTCGACCCGGAGAATCTGACGCGGATCGAGGACCCGAAAGTATCGTTGGCGGTGAAGGTGCTGTTCGCCAACATCATCCTGGTCGTCTTCAATCTAATCCCGGCGTTTCCGATGGACGGTGGCAGAGTGCTGCGCGCTCTGCTCGCCATGCGGATGGGCAATGCTCGCGCTACCGAGCTTGCCGCGAGCATCGGCCAGGGCTTTGCTGTCGCCTTCGGCATCCTCGGCATCTTCTACAATCCGATGCTGATCATCATCGCCGTGTTCATCTTTCTGGCCGCCTCCGGCGAAGCCGCGCAAGCGCAACTGCGCGCGGTAGCGGAAGGAGCGCTGGTGTCCGACGCGATGATCACCGAGTTCCAGTCGCTTGGCACGGGCGCAACGGTAGATGATGCCGCCGAGGCCTTGATTCGCACCACGCAAACCGAG
>DASPGI010000211.1:0-30572 GCA_035620695.1 Alphaproteobacteria bacterium
CTTCGAGCAAAAGCCGGCGCGAGCCACGCGCGCAACTCCTCGAGCTTGCGACGATGCTTGCGTCGACTTCCAGCTAGCCTCTCAAGGCTCACACCTTCTGCGTCGCCTCGGCGAGCCAGAGGGCGGTGTCGGCGTCGACCAGCGGGGTAAGTTCCTCGCGAACGCGCGCGTGATAGGCGTTCAGCCAATCCCGCTCCTCCGCGGTCAGCATCGCGATTTCGATGAGCGTGCGGTCGATCGGCGCCAAGGTCAGGGTCTCGAACCCGAGCATCTCGCGCTCGGCGTCTTTCGGTTGCGCCGCCTTGGTCACCACCACCAGATTCTCGATCCGGATCCCGTAGGCTCCGGGCTTGTAGTAGCCCGGCTCGTTGGAGACGATCATCCCCGGCCTTAGCGCAATGCGGTTCGGCGCCTTCGAAATGCGCTGCGGCCCCTCATGCACCGAGAGATAGCTGCCGACGCCATGGCCGGTGCCGTGGTCGTAGTCGAGGCCGGCCCGCCAGAGCGGCAGGCGCGCGATGGCGTCGATCTGCTGGCCGGTGGTGCCCGTGGGGAAGGTGAGCAGCGCCAGCGCGATATGACCCTTGAGCACGCGGGTGAACCGGTCGCGCATCTCGGCGGTCGGAGCACCCACCGCCACCGTGCGCGTCACGTCGGTGGTGCCGTCGAGATATTGCGCGCCGGAATCGATCAGGTAGAGCGTGCCCGGCTCGAGCTTGCGGTTGGTCCTAGGGTCCGATCGGTAATGCGGCAGCGCGCCGTTCGGACCGGCCGCCGAAATCGAGCCGAAGCTCAGATCCTGGAAGAGGTCGTTGCCCCGCCGGAACTGGTAGAGCCTCTCGGCCGCGGCAAGCTCGTCCAGCCCGCCCTTCGGTCCCTCCTTGGCGATCCAGGCGAGAAAGCGGGTAAGCGAGGCTCCGTCACGGCGATGGGCGGCGCGCGCCCCGGCGATCTCCACCTGATTCTTGCAGGCCTTGACCAGAAGGCTGGGATCGTCCGCCGACACGATCCTGGCCTGAGCAGCGCCAAGGCGGTCGAAGATCCAGGCGGCGGCGGTGGCGGGATCGGCCAGCACGCGCGCGCCCGCCTTTCCCAGCGCATCCAGCGCCGGCCCGAAGGCGTCGGGGCTTTCAACCGCCACTTCGTTGCCCAGATGGGCGCGCGTCTCAGGCGCAAGCTTGCGCGGATCGATGAAAAGCTTGCCGCGGCCGTCCGCCTCGAGAATGGCGAAGCTCAGCGGCAGCGGCGTATGCGGCACGTCGGCGCCGCGGACGTTCAAGAGCCAGGCGATGGCGTCGGGCTGAGTGAGCACGGCCGCATCGGCTCCGGCCTTGGCGATGGCATCGCCGACCTCCCGCCGCTTCTGGGCGCTGGCGAGTCCGGCAAAGCGTTCCGGATGCGGCACGACCGGCGCTACCGGCGGCGGCGGCTGCTCGCCCCAGACCTGATCCAGGGGACTGTCTGCGCAAGCGACAAGGCTCGCGCCCGCCTTTTCGGCGGCTCGGGCCAGAACCCGGACCCCTTCGGGCGTGTGCAGCCAGGGGTCGTAGCCGAGCCGATCGCCCGGCTTCAGGGTTCCGGCAATCCAATCTGCGGGTGGCTCCTCGATCAGATGCCGATACTCGAACAGCTTCGGATCGGTCTCGGCGCGAACCTGCACCGTGTAGCGCCCGTCGACGAAGATGACGGCGCGGTCCCGCACCACGATGACCAGGCCGGCCGAGCCGGTGAAGCCGGAGATCCAAGCCAGCCGCTCTGAGCGAAGCGGCACATACTCGCCCTGATGCTCGTCGGCGCGCGGAACCACGAAACCGGCAAGACCCCGCCGCTCCAGCTCCGCTCTGAGGCGCGCAAGCCTCTCGGCGACCGGCACCTCCCGCCCCTCGCGCAAGGCAGCCACGGCAAAGTCCCTCAGCCGCCTCAATGCTTCGGTGAGCTCGCGAGAAGGTTCCGGGGCGACGAGACGTATCCAGGCATCCGGATTCTCGGCCGGGGGCGCTGCCGCAGCTCCGCGCGCCAATCCCGCCGCCTCGGCGGCCGTGTATCGCGATTTGGCCTGGGCGAGCAGCCGACCAAGCTCCTCAGCACTGGCCGGCAGATCCAGAGGGGGCACGCTCATGGCGCTTGAAACCGTCTCGTTATTGACGAAGGAAATGGAAGCTAATTGCGAGGGCTCGCTAGCGCAAGTTCCGTTAATAAAACATGACCGACTTCGTCCAGTGTTGTTGCGGTGCAACAGACTGGAATCATTTAGGTTTCTTCCATGCCGAACGCGCATTGCTGCAATGCAGCATTGCTCTTCCCGGGCCCTTCCCGAATGCTTATTATCGCTGCAACAACGCGGACGGGAAAGGGTCCCGAGCCGCTGTGTAGAAGCATGAAAGAAGAACTCAAATGACTACGTTGATGCATGTTGTGGACCGGCGTGCTGGCGCTGATGCGGCGCCCCGTTCCAGTGGAGTTTTGGCGGTTCTCGGGCGGATGCTGCGCCGACGGGCCATTTATCGCGAATTGATGAGCCTCGACGACCGGCTTTTGGCGGATATCGGTCTGACCCGCGGGGACGTCGCGGCGGTCGCCCATCGCGCCGCCGAGGAGGACAGGCCAGGCGAGGCCCGGGCCCAATTCCGTCCCTTCGCATTCGTGCGCGCCCTCATCGAGCGGATCGGAGAGGCGCGGCGCCGCCAGGCGGCGATGGACGAGCTGATGGCTTTGGACGAAAGGATCCTGGCGGATATCGGACTCGTTCGCGAGGACATTCCCGCCGCGGTCGGCTTTGAGCCGCAGTTCGGCTGGCTCAAAAACGCAGTTGCGTCGATGGCGCTTCCGGTCCGGCTCTGGCAACGCAGCAATGAAGCCGCGCATGCTCTCAAGACGCTCGATGACCGCGCCCTCGCCGATGCAGGCATGTTGCGCGGAGAGATCGGTTGGGTCGCAACCGAACTCGCCGAGCGTTCGCTGACGCCGGCCAACAGAAATGGCCTCACGCGGGCGGCCTGAAGCCTCTCCCCCCACCCGCCCGTTGCGGGTCTGACTGCACCGGCGGCCGCTCATAGGCCGCCGGTTTTCTTTTTCAGCCGCAGCACGGACCAATCGCCCAGCCGGCAGCGCTGCTCCAATACCAGGCCCTGAACACGGTGCGCGGCCAAAACCTCCGCCTCCTGTCCCCAAAGGAGCCCGGAAAGAACGGCTCTGCCACCCGGCTTCAGCACGCGCTTGAGGTCCGGAGCCATGCGTTGCAAGGGCCGGGAGAGAATGTTGGCCAGCACCAGATCGAAGCGCCGCCGCGCGGCGGCTAGCGGACGACGGCGATACCCTTCACCCGCAATTGGATGCATGCGCGCCGCAAGTCCGTTCAGACGGGCATTCTCTCGCGCCACCCTTACCGCTATCGGATCGTTGTCGACGGCAAGGACCGAGGCCGCGCCGGCTCGCGCGGCAGCCAATCCGAGGATTCCGGTGCCTGCGCCCATATCGAGCACGCGACCAAGACGTCCCAGCTTGCGCAGGCGTTCTAGCTCCTTGAGGCAGCCTAGCGTCGTTTCGTGACGGCCGGTTCCAAACGCGACGCCGGCGTCGATTTCAAGCGCCCAGCTTCCGGGCGGGACAACGCCCCGAAAATGCGCGCCATGCAGGAAGTAGCGGCCGGCTCGAAACTCGGGCAGAAGCCGCTGGCTCTCCCGGACCCAGTCTCGCTCGACGAGCCTCTCAACGCTCCAGTCGCGAACGTCAAGCACGAAGAGTCGGTCTCGGATCTCGGACTTTGCCGGTGCGGCGGAAAAGAGAATCTCGAATTCCCAAGTGCGTCCACCCGAACGCTCGATCATGGCAAGCGCATGGCCCCAACCCTCCAGCGCGTCCTCGGCCGCGGCTCGCACCGCGGCCGGCACCGCGAAGCGCAGGGCGATGAGGGAATCTCCGGTCGCAGAGGGTCCATCCTCGGCGCGCCGCGATATTCGGCTGTTTGCCCCAGGCATCTTCGATTCAACTACTCCGGCAGTCCGGCTTTGCGCAACCCATCGGCCCAGCGATCAAAATCGTCCGCCCGCCGGATCGGGACCACATTCTTGAGATCAGAGACCCGCAGCGACGGATCGACCTGGCGCAGCAGCGCAATGGCCTTCCCCGCTTCCGCGTCCCGGCCCATAAGCGCATAGCTTGCCGCGGCCGTGCATGCGGCGATGATGTGATTTGGCTGCGCTCGCAACGCCATTGCCACCCATGACGACGCTTCCGGATACCGGCCGGCAAAGAAATGGGCCAGAGCCGTGGCCGCCTGCATGTTGAACATATGAGGATCGTGCGGGCTCAGGCGCATGGCGCGAGCTTCGTGCTCGATCGCCGCCTCGGGCTCGCCGCGCCAGGCCCGCGCCCAGCCGCTGAAAAGCCACGCCCAGGCCAGGTTCGGATTGAGCGCAAGCGCCCGATCGATCAAAGCGATGCCGTCGTCGAGATCTCCAACGGCATAGGCGAGGGCAATCCCCGCGGTGTAAAGCGCGACAGCGTCATCCCGCCCAAGCTCCGCCGCGCGCCTAGCCAACCGCCCGGCCTCGGCGATCTCGCGCTCGCGATCGGTCACCCAGCCGCTCACCTTGCGCTGGGAGAAGCACCGCGCCGCCATGCCGTAGGCTGAGGCGAAATCGGGGTCGAGCTCGATCGCCCGATAGAACATCCGCAGCGCGTCGTCGTTGCACTCCCTGGTCCAACGGTGAACGCCCGCCAGGCCGCGCAAATAATAGTCGTAGGCATCGAGGCTCTCGGTCGGCTTGCGCTTGGATCGCTCGATTTCGGCCTGCTCCAGCTTGGGCGCGATGGCGCCGACCACGCTGGCCGTCACCTGATCTTGCAGGTCGAATATATCCTCGAGCGCGCCATCGAAACGGTCAGCCCAGAGGTGCGTGCCCGTTGTGGCGTCGATGAGCTGCCCGGTTATACGCACTCTGTCCTTCGCCTTGCGCAGACTGCCTTCGAGGACATAGCGCACCCCGAGCTCGCGGCCGATCTGCTTCACATCAACGGCGCGCCCTTTGTAAGTGAAACTGGAATTGCGGGCGATCACGAACAGCCAGCGCATGCGCGAGAGCGCGGTGATGATCTCTTCGACGATGCCGTCGGCGAAATAGTCCTGCTCGGGGTCGCCGCTCAGATTCTCGAAAGGCAGAACGGCAATCGAAGGTTTGTCGGGAAGCGCCAGGGCCGGCCGCGATGTCGTCGCCGGAGCGCCGAGCCGTACTTTGAAGACGCGCAAGGGACGGGCGATGTGCTTGAGCCGCTGCTCTCCTCTATCTTCGAAGGAGACATCCACCTTGCCGAAGACCTGCCGGTGGGCGTCGTCGGAGACGCAGATGCCACCCGGATCGGCGAGGGCTTCGAGCCGCGCCGCGACATTGACGCCGTCACCGAACATATCGCCGTCCTGGATGATGATGTCGCCGACGGTGATGCCCATGCGAAATTGAATGCGCTTATGTTCAGGGACGGTTGCATTGCGTTCGCGCATGCCTTTCTGAAGGTCGAGGGCGCATTGGAGGGCATCCACTACGCTCGCAAATTCGACCAGCATGCCGTCGCCGGTGGTCTTGACGAGTCGGCCCCGATGCGCGTCGATCGTCGGATTAACGAGCTCGTTGCGATGCGCATTCAGCCGGACGAGCGTGCCTTCCTCATCCGTACCCATCAGCTCGCTGTAGCCGGCGACATCGGCGGCCAGAATGGCCATCAGCCGTCGCTCTACACGCTCGCGGGCCACTGCCACCCCTCCATCAAGACCCGAGCCGAAACCTTACGCAAACCTGTCGACTATACCCGAACCCCCGCTAGACGCTCGCCAACCCAGCACAGGGGGCATTCCCATGACTGCGCCCGAGCCAGATCGGGTGGCGTCACTCTACCCCGCCCGATCGGCGGGAATGACAAAGGGTGCCAGCACTTTCTTGGCGCCGGCTTTGTCGAAGGCGATATCAAGCTTGTCGCCCTCGCTGGCGGTGACGGTGCCATAGCCGAATTTCTGATGGAACACGCGCGCGCCGGCGGCCAACCCCCGCGCTCCCGGCTCGTCCGCAAGCCGCAGCGCTTCGCCCTCGATCAACAGGCCCGCACCGGGGCCGCGCCGCTCCGCACGGTGCCGGGTCGGCCGGGTCAGCGGCCCGGTGTCAGTCCAGAGCGGGCCCCAATGACCGCCGCGCGGCGGCGAGCCGTAGATGCCCGGCTGGCTCGCCATCTCGACATGCTCGCGCGGAAGCTCCTCGACGAAACGCGAAGGCACCGAGGTCTGCCAAAGCCCATGCACCCGGCGGTTGGCGGCGAAGGTGACCCACACCTTTCGCTTCGCCCGGGTCAAGCCGACATAGGCAAGCCGTCGCTCCTCCTCCAGTCCTGCCACGCCGGACTCCTCAAGGGCGCGTTGATGAGGGAACAGCCCTTGCTCCCAGCCCGGCAGGAAAACGGCGTCGAATTCGAGGCCTTTGGCGCTGTGGAGCGTCATCAGGCTGGCCATCTCCCGTCCATCCGCCTCGACATTCTCCATCACCAGGCTGACATGCTCGAGGAAACCCGAAAGGTTCTCGAACTCCTCCATGGCGTTGACCAACTCCTTGAGATTTTCGAGCCGTCCCGGAGCCTCGGGCGAACGGTCGGCCTGCCACATCGCGGTATAGCCCGACTCGTCGAGCACGGTTTCTGCCAGCTCGGTATGCGCGACGCCGAGCGACATCGACCGCCAGCGGTCGAAATCGACGATGAGGTTGCCGAGAGCGCGTCGGACATGAGGCTTGAGCTCGTCTGTCTGGATCAGCCGGTGCGCCGCTACGGTCAGCGGCACGGCCTGGCTGCGGGCGACGCCGTGCAGAAGCCGCAGCGTCGCATTGCCGATGCCGCGGCGCGGCAGGTTGACGATGCGCTCGAAAGCGAGATCGTCGTCAGGCGACTGCACGACTCGCAAGTAAGCAAGCGCATCCCGGATCTCTTGACGCTCGTAGAAACGGGGGCCGCCGACGACGCGATAAGGCAGGCCGAGGGTGATGAAGCGTTCCTCGAACTCGCGCGTCTGGAAGCCGGCGCGCACCAGTACGGCGATCGCGCCCAACGGCACGCCCTTGCGCTGCAAGGCCTCGATCTCCTCGCCGACCAGCCGCGCCTCCTCCTCGCCGTCCCAGACCCCGCGCATGCTCACCTTCTCGCCCTCGGACTCCTCGGTCCATAGGGTCTTGCCGAGTCGGCCCTCGTTATGCGCGATGAGACCCGAGGCGGCGGCCAGGATGTGCGGGGTCGAGCGGTAATTGCGCTCGAGACGGATCACCTTGGCGCCGGGAAAATCGCGCTCGAATCGCAGGATGTTGCCGACCTCCGCGCCGCGCCAGCCATAGATCGACTGGTCGTCGTCTCCCACGCAACAGATGTTGCGGTGCTCGCGTGCGAGCAGGCGCAGCCACAGATACTGCGCGACATTGGTGTCCTGATACTCGTCCACCAACAGATACCGGAACTGGCGCTGGTAGCGCGTCAGGATCTCGGCGTTCCGGCTGAAGATGGTGATGTTGTGCAAGAGGAGATCGCCGAAGTCGCAGGCATTGAGGCTGCGCAGGCGCTCCTGGTAGTCCCGATAGAGCGCCAGCGCCCGCCCACCGGCGAACTCCGTATCCTCGGCTGTGGTCACCTTGTCGGGAGAGAGGCCGCGATCCTTCCAGCGCTCGATCACCCCGAGCAGCGCCCGCGCCGGCCAGCGCTTCTCGTCCACCTGCTCAGACTGCAGGAGCTGCTTCAAAAGGCGAATTTGATCGTCGGTGTCGAGGATGGTGAAGCTGGGCTTCAGGCCCGCCAACTCGGCATGATATCTGAGGATGCGCGCGGCCAGCGCATGGAAGGTGCCAAGCCACCAACCCTCGACCGGCCGGCCGACCAGCGCCGCCACCCGGTCCTTCATCTCCCGCGCCGCCTTGTTGGTGAAGGTGACCGAAAGGATCTCCCAGGGGCGGGCGCGTCCGGTGATAAGCAGATGCGCAAGGCGCGTGGTCAGCACCCGGGTCTTGCCTGTTCCAGCGCCGGCAAGCACCAGCACGGGACCGTCCAGCGCCAGCACGGCTTCGCGCTGCGCAGCGTTCAACCCTTCCAGATGGGGGGCGCTGCGGTCGGTACCTGTCTGGGACACTGGTTCGGACATGCCGCTCCTTTATAGCATTCGCGTCGCTCCGCCTCGACCCTATTGCGCCGGCGGGTGCGCCTGCTACAAGCGACTGAGCCAAAGGCCGAGAAGGGGGCCGGCCGCATGCCTTCGCTTGTCACGCTCGTATTCGCCCTGACCTATATCGGCATGGCGTTGGGGCGCGTGCCGGGCCTCAAGCTCGATCGCGTCGGCATTTCCCTGATCGCTCTGGTGGTGCTGCTGGCGGGCGAGGCGGTCGCGGTCGGCGATCTCGGCGCTGCCATCGATGCGCCGACGCTGATCCTGCTGTTCGCGCTAATGATCCTCTCGGCGCAGTTCGGCGCAGCCCGTCTCTACGAGTGGTGCGCCAGCCGCATCACCCGCGCGCAAGGCAGCCCCTACGCGCTGCTCGCTTTGACGGTGGTCGCGTCCGGGCTGCTTTCTGCGGTGCTGGCCAACGACATCGTGGTCTTTGCGATGACGCCGCTCCTCTGTCTCGGCATCCGTCGGCGCGGACTGGATCCGCGCCCATTCCTGGCCGCCCTTGCGGGCGCGAGCAACGCCGGATCGGCGGCGACCATAATCGGCAATCCGCAAAACATCCTGATCGGGCAGGTGGGCGGGCTCGACTTCTGGACCTTTCTCATCGTCTGCGGCGCGCCCGCTCTGCTCGCGCTTGGCATAACCTATGGGGTGGTCGCGCTCGTTTGGCGTGCGGAATTGTCGCATGCGGCCAACCCTATGGAGTCGCCCGACCTGCCGCCGCTCGATCGCTGGCAGTTGGCCAAAGCCGGCCTAGGCACCGCCGCCCTGATCCTGCTTTTCGCGACGTCGCTGCCGCGCGAGATCGGGGCGCTGGTGATCGCGGCGTTTCTGCTGCTCAGCCGGCGGATGCACAGTCGCGACATGGTCGGAGCCGTGGATTGGCCGTTGCTGCTTCTGTTCGCTTGCCTCTTCGTGATCACGCATGCCTTCGCGGAGACCGGGCTGGCGCGGGAGGCCATCGCCGCGCTGGGCTCGAGAGACCTGCTGCCCGAGACGATCGCCGTGATGGCGCCCTTGGCGCTCCTTGCCAGCAACAGCATCGGCAACGTCCCCTTCGTGGTTCTGCTTCTGGCCGTTTGGCCGTCGCCGAGCGAGGGCGGGCTCTATGGCCTGGCCTTGCTGTCCACTCTCGCCGGCAATCTGCTGTTGACCGGCAGCCTTGCCAACATCATCACCGCCGAGCGCGCGGCTGCAGCCGGGGTGCGTTTCGGATTCGCAGATCATGCCCGCGCCGGTGTTCCGCTGACCCTGGCGAGCCTCGCGGTTGCCGCCCTCTGGCTCGCGGTCACGGGCTGGATGCCGTGGCGGTGAAAACATGTAGCGCCGCGTCGTGCGCCCGGCGATTCATTGACTTGGGCCTGGGGTCGCGCCGAAAATAAGCGCGCGGCCTCCGATTCCGGGGCGCAACGACGCCTTGAGCAGCCGCGTTGAACACTCGCCATGGCGCTCGAGGAGTATCGACGCAAACGCAATTTCAAGAAGACTTCAGAGCCGGCTGGCGGGCGTGTCCGAAAGGCGCAATCCGCTGAAGGCCGCGTTTTCGTCATCCAGAAGCACGCAGCGCGCCGCCTCCATTACGATTTCCGCCTCGAGTTAGAGGGCGTCCTGAAGAGTTGGGCCGTCGCCAGGGGACCGAGCTACGACCCGAAAGACAAGCGCCTTGCCGTGCACACCGAAGATCACCCGGTCGAGTATGGCGAGTTCGAGGGGATCATTCCGAAAGGCGAGTATGGCGGGGGCACCGTCTTGCTTTGGGATCAGGGACGCTGGTTTCCCGAGGGCGATCCCGCGCAAGCCTACGCCGATGGGCGGCTGAAATTCCGGCTGGAAGGCAGGAAGATGCATGGTCGCTGGGCGCTGATTCGCATGGGCGGCAAGAGCGGCGCGGGTGGCAAGAACTGGCTCTTGATCAAGGAGCGGGACGAGTTCGCCAACTCCGCCTTCAGCGTGGTCGACGAGTTGCCCCAGAGCGTCGCCACAGGACGCGACCTCGATCAAATCGCAGAAGAGAAGGACCGCATCTGGCGATCGAACCCCGGCCGCTACGATCCCTCCGGTCTCCCGGGCGCGCGCAAGGGCGCTCTGCCCGATTGGCTTGAACCGCAGCTTGCAACTTTGGTCGAGAATGCGCCCAAGGGCGAGCGCTGGCTGCATGAAATCAAGTTCGACGGCTACCGCGCGCTGGCACGGGTGGAAACCGGTCGCGTACGGCTCCTCACACGGCGGGGCAACGACTGGACAAATAAGTTTCGATCTGTCGCCGAAGCCCTGAAAGAGCTTCCCGTCAATCAGGCGTTGATCGACGGAGAAATCGTCATCCTGAAGGAAAACGGCGCCTCCAGCTTCGAGACGCTGCAGCAGGCGCTCAGCGCGGGTGACGATTCACGGATGCTCTACTATGTCTTCGACCTTCTGCACCTTGATCAGTGCGACCTCACGCAGGTGCCGCTGGGGGACCGCAAGGAGCTGCTGCGAGAGCTTCTTCCGCAGGGCCAGGAGGGACGTATCCGCTTCAGCGACCATGTAGAGGGGCGCGGGCCGGACTTTCTAAGGCAGGCCTGCCGCCTGGGCCTTGAAGGAGTGGTCTCCAAGCGACGCGATCTTCCGTACCGCGCCGGCCGCGTTGGCAGCTGGATGAAGGCCAAGTGCCTCAATCAGCAGGAACTGGTGATCGGCGGATTCACCAAGGGAAAGGGAGCCCGCCAGTCGCTGGGAGCACTTCATCTGGGATATTACGAGCGGCCGGGAAGCGACAAGCTGCGCTACGCCGGCAAGGTCGGCACGGGGCTCAGCGACCAGATGCTGACCGATCTCAATAAACGGCTGAAGACCTTAACGCGCAAGACCCCGCCATTCGCCGATTCGCCGCGCGAACGCAACGCCACCTGGGTCGAGCCTCGGCTGGTGGCCGAGATTGGCTTCACCGAATGGACGCGAGAGGGTCTGTTGCGACATCCCTCCTTCAAGGGGCTTCGACTCGACCGCGATGCAAGAGGAGTGGTGCGCGAGGTGCCCCAGAATCAGGCCAAGGACGAGAGCGCGTCCGCCCCTCCCGAGCGCCCGCTCAGGAAGAAGATGGGCACGGCCAAGAAGTCCGCGCGGGCCGCAACAAGCAGGGCCAAGCGAAAGGCCAAAACGCCATCGCTGCGAGAGAAGGGTGACGGCGCGGATCTGTCGCGTTTCCGGCTGACCAACCCGGATCGACTGCTCTGGCCGAAGGAAGGCGTCACCAAGTCCGCGCTGGCAGAATACTATCTTGCCGTCGCCGATTGGATTCTGCCTCATCTCGCCAAGCGCGCGCTGACGCTAGTGCGCTGCCCCAACGGGTACGGCAGGCCGTGCTTCTATCAGCGCCATCCAGGGGAGGGCCTGCCTTCCGCGATCAGGGAGAATTCAGCCGCCGAGAAAGACGACTCCTTCGATTCGATCTCGATCGACGATGTCGATGGGCTGGTCGGGCTGGCGCAGATCGGCGCGCTTGAAATCCATATCTGGGGCAGCCGGCTCGACCGGATCGAGCTTGCCGACCGGCTTGTCTTCGACCTCGATCCCGACGATGGGCTGCCCTGGGGGCGCGTGGCGGAAGCAGCCAAGATCATACGCATGCGTCTGCGTGAACTTGGCCTTGAGAGCTTTTTGAAGACGACCGGCGGCAAAGGGTTGCACGTGGTGGCACCGATCCGGCGCGGGCCGGATTGGGGTGAGGTCAAAGCCTTCACCAAGGCCTTTGCCGAGCAAGTGGCGGTGGAATACCCCACGCGCTTCACCGCCAATATGTCGAAGGCCAAGCGCAAGGGACGGATCTATGTGGACTTCCTGCGCAACCAGCGCGGCGCAACCTTCATCGCCCCCTATTCCACACGCGCCAAGCCGGGCGCGCCGGCTTCGGTCCCGATCTTCTGGGAGGAGTTGGAGGAAGGCGTCCGCTCAAATCAGTACAACATCGCCACCCTGCCTGGGCGACTTCGAAGCTTGAGGGAGGATCCGTGGGCTGAAATCGACCGTCTGCGCCAGTCAATCACCGCCACGGCCAGGCGCAAGTTGGACCTGGACGCCCTGCAATAGAGCTGGAATGTTCGCTTCGCTCGCCCCAGGCGGGGTGATTACGAGGCTACGACAAGATAGACGATCAGAAGCGCCAGCGCCGCCAACGCGAACGAGATGGACAGCACATAACGCATATGGCCGACCGGCTTGGCCTGCCGGGCCTCGGTCGGATTGCGTTCAAGCCTCATGGCCAAGACCCCCATGAACAATCTTGCGCTTGGGCGGCCGCCCCGGCTCCTCATTCGGCACCGGTGTCCGCTCGGGTGGAAGACGCCGGTCGGGGTTGCGCCGACTCGGGTCCGAACGATCCGGAACATCGTTGTTCGGCGGCGTGATGACGGGCGGTTCGGGAGGATTGGGGTGCTGAAGCTTCATGATTCCTCGCCAATGGATTCAGGGCTTGCCGGCTGAGACGTGCCGCCGGCTCAGATCCGAGCTGCCGATTTCCGCAGCCGTGTCTCCGCGCCTCGAGGCGTCACCTGCCCCATAAACGCCGCGGCGCGGCTCTAGGCAATTCGCAAGAGCGCGCGAGCCCAAGGGAAACGCAATGCCCAGGGACCTTGTTGCGAAAATACGGGTCAGCGACTTGGAAAACCGAAATAGCTTACGGGCTTGATCGCCGCGATGGGTTTGAGCTTGCGTCGCTCCGCCGCCGCGCGCTCAGCCAGGCGCCTTCGCACCTGCTCGATTCCGGCAGTATCATCGCCGCCATATTCGGAGCGGCGCAGCCGCTCGACGCTGGTGGTGCCGTCTTCGTACGCCACCTCGAAGAAGTCGAACTCCTCCCCTGCTCCGCCGGAAAAGAGTCTCGGCGTCTCGGCCGCGCCCGCCGCATCGCCCGGCTCATCATGGCGCGCTTGGGAGGCTGCCAACGACCGGCCACGCAGGGCGCGGACGATGGAGGCCCTGCGCATCGGGTGGCGAGGGGCCTGCTCCTCGCCCTCGGCTGGTTCGAGGCTCTGTACTTCCTTTCGCCTGGCCGGCGGATACGTCTTTTCCAGGCTTGCACCCGCATCCAGGTCAGCTTTTTCGATGCTCCGAAGGGAGGGTTCGCGGGAGGGCTCGCGCTGTGGTGCGATGGAGCGCGGCGGAAGCGGCTCCTCAATGAAGAGCAGACTGGGTTCAGTGCGCTCGGCCTCGGGAATAATCGGATAAGTCTCGATCCGACGTCCCGCCTGCAAGCTAGTCCCCCTGGTTTCCGTCGGGCGTACGAGGAGCGCGATCACTCCGGCTCCAGTCAGCACGGAGCCCCAGGAGGCGGTCAACTGCTGGAGATAGTCGGCCCAGAAACCGGGCTCCACGACAGGATTGGTAAAGAACGGCAGGAGGGCGAGCCCGGGCGCAATCGACCAGTAGGCCAACGCCACATAGGCAAGATCGAAGAGGCAATATGCGGTCCAAAACAGGATGAACCCAATTGCGAGAAGATAGGCTGCTCGGCGCACCGTTCCGTCCTCGGAAGCTGAAATACCGTAAATATATTAGCGGCCCACAAGCGAACAAGAACAGCCGACGAGACGGCTGCGCTCCAGGCATTCATTTAAATCTCGGACACGAATGAAAGTTGCGCCGACGGCTGCTCCTAAGATTTCCGTTGTCGGTTCGCCGCCGCGCTTGCAATCCTGTGGGCCCACGCCGGTTCGCGTGGCGGAAGGAACTCAGGGAGGACCCAATAACAATGCGATCCCGATCGAAATTGCTGGCTCTGGCCACCGCCGGAGCGCTCGCTGTGGCGGGCGCGCCCGCCGGAGCGCAGCCGGAATCAAAAGACCCGATCAAGCTGGTCTTGCATGACTGGACGGGCCAGCTTCTGACCACGAACCTGATGGGCGAGATTCTAAAGAAGGCCGGTTACAACGTCGAATATGTGACGGCCGACTACCTCGCCCAATTCCCCGGTCTCGAGACCGGCGATCTCCATGTGACGATGGAGATATGGGCGACCACCGGCCAGGAGGCGATGGACAAGTCGCTGGCCACCGGAAACACCGAGAATCTCGGCGAGACCGGCATGCTGGCGATCGAGGAATGGTGGTATCCCGCCTACATGAAGGAGAGGTGTCCCGGACTGCCCGACTGGAAGGCGCTCAACGAATGCGCCGAGGCTTTCTCGATTCCCGAAACCGCGCCCAAAGGCCGCTATCTCGGCGGGCCGGTGACCTGGGGCGGATTCGACGATGAGCGGGTCGAGGCGCTCGGTCTCGACTATGAAGTGGTGCATGCCGGCACCGACGCCGCGCTGTTTGCCGAGCTGGAATCGGCCTATCAGCGCCAAGCGCCGGTCCTGCTCTGGGTCTATACGCCGCACTGGGCCCCGGCCAAGTACCAAGGCGAATGGGTCGAGTTCCCGAAATACGAGCCGGCCTGCTACACCGACCCGTCCTGGGGCGAAAACAAGGACGCCGCTTATGACTGCGGCAAGCCTCGCGGGCCAATCTGGAAGGTGGGCTGGGCTGGGCTCAAGGACAAATGGCCCGGCGCCCACAAGGCCGTCAAAGCCTTCACCATCGACAATGACGAGATGAGCCAGATGATCGTGGCGGTCGACCTCGAGGGCAAGAAGCTCGATGACGTCGTCGCTGACTGGATTGCGAAGAACGAAAGCCGCTGGAAGCCCTGGATCGGCCAATGATCCTGGCCGGATAAGCTAGAAAGGGCGGGCCTGGATCGGCCCGCCCGGTTTCATTTACTCTGATCCCCGCTTTGAGCGTCCTATCCGAACATAGGCACGAAGGTGATGACACACACCCCAAGCTCGCCTGTCGGGGCGTGTGGAAGTTCTTCGGGCGCGCCGCCGAGGGAGTGACCGCGCACGCTTCGGGCTTTTCGCCGGAGGCGCTCATGGAGGCCGGGGCGATCATTGCCGTGCGCGACGCCAGCTTCACCGTCGGCCAAGGCGAGATCTTTGTCATCATGGGCCTGTCGGGCTCGGGCAAATCCACCCTCGTGCGGTGCATGTCGCGCCTCATCGAGCCGACCGCGGGCGAGGTGCTGATGGACGGACGCAATCTGCTCCAAGCCTCGGAGCGGGAAATGATCGAGATTCGCCGGCACAAGATGGGAATGGTCTTCCAGCATTTCGCCCTCTTGCCGCATCTGACCGTTCTCGGCAATGTCGCCTTTCCCCTGGCGATCCAGGGCGCGCCGCGCGATCGCCGCGAGGCGAGGGCGCGTGAGGTGATCGAGTTGGTCGGCCTCAAGGGCCGTGAGCACCATTATCCGCGCGAGCTGTCCGGGGGACAGCAGCAGCGGGTCGGCATCGCCCGCAGCCTCGCGGTCGAGCCGGAGGTCTGGTTTTTGGATGAGCCCTTCTCGGCGCTCGACCCACTCATTCGGCGCGAGATGCAGGACGAGTTCCTGCGCTTGCAGCGGCTCCTGCATAAGACCATTGTTTTCATCACTCACGATTTCGACGAAGCGATCCGGCTGGCCGACCGCATCGCAATAATGAAGGACGGCGAGATCGTGCAGATCGGCACGCCGGAGGAAGTGGTGACCCGGCCAGCGAACTCCTATGTCGCCGAGTTCACCCGTGACGTGCCCCGCGCCAAGGTCCTTTCCCTCGCTGCCGTCATGGCGCCGATCGACGGTACAGGTGAATTCGCAGGCGAGCTTCCAGCAGCGGCAAAGATCGCCGAGGTTGCGCAGGCCGTGCTCGCTTCGCGCCATCCGTTCCTGGTCGTCGCCAATGGCAAGCGGGTCGGCGTGCTGACGCAAGAGCGGGTGATCGGCGTGCTCGCCGGCCCTGGCGGCTCATGAAGACGGCGACGCTCGCGCCCACGGCGGAAGGCGGTCGTTTCAGCCCGCGACTTCTCGCCTGGATAGGAGTGCTCGCCTTCACGTTCGCACTGGCCTTCTACGCCAAGCCTTATCTGCCCTGGGCTGCGCAATATCCGACGCGCTGGATCATACCCCTGAAACACTGGGTCAACAGTTTCATGAACTGGCTGATCCGCGATCTGGATTTCGGACTGTTCACCTTTCAAGAGCTGACGCGCTCGATAGCGTGGCTGCTCGATTGGCCGCTCCTGGCCGCGCAGGCGCTGCTCGCCGGCGGAGTATTCATTCGCCTGGAGGGAGATCCGTGGCTCGAGATTCCACGCCTCTCCTGGCTTGGCATAGTCCTGGCGGTCGCATTGCTCGGCTGGCGCTTCGGAGGCGCCAGTCTGGCGGCGGTCGCCGGCGGCGCGTTTTTCTATCTGGCGCTGTTCAACCAATGGGACAGCGCGATGATGACGCTGGCCTCGATCGTGATCGCCGTGCCGTTCGGCGTCGCCGGTGGTCTTGCGCTCGGCATCCTTGCCTATCGGCGGCGCTGGGCCGAACTGGCGATTCAGCCGATGCTCGACCTGATGCAGACAGTGCCGGTATTCGCCTATCTGGTGCCGGTTCTGTTCCTCTTCGGCTTCGGACCCGTGGCGGCGATGATCGCGACGATCGTCTTTGCGATGCCGCCGATGGTGCGGGTGACGATCCTGGCGCTGCGTCGGGTTCCTCCCGAAACCGTCGAGTTCGGGCGCATGGCGGGTTGCAGCAAGCGACAGATGCTGTGGCGCGTTCTGCTCCCTTCGGCGCGTCCGGGCCTGATGCTCGGAGTCAACCAGGTGATCATGATGTCGCTGAACATGGTGATCATCGCCTCGATGATCGGAGCCGGCGGTCTCGGTTTCGATGTCTTGGCCGCGCTCCGACGGCTCGACATCGGCGCGGGACTGGAGGCCGGGTTGGCCATCGTGGTCATGGCGGTGGCGCTCGACCGGCTGAGCCAGGCCTTCGCGGCCGATCGCCCGCCGCCCGACGCCGAGCGGCGCAGGCGATCATTCGTGCATCGTGAGCCAGTGCTCACGCTGGCCGGCGCCGTGCTTCTGGTCACCACGCTGCTGAGCTTCCTCCTCCCCGCGCTGGCAGGAGTGCCGGAGGATCTGACCGTCACCACGCGTCCGATCTGGGCCAAGCTGGTGCAGTGGATCAACGTCAATTTCTTCGACGAGCTCGAGGCGGTGAAGACCTTCGTGCTGCTGAACCTCCTGGTGCCGGTCAAGCGCTTCATGCTGGGCCTGCCCTGGCCGGGGGTGATCCTTCTGCTCGGCCTCGCGGGCTGGCAGCTCGGCGGTTGGAAGCTGGCCCTGCTTGCCATGCTGCTCTCGGCCTTCATTGCGGCGACCGGCAACTGGCCGAATGCCATGGAGACCATTTATCTGGTCGGCATCTCGGCGATGATTGCAGCGCTGATCGGGATCCCCTTGGGCATGTGGGGCGCGGCCAGCCGGCGCGTGCACCAGGTGCTGGAGGTCATAGTCGACACGCTGCAGACGCTGCCCTCCTTCGTCTATCTCATGCCCGTGGTGATGCTGTTCCGGGTCGGCGATTTCGCCGCCATGCTGGCGGTGATCGCCTATGCGGTGGCGCCGGCCATCCGCTACACCGACCACGGCATGCGAGCGGTGCCGGCCCATCTGATTGAGGCGGCGCGCGCCGCCGGCTGCACGCGGCGACAGATTCTCTGGAGGGTGAAGTTGCCGCTCTCCGTGCCGGAAATCATGCTGGGCATGAACCAGACCGTCATGCTGGCGATCAGCATGCTGGTCATCACCGCCTTGGTCGGCACGCGCGATCTGGGACAGGAGGTCTATGTGGCGTTGACCAAGGCGGATACCGGGCGTGGCATCGTCGCGGGGTTGTGCGTGGCATTCATCGCCATCATCGCCGACCGGTTGATCGGCGCCTCCAGCGCCCGCGCTCGGGCGAGGCTGGGCCTGGCATGAGCGCCGACGCGAGGGCCCGCGCCGCCAGGCTTGCCTGTTGGTCGCGGCCGGTGAATCCACAGCCGCTCAAGGGCGGGATCACCAACACGAACTTCCTGGTGGAGGACCGAGGCGAGCGCTTTGTGGTGCGGATCGGCGATGACATCCCAGTTCACGGCGTCATGCGCTTCAACGAGCTGGCCGCGGCCAAGGCCGCCGAGGCGGTGGGCCTCTCGCCGCCGATCACCCACCACGAGCCGGGCGCCCTGGTGATGCGATACGTCGAGGGACGCACGCTCGCCGCCGAGGACATCGCCCGCCGACCGATGCTGGAACGTATCCTCCCGCTCCTGCGGCTCTGCCACCGCGAGATGCCGAAGCATTTGCGCGGGCCGGTTCTGATCTTTTGGGTGTTCCACGTAGTGCGCAGCTACGCCCTTACGCTGAGGGAGCGCGGCAGCGCCCATACCGGCAAGCTGCCGCGCCTCGTCGCTATCGCGGAGGAGCTGGAGCGCACAGTCGGGCCGATCACCGTCGTGTTCGGCCATAACGATCTGCTCGCTGCGAACTTCATCGATACGGGCGAGCGGCTGTGGCTGATCGACTGGGACTATGCCGGTTTCAACAGCCCGCTTTTCGACCTCGCCAACCTCGCCTCGAACAACGCCCTCACGCCCGAGGACGAGGATTGGTTGCTCGGGAGCTATTTCGGACACGCGGACGCAGCGCTTCTCGCCCGCTATCACGCGATGAAATGCGCCTCGCTTCTGCGCGAGACGATGTGGAGCATGGTATCGGAGTTGACCTCGACGCTCGATTTCGACTATGCGGCCTATACCGCCGACTATCTCGGCCGCTTCCATGCGGCCCACGCCGCCTTTCAGGAGCGGAGATCTTGATCCGATGAGCCTCCCGAGCCATGCCCGCGCCGTCATCATCGGCGGCGGCATCATCGGCTGCAGCACCGCCTACCATCTCGCCAAGAACGGCTGGACGGACACTCTGCTCTTGGAGCGGGCCAGACTTACCTCCGGCTCCACCTTCCATGCGGCCGGGCTGGTCGGGCAGCTTCGCACTTCAGCGAACATCACTCAGCTCCTCAAATACTCGGTCGAGCTTTATGACAGGCTCGAGGGCGAAACCGGACAGGCCACAGGCTGGAAGCGCAACGGGGGCCTACGCCTCGCCTGCAACCCCGAGAGGCTCATCGAGATCAAGCGGCAGGCGACGACCGCCCACAGCTTCGGTCTGGAGATGCATCTCTTGTCGCCGGAGGAGGCGAAGGCGCTTTGGCCAGTGATGGATATCTCCGACGTGATCGGCGCGGCCTTCCTGCCGACCGACGGGCAGGCCAATCCCTCCGACATCGCGCAAGCTCTCGCCAAGGGAGCGCGAATGGCTGGCGTCAGCATCGTCGAGGAGTGTCCGGTGACCGGCATCCTGATCGAGAACGGACGCGCAGTGGGCGTGACGACCGAGGAAGGCGAGGTCCGCTGCGAGGTCGTCGTCAATTGCGGCGGACAGTGGGCCAAGGAGATTGGTCGCATGGCCGGTGTCTCGGTCCCACTGCAATCGGTGCAGCACCAGTATATCGTCACCGAACCCATTGGGGGTCTGCCGCGCAACCTCCCCACCCTGCGCGATCCCGACCGGCTGATCTATTTCAAGGAGGAGGTGGGCGGGCTGGTCTTCGGCGGCTACGAGCCGAATCCGATCCCCTGGGCCTTGGAGGGAATCCCCAAAGGCTTTCACTTCACCCTGCTCGACAGCGATTTCGACCATTTCGAGCCGTTGATGGAACAGGCGTTGATCCGTGTACCGGCGCTGGCCACAGCCGGGGTCAAGCAGCTCATCAATGGGCCGGAATCCTTCACGCCCGACGGCAATTTCATCCTTGGCGAGGCGCCCGAGCTGAAAGGTTTCTATGTGGGCGCGGGCTTCAACGCTTTCGGCATCGCGTCCGCCGGCGGAGCGGGTCAGGCGCTTGCCGAATGGATTGTCGGGGCGGAGCCGCCCTTCGATCTCTGGCCGGTCGATATCCGCCGCTTCGGCTCGGTTCACCGCGACGATGGCTGGGTGCGCAAGCGCACGCTCGAAGCCTATGCCAAGCACTACACCATGGCCTGGCCGCATGAAGAGATGGAAAGCGGCCGGCCGGTCCGCGTCTCGCCGCTCTATGAGCGGCTAAAGGCGCAAGGCGCCTCGTTCGGCTGGAAGCTCGGTTGGGAGCGGCCCAACTGGTTCGCGCCCCCAGGCATGGAGCCGAAGGACGTTTACGCCTATGGCCGGCAGAACTGGTTCGAGCCGGTCGGAGCCGAGCACCGCGCCGCGCGCGAGGCCGCCGCCCTCTTCGACCAGAGTTCCTTCGCCAAGTTGCTGATGGTCGGCAAGGATGTGGCCTCGGCCCTGTCCTGGATCGCATCGAATGAGGTCACGCGTCCGCCGGGCAGCCTCGTCTACACGCAGATGCTGAACGCCCGGGGCGGCATCGAATGCGACCTCACCTTGGCGCGGATCGAAACCGACGCCTATTACATCGTCACCGGCACCGGCTTCGCCACGCACGATCTTGCCTGGATCGGGGACCATATCCCGGAGAACATGGACGCCAGGCTGGTCGATGTGACCTCGGCGCGGGCGGTCTTGTCGCTGATGGGGCCGAAGGCGCGCGAGGTGTTGGCCGCCGTGACCGACGCCGATGTCTCCAACACCGCCTTTCCCTTCGGCACGGTGCGCGAGATCGCCATCGCCGGCGCCTCGGTTCGCGCGTTGCGCATCACCTATGTGGGAGAGCTCGGCTGGGAGCTGCATATCCCGGCCGAATCGGCGGGCGCGGTCTATGACCGGCTGATGGAGGCGGGCCGGCCGCTGGGTCTCGTCAATGCCGGCTATCGCGCGATCGAGTCGTTGCGGCTGGAGAAGGGCTATCGCGCCTGGGGCTCGGATATCGGGCCGGACCATACGCCCCTGGAGGCGGGCTTGGGCTGGGCGGTCAAGCTCAAGGGGAACCGGCCCTTCCTCGGCCGCGAGGCGCTGGACGCGCAAGCCCGAGCGCCGCTGACGAAACGTCTCGCCTGCTTCACGGTGGAGGATCCGGCGATCGTGCTGCTCGGTCGCGAGACCATCTTTCGCGACGGCAGGCAGGCCGGCTGGCTGACCTCGGGCGGCTGGGGCTATACGGTCGCGAAGTCGATCGGCTACGGCTATGTCCGCAACCCCGACGGGGTCACGCCCGAGTATCTGACCTCGGGCAGCTACGAGCTCGAGGTCGCCTGCGAGCGCGTGCCGGCGCAGATCCACCTCGCCCCGCTCTACGATCCGAAAAACGAGCGGGTGCGGGGGTGAGCTTAAGATGAAGCTCCGCAAGGTCCTATTCCTCTCCGCCGATCAATGGCGAGGCGAGTGCCTCTCCATCCTCGGCCATCCGCTGGCGATGACGCCAAATCTCGATGCGCTCGCCAGCGACGGCGTTCTGTTCCGCCGCCACTATGCGGCGACGGCCCCTTGCGGTCCGGCCCGGACCTCGATGCTGACCGGCCTCTATCTGATGAACCATCGCTGCGGGCGCAACGGCACGCCGGTCGACGCCCGCTTCACCAACCTGGCGCTCGAGGTCCGCAAGGCCGGCTACGAGCCGACCTTGTTCGGCTATACGGATACCGCCCCCGACCCGCGCCGCTTTGCACCGGGCGACCCGGCCCTCACAACCTATGAGGGCGTGATGCCGGGCTTCGCGGTCGGCCTCCAGTTGCCCGAGCACATGGCGCATTGGATCGCGGACTTGAAAGCGCGCGGCTACGATCTGCCGGAGGGGCGTTGGAGCGTTTACAAGCCCGCCCCGGGTTACCGGCCCGGGCCGGGCGAAAGCTCCTTCGGCGCGCCGGCCCTGTTCGCGGCCGAGCATGGCGAGACCGAGTTCATGGCGGACGCGATCCGCCGCTTCCTATCCGTCCGCCGCGACCAGAATTGGTTCGTCCATGGCGTCTTCCTCAGACCCCATCCGCCCTTCATCGCGCCCGCACCCTTCAACCGTCTGATCGATCCGGCCGACGTGCCCTCGCCCGCGCGCCGACCCACCGCCGCCGAGGAAGGCGCGCTCCATCCCTATCTCGCTCATCGCATCTCCCGCATGGGCGCCGAGGGGCTGATCACCGACGATCCGATTGACACTCGTGAATTGTCGGAGCGCGACATCCGCCAGATTCGCGCCACCTATTTCGGCCTGATCGCCCAGACCGATGCCGGCATCGGCCGCATCCTCCAGCACTTGAAGGACACCGGAGAGTATGACGAGACGTTGATCCTGTTCACCGTCGACCATGGCGAGCTTCTGGGCGACCATTGGCTCTGGGGCAAGGAGGGATGGCACGATCCCGCCTATCATATCCCGCTGATCATCCGCGACCCGCGCCCGCACGCCGCGCGCGGCAAGATCGTCGAGGAGTTCACCGAGGCGGTCGATCTGATGCCGACGATCCTCGACTGGCTGGGGCTCGACGTGCCGCTGCAATGCGATGGGGAGTCGCTCCTGCCCTTTCTCGAGGATCAGCGCCCGGCCCGCTGGCGCGGCGAAGCGCATTACGAATACGATTTCCGCGACATCGAGCATCAGGTGCCTGAGACGGCGCTCGGGCTCACCAGCGATCAGTGCGCGCTCGCGGTCATCCGCAACCGCGAGTGGAAATACGTGCATTTCCCGGCCTTGCCGCCGCTGCTCTTCAACCTCGGCGAGGATCCGCAGGAATTCGTCAATCGCGCCGAGGATCCGGCCTGCCGCGAAGTGATGCTGCGCTATGCGCAGAAGATGCTCACTTGGCGCATGGAGCAAGCGGACCGAACGCTTGCGCGCACCTTCCTGACCGAGAACGGCCCGTTCGAGCGCAAGGGCCCGAGACGCAATTGAACCTTCTTATTTCCCCCGCCGTTTCCAAGATGCCCGGTCGCGGGCAAACTCCGAGCGGGAGCCGAATTCGTCGACCGGCCAGCCTTCTGGGTGCTCGGGAATGCCGCGGACGTGTCGTGTCGGTACCTTCACCTGCATCTGAGCCTTCTCCCCAGCGCGGAATTTGAAATACGCTCGCTCATGCGACGTTGTCGCAACGGCTTGTGCTCTACATACGGCTACAAAATGGCGTTGTGCCGGTGTAGTCGGCTTACCTCGGCCTTCATCCAGGTTCCTGTAGAATCGCAAGTGTTTGCGGATGAGATTCTCCTCTTCTTTGCTCAACCGCCACCGACCATTGCTCCCCATCATCGACCTTCCTGACGGAATGAATCTTACGAAGGTAACACTCGTCTCGGGCGCGCTGAAATGCAACCGAAGTGAGAATGAGGAAATTATGATCTAAGTCGTTGACCTGTCGGACCTTATGCTCCGGGCGGCACGGGTTGTGCTTCTGCGCTTGCCAGAACCATGTTACAGAACCGTGACAACGGTGGAGGGCAGGCGCGCCTCGGCACCAGATTTTGATGTGGCAACCACAGGGCGCGTGGCGCCCGGACCTGGAGGGATTCGAGCATCAGCGGCACGGACGTTTTGCTTGGTTTGTTGGGCTCTGCCGCCCTCCTGCTTTGGGGCCTGCGCATGGTCAAGACCGGCGTGCTGCGCGCTTACGGCGCGGTGCTGCGTCGACGGCTGGGCGCCAGCATGGAGAACCGGTTCGCCGCACTTGCCGCCGGGCTCGGCATTACGGTGCTGCTGCAGAGCTCCACCGCGACTGCGCTCATGGCTGCCAGCTTCGCGGGCCGAGGGCTGGTGGGTACAGGCGCGGCGCTTGCGGTGATGCTCGGCGCCGATATCGGCACCAGCCTGGTCGCGCAGGCGCTTTCCTTCGACATCCACTGGCTCTCTCCCCTGATCATCCTTATTGGGGTCGCGCTCTTCATGAGCGGGCGCGCCACGCGCTTCCAGGATATCGGCCGCCTTATCGTCGGCCTCGGGCTGATGCTGCTGGCGCTCCACCAACTGACCGCCACGGCCGTACCCTTGCGCGAATCCGAAACCGTGCAGAGCCTTATGGAGGGGCTCGCGGACGAGCCGATTCTGGCGGTGCTGGTCGCGGCCGGGTTGACCGTCCTCTCCGCTTCGAGCCTTGCGATCGTGCTGCTGGTGATTGCCCTCGCCTCGCAGGGCGCAATCGGCCTCACCCTCGCTTTCACACTGGTGCTGGGCGCCAATCTGGGCGGCGGCCTCACACCGATTCTCGCCACCGCAGGGGCGGAGCCGCGCGCCCGGCGGGTGCCGCTCGGCAATTTTCTCTTCCGGCTCCTGGGAGTTGCGGCGGTGCTGCCGCTGCTTGGAGAGATCGCTCCGCTCCTGGCCGAACTGGAGGCCGCGCCTGCGCGACAGGTCGCCAACCTTCACACCGGCTTCAATGTGATCCTGGCGATCCTCTTCCTGCCGCTGATAGGGCCCATGGCCAAGCTCCTTGGCCGGCTCTGGCCCGACCGGCCTGAGCCCCAAGATTTGAGCCGGCCGCGCTATCTCGACCCTTCGGCGATCGAAACACCGTCGGTGGCGATCGCATCGGCGGCGCGCGAGACGTTGCGCCTGGGCGATATCGTCACGGAGATGCTGCGCAAGACCATGGATGTCTTCCGAAGCGACGATCGCCGCTTGTTGCGTGAGGTCGAGAACATGGACGACATCGTCGACCGGCTCCAGGAGTCGATCAAGCTCTACCTCACCAAGGTCTCCCGCGAGTCGCTGGACCCCGAGGAAAGCCGGCGCTGCATCGACGTCATCACCTTCACCACCAATCTCGAGCATGTCGGCGACATCATCGACAAGAACCTGATGGATCTGGCGGCGAAGAAGATCAAGAACCGCCTTCAGTTCTCAGATGAGGGTTTCGCGGAGATCGTGCAGATGCACGAGCGGCTGATGGAGAATTTCAAGCTCGCCCTCAATGTCTTCATCGCCGGCGATTTGCGTATGGCGCGGCGCCTGATCGAGGAGAAGGTCCAATTCCGCGAACTGGAACGGTCGGCATCGGAGAGCCATCTCGCGCGGCTGCGCAGCGGCAAGCTCGAGAGCCTGGAAACCAGCAGCCTCCATCTCGACGTACTGCGCGACCTGAAGCGCATCAACTCGCATCTGACCTCCGTCGCCTACCCGATCCTCGAAACCACCGGGGTGCTCGCCGAAAGCCGGCTGAAAGAGGAGGTCTAGGAATCCCCATCGCCGCCCGTAACCAAGGCTTGGAGGGCAGGCCTTCTGCCGCGGGTCGAAAGGTCGAGTGATGGCTGCATCTTCTGTCATGTTGTCGTCGGAGAGCCCTCCGCCTTAGACTCGGCCGAACCCGGATGCCCGTCGCAGGCCAGCCTTGCCCCCTCTTGTCCTCGCCATTTTCGGAGTTTCCGGACTGCTCGCTCTGATCAGCCTGCTGCCACCACTCGCGCCGCGGCTGAGGTTGCCGTTGACCGTGCTGTTTGCGGCGCTCGGCTGCGGACTTGGCTTTACGCTCGGCATCGTCGAACCCTATCTACCGCCGGGGCCATTGGTCGATTTCTTCGCTGCGCTGCGGACATTGCCGCTGAGTTCGGAGATCCTGCTATCGCTGTTTCTGCCGGCACTCTTGTTCGAGATGGCGTTGTCGACCGATCTGAGGCGCCTCATCGACGATCTTGGACCGATTCTGCTGCTTGCCGTCATCGCCGTTCTGATAACGACCATGGTCGTCGGCTGGGCGTTGGCGGCGGCCACGGCAATGCCGATCCTGGTCTGTCTGCTGGTCGGCGCCATCATTGCGACCACCGATCCGGCCGCCATCGTCGGCGTCTTCCGCGACCTCGGCGCGCCCAAGCGCCTCACAACACTGCTGGAGGGCGAGAGCCTTTTCAACGACGCCGCCGCCATCGCTCTGTTCGGCCTGTTGGCAGGCTTACTCAGCGGGCAGCAAGGCTCTTCTCTCGCCGGCACCGCGCTCGCCTTCATCGCCGAATTCGCCGGAGGGCTCGGTTTCGGCTTCATCATCGCCCGGCTCGGAGTGGCGATCCTCAGGGGATTGCGAGGGTATCTACGCTCCGAGATGACGTTGACCGTCGCATTGGCCTACCTCACCTTCATCGCCGCCGAGCATTACCTGCACGTTTCGGGCGTGGTGGCAGTGGTAACGGCGGCGCTGGTGCTCGGCACTGCCGGAAGAATCCGCGTTCCCCCCGCCAATTGGACGTCGTTGGTCGAGTACTGGGGACAGCTCGGCTTCTGGGCCAACGCGATGATCGTGCTGCTAAGCGGCCTGCTTGTGCCGCGGCTGATCTCCGGCATCGGCTGGGGCGAGATCTTCGCCCTCGCGGTGCTGATCGCCGCAGCGCTGGCGGCGCGCGCCATTGTGCTTTTCGGCCTTTGGCCGGTCATGAGCGCATTGAAGATGGCGCAGAACGTGACCCATCCGCAGAAGCTGGTCATTCTCTGGGGCGGTCTGCGCGGTGCGGTCTCGCTGGCGCTCGCGCTTGCCGCCACCGAGATCGCCTGGATTGATCCGGCGACACGACGGTTCGTCGGCCTGCTCGCAACCGGCTTCGTACTGTTTACCCTGTTCGTCAACGGACCCAGCTTGCGCACCCTGATCCGTCTTTTGAAATTGGACCGGCTCACGGTGGCCGAGCGCGCGGTGCGCGAAGGGGCGTTGGGGCTGGCCCTGGGCCGGGTCGAATCGCGAATCGGGGAGCTGGCCGATGAGCTGGGCGTGCCTGTCGAGGCGGTGGAGATCGTCGCGCGCCCCTACCGGGACCGTTTGCATGCGCTTGCCGCGGGCGAGGTCACCAAACTGGAATCAGAGGCGCGGTTGCGGCTCGGCCTGCTCTCGCTGGTCCGTCGCGAGGAGCGTCTTTACCTCCAATATCGCCGCGACCGGCTGGTCTCAAGCGGGATGATGCCTCAACTGATGGCCGACACCGGCCGGCTGCAGGACGCAGTCAAGGTTACGGGATTGGAAGGCTACCAGGCAGCGGCGCGCCGCGCCGTGGGCTTTTCGCGCCCGCTGCGCCTGGCCCTCCTGGCTCATCGACGGCTCGGCATCGAAGGGTCCCTGTCACGCCTGATCGGGCAACGGTTCGAGCATCTGGCCATCGTCAGGCTTGCGATCGCGACGCTCATCGATTTCGCCCGGCGGCGCGTTGCGCCCGTCTTGGGAGAGGATGTCGCCAAGCAATTGGGCGCGCTGCTGGAGGAGCGGCTCGCGGCCCTCCTCGAGGCTCTGGAGGCGTTGCGCCTGCAATATCCACGCTATGCGCGCGCGTTGGAGGAGCAGATGCTCGGACGCACCGCGCTGCGCCTGGAACAGGCCGAGTATGACGAGCTTCTAGCCGAGGACGTGATCGGCGAGGAGGTCCACAAGGATCTGAATCGGAATCTGAGTCAGCGCTGGCGCGCTCTCGACCGGCCGCCGCCCTTGGATCTTGTGATCCCGGTTCCCGACCAGATCGCTCGAGTTCCCTTGTTCGCCGAACTCGGTCCCGCCGCGCGCGCCAAGATCGCACGCCTCTTGCGCGCGCGCCTGGCGGTGCCGGGTGAGCGCATCGTGGTCAAGGGCGAGCGCGGCGATGCGATGTACTTCATCGCTTCCGGCGCGGTCGAGGTGAAGCTCGATTCGACCTCGCTCAGACTGGGCAGCGGCGATTTCTTTGGCGAGCTGGCGCTGCTTACCAACCAGCCGCGCTCGGCCGATGTAACCGCACTCGGCTATTGCCGTCTGCTGATGCTGCGGGCACGGGATTTTCACCGTCTCTTAGATAGCGATTCGGCGTTTGCGGAGGCCGTGGGTTCGGTGGCTCGGGCGCGCTTGACCGTCACTCCGTTGCCCGGTCAGTAGGGCCGCTCCGTTTTCAACGCACGACCTGGTCTGGCCTAAGCGGGTCGAGGCTCCTCGCCGCTGCGCGGATCGAGGGCTGGAGCGCAGGAGGCCTGTGGCTCAATGGGCAGGAAGTTGCCCTGCAGGGCTGCCGGCTTGGCCCGTCGCCGCGCCATGCGATAGACGATGAACAGCGCGATCACCGCCAGGACTGCGGCAAGATAGTAGAAAAGGCCGTCGGGCCCAGTCACCTGCATGATCCAGCCGGCCGCACTGGGCCCGGCGCTGGCGCCGAGCCCCCAGGCGAACAACAGCCCGCCCGAGGCGGCGACGAAATCGCGCGCGGTGATGTAATCGTTGGTTTGCGCAACGCCGAGCGCATAGAAAGGCGCGGTCGCGCTGCTGAAGAGAAAGGCCAGAACCAGAAGCGCTGTGAAACCGTCATCGAGAATTGCGATGGCGAGCGCAAAGCCGGATGCGAGCGTCCCGCAGATGAGCATGAGCGGCCGACGCCCAAATCGATCCGAGAGCCAGCCGATGGGGAACTGCACCAGGAGGCCGCCCAGAATGGCGACGGAAAGCAACACCGAAAGGTGTCGGGCGGTCAGGCCGACCCCTTCGATGTAGACCGGCGTCATGCCATAGAAGGCGCTGGTGACGAGGCCCGATCCGAAACAGGCAACCACCCCCAAGGGCGAGATCCGGAACACCCTCAGGATACCGAAATGAGTCCGGCTCTCGATCTCGGGATTGCCCACGGTGGTCAGTGCCATCGGCAGAACGGCGGTCGCGAAGGCGATGGCGATCGCGATGAAGAGCAAAGGATCGTTGGGATCGGCGACATTGAGCAGCAACGGCGCCACGCCGCTGGCCGCCCAGGAAGCCACCATGTAGGTGGCGAAGATCCGTCCGCGCGTTTCGGCGGCGGCCTTGTCGTTGAGCCAGCTCTCGGCCACCACGAAAAGGCCGGCCAGGGCAGCTCCGATCATCGCGCGAAAAAGGGCCCAGGCATAAGGCCAATCGATCAATGCATGAAGCAGCGCTGCATCGGCGGCGATCACGGCCAGCGCCCCGAAGGCGCGGATATGACCGACGCGGTCGATGATGCGGTGTGCGAACAAGGCGCCGATCAGGAAGCCGGCGTAATGGGCGGAGGACACCAGCCCCACAAGACTTGCCGAGACGCCGCGCTCGACCAGCTGCACGCCCGCGACCGGCCCCAAGGCGCCGATCGCTAGTTCCAGACACACAACGCCCGCCAGCACCGGCAAGACCGGCCGCACCATCTTCCCGAATCTCAAGAGGAAACTCCCCGCTCCCTGCAGCTCTCCCTAGGTCCTACCGCAGGGGCGATGCTATCGTAAAGCCACTGAGCCATGGCGGCGTTGTTCAGTGATCCTTCTGATCGACAATTACGACTCCTTCGTCTTCAACCTTGCCCGCTATGTCGGAGAGCTGGGCCATGCGCGCAGCGTCGTTCGCAACGACCGCATCTCGATTGCCGAGATCGAAGCGTTGGCGCCCGACGCGATCATCCTTTCGCCGGGACCGTGCACACCCAAAGAAGCGGGCATCTCCAACGCGGTGATCGCCCAGCTCGGCTCGCGCATTCCCATCCTCGGAGTCTGCCTCGGCCATCAATGCATCGCGGAAGTCTATGGCGGGCTGGTGGTGCGCGCGCGCCGGCCGATGCACGGCAAGACCTCGCTTGTGACCCACGACAGCCGTGGCGTCTTCAAGGGCTTGCCCGACCCCTTGCGGGTCACCCGCTATCACTCGCTGGTCGCGGCCCCGGATCGCGTCCCGCCCGAGTTGGAGGTGAGCGCCTGGAGCCCCGAGCACGAAATCATGGGCTTGCGGCACCGCACCCATCCGGTCGAGGGAGTGCAATTCCACCCCGAGGCCGCGCTGACCGAGCGCGGGCACGATCTGTTGGCTAATTTTCTTGCACGGGTGCCTCGCGGCGGCGGCCGTCCCCAGCGTTCCCAACCTCTCTCACAATCCCTCTACTGAGGCCCCACCCCGGATCATCGTCGATACGGTGGCTATCTCCCGTCAAAGGTCCCGTAGCGGACCAAAAATTGAACCCTGATTGGTAGCCGCGGCCAAGAACCTTGGCGCGGAACTCCCGAAGTCAGGACTGAGCCTGCTCGTTTTGGTCGATGGCCGGTAGAGTAAAGTGAAACGTCGCTCCGCCGTCGACCCCTGTCGCTGCCGGTCCGAATGTGCGCAAGCAATCCGACGGAACCTGGAGACCCTTGGCCTCGACATCCGTGCCGGCCTGCACACCGGCGAATGCGAGCGCCATGGAAATGACTTGAGCGGCCTCGCCGTCCATGTTGCGTCTCGGATTGCCGGTCGCGCCAGGCCCAAGACGACGTGGGTTTCCAGTACGGTGAAGGATTTGGTGGCAGGTTCGGGGATTGCCTTCTCCGAGGAAGGCAAGGAGTGCCTTAAAGGAATTCCGGGGACGTGGTCCCTGTTTTCGGTATCGGGTTAACCGCTTCGACAGTTGGCCATCTGCGTAGGTGAGCCCCGCTGCGCGAGGAATAAGCTGAGGCGATGGATTCTTAGCACGGCTTCATTGACCTGGAACGTGCCGTTTGCCGAGCGATCGTCGAAACCGACGAGGATCTATCGCATCAGCTCGGTGAGCTGCTCGCGACCGCCAAGGTCACCAGTCGCGATAAAACGGGGCACGGCTTCTTCACCTACTTCGACACTGAGTTTGGGACTGCGCCTCTGCAGTCGCCGCTCAAACACGTGAACGGGCCCAACCGATGGGTGCAAGTGGACCAGGCG